>NZ_JALLGL010000005.1 GCF_023072675.1 Streptomyces sp. XM83C
GCGCGGAAGGGGCCGGGACCGGGTGCACCCCGGGGACGCCGGGCAGCGCGATGCCGTACGCGGCACAGGAAATGCCGTATGCCGGCCTGGTCGGCGTGGTGCCGCAGGCGGACACCTGGGCGCGGGCCTCCGGCGGACGGGCCCGGGAGGGCGCCTCGGGAGGGCGCCTCGGGAGGGTGTATCAGCCCGCCCGGTGCACCACCGCGTCGCACAGCTCCATCAGGGCGAGCTTGGCGTCGCAGTCGGCCAGCGGGCCGAGCGCGGCGCGCGCGTCCTCGGCGTATCGGACGGTGTCCCGGCGGGCCTGCTCCAGCGCGGGATGCGCGCGCAGGGCGGCCAGGGCCTCGGCGTGCCGTGCGTCATCGGTGAGGTCGGAGTCCAGCAGCTCGCACAGGGCGATGTCCTCGGCCAGGCCGAGCCGTGCCGCCCGCTCGCGCAGCCGCAGCACCGGAAGGGTGGGGATGCCCTCGCGGAGGTCGGTGCCGGGCGTCTTGCCGGACTCGTGGGAGTCGCTGGCGATGTCGAGGACGTCGTCGGCGAGCTGGAAGGCGACGCCGAGCCGCTCGCCGTACTGCGTGAGGACGTCCACGACCGTCTCGTCGGCGCCGGACATCATCGCGCCGAACCGGCAGGAGACGGCCACCAGCGAGCCGGTCTTGCCGCTCAGCACGTCCAGGTAGTGCTCGACCGGGTCGCGCCCGTCCTGCGGGCCGGCGGTCTCCAGGATCTGGCCGGTGACCAACCGCTCGAACGCCAGGGCCTGCACCCGCACCGCCTCGGGGCCGAGGTCCGCGAGGATCTGCGAGGCGCGCGCGAAGAGGAAGTCTCCGGTGAGGACGGCGACGGAGTTGCCCCAGCGGGTGTTGGCGCTGGGCACGCCGCGGCGTACGGCGGCCTCGTCCATGACGTCGTCGTGGTACAGCGTGGCGAGGTGGGTCAGCTCCACGACCACGGCCGACGGCACGACGCCCGGCGCGTACGGGTCGCCGAACTGGGCGGCGAGCATCACGAGCAGCGGCCGGAACCGCTTGCCGCCCGCCCGCACCAGATGCTGCGCGGCCTCGGTGATGAAGGGAACCTCGCTCTTGGTGGCCTCGAGCAGCCCTTCCTCGACAGCCGCCAATCCGGCCTGGACATCGGCTTCGAGAGCCTGGTCCCGCACGCTCAGCCCGAACGGCCCGACGACGGTCACGAGGGGTCTCCTGTCTGCTGGTGTCTGCTGGCGATTACACGGTTTGTCGATAGGTCGCTGCCATCACTCAAGTCAGCGTATCCGGTCGGGTTTCGATCACCGATAGCCCCCACGGTTACAGGCCGGGCGGTATCGGATCACGCCCGTTATGTTCTCGATCAGCTGATAAGGAGGGATATTTATCGACTTACCCAAGGGTAGCCATCGGCACATTCCGAGCAACCCGCACACCCCGGCGGCAACTTGAGGTGTTCATCCGATTCACCCCTGTTTGTCGATCAAGGTGAGGTGACTCACTCGTAAGGCCGTCAACCCCCTGATCGGCCCGGCCGGGACCCATCGGCCGCACCGCGCCCACCTGCCCTTTCTTGCCTTGGCAGCAGCAAACGATCAGGCTTTGCCGGGCCTCATCGATCATGCTCACCGGCGGAGATGTGTGAATCCGGTACTTGTTCCTGGCGTGTGCTCTCGCATACGTTCCCGGCCTGTCGGGCGGACGCCGAATCCTGCCGCCGCCCGTTCCACCATCGACGCACGCATCCACGCACGGCAGGAGCGGGGGACCCAGGTAAGCGCCGATCCGTACGACCGCGTCCTCGCGGACGTGGGGCTCGGCTCGGGGTGAAGCCGGACACCCATCAGCGGCCCGGCCGGGCACCTCCCAGCCCGAACCCGACAGCTCACCTCGCAGGCGACGGAGAGGAACACAGCCATGCCCGCTGCCGCCATGCCCGCTGCCGCCATGCCCGCTGCCCGCACCCGCCGTCCGCGCACGTCCCGCCTCGCCCGCATCCTCGCCGTCGCCGGCACCGGGGCCGCCGTCGTCGCCCTGCCGCTCCTCGGCGCGGGCACCGCCTCCGCGGCCCCGGCGGCCACGTCCACCGCGGCGACGACCGTCGCGGGGTACCCCAACAACCTCGACGGCTGGATCCGCGAGTCCCTCGCGATCATGGCCGAGCGCGGCATCCCGGGCAGCTACGACGGCATCTACCGCAACATCATGCGCGAGTCGTCCGGCAACCCCCTCGCCATCAACCTGTGGGACTCCAACGCCGCCGCCGGCACCCCGTCCAAGGGTCTGCTCCAGGTGATCGACCCGACCTTCGCCGCTTACCACGTGCCCGGCACGTCCTTCGACCCGTTCGACCCGGTCGCCAACATCACCGCCGCCTGCAACTACGCGGCCGACCGCTACGGATCCATCGACAACGTCTTCGGCGCCTACTGACATCGGCGGCCCTCCCCCGGGGCCACCGCCCGTGCCCCCAGGGCCGTCACCCGGACCACCACCGGGGTCTGGCCCGGACCGTCGCCAGGGCCTTCACCCCGGTGCCCGTCACGGGAACAGCCGGTCGAGGACGGCGGCGATGCCGTCGTCCTCGTTGGACAGGGTGATCTCGTCCGCCACCGCCTTCAGCTCGGGATGGGCATTGGCCATGGCCACCCCGTGTGCCGCCCAGCGGAACATGGGGATGTCGTTGGGCATGTCCCCGAAGGCCACCGCCCGGTCCGCCCGCAGCCCGAGATGCTCGGCGGCCAGCGCCAGCCCGGTCGCCTTGGTGACCCCGCACGGCTGCAACTCCACCGTGCCCGGCCCCGACATGGTGACCGTGGCGAGATCGCCCACCACGGCGCGGGCCGTCGCCGCCAACTCGTCGTCGGACAGCTCGGCATGGCGCAGCAGCACCTTGCTGATCGGCTCAGCCCACAGGTCGTCGCGCCGTCCGACCCGGACCGCGGGCAGGGTGGGGTGCGGCATCACATAGCCCGGCTCGATCAGGGTGAGCCCGTCGACGCCGTCCTGGTCGACGGCGGCGTACACCTCGCCGACCTCGGCCTCGATCTTGCCGAGCGCCGTCTCTGCCAGCTCCCGGTCCAAGGTGACCGACCACAGCAGCCGGTCCGCCCCGGCGTCGTACACCTGCGCGCCCTGCCCGCACACCGCGAGCCCGGTGCAGCCGAGGTCCCGCAGCAGCGGCCGTACCCGAGGGGCCGGCCGTCCTGTCACCACCAGATGCCGGGCACCCGCCGCCGTCACCCGCGCGAGCGCGGAACGGGACCGGTGGGAGAGGGTGTCGTCCCCGCGCAGCAGCGTTCCGTCCAGGTCCGTCGCGACGAGTGAATATGCGGTGGGTGCGGCCATGATCAGAGAATACGGACACCACACACCGCCCGTTCACCACGCTGCGGGCCCGCGCACGCCCCTCCGGCCCTACGCGCCGGCCCTCACTCCCGGTGCGCCGCCTCCAGGTGCCGGGCCAGCCGGGGTGAGGCGAACTCCGTGCCGCACACGAACCGCATCACCGGCCCGTACGACGCCGCCGCCGGCAGGCCCGTGAAGTACAGGCCCGGCACCGAGGACACAAAGCCCGCCCCGAGTTTCGGGGCGCCACGGCTGACCGCCAGCCGGGTGCGCAGCTCGGGGCCGAGGAAGTCCATCGCGGAGATGTCCACGCGGTAGCCGGTCGCGGCGATGACGTGATCGGCGGCGAGTTCCCGCACGCCGCCGGCGTGGGTGCGTACCGTCAGTGCCGTGCGGCCCGCGTCGGTCTCGGCCCGTACGATCCGGTCGACCTCGGTGACCTCCACCTGTCCCTCGAAGCGGGCCCGCAGCCACCAGGCGCCGAGCGGGCCGAGGACCCGGCGGACCAGGTAGTGGCGCAGTCCGGCCGGGAGCAGACGGTAGGGGTGCGGGTAGTAGCTGAGCGCCCACAGCGACCAGGCGCGGCCGAACGGCGATTCGGGGCGCAGCCTCGGCTGCCGCCACGGGGGTTCGCCGAAGGCGACGCTGCCGCGTCCGCGGGCGACGACCCGGACGCGGGCCCCGGCCTCCGCGGCGAGCACGGCGGTCTCCAGCGCGGACTGGCCGGCGCCGACGACGATCAGCTCACGGCCGGCGAACCGGGTGAGGTCGGGGTGCTGGCTGCTGTGCGAGAGGGGGCCGGCGGGGCTCGGCCCGTCCGGGGCGGCGGACGCCAGCTCGGCCGGCAGATGCGCGAGGCCGGACAGGCCGGTGGCCACGACGACCGCCCTGGCGGTGCACAACTCGCCGGAGTCCAGTTTCAGTTCGAAGCCGGAGCCGGCGGTCGCCCGGTCGACGGAGACCACCCGCACCCGTTCCAGTCGGGGCACGAGCCGCTGCTGGAACCACTCCCCGTACGCGGTGAAGGTCTCCACGGGGATGAGGTCCTCGTCCGTGACGAGCCGCCGCAGCCCCGCGGCGTCGCAGTAGTCGGCGAGGGTGTGTCCGGGCTGGGGGGCGTCGAGGGTGGAGGCGGCCGGGGTCGATTTGAGCAGCATCCCGGAGGGCATGTGGTCGCGCCAGCTCACCATGGGCTCGCCGAAGACACGGACCGGGACACCG
The DNA here is from genome assembly GCF_023072675.1 of Streptomyces sp. XM83C. Classification (GTDB taxonomy): domain Bacteria; phylum Actinomycetota; class Actinomycetes; order Streptomycetales; family Streptomycetaceae; genus Streptomyces; species Streptomyces thermocoprophilus. The sequence continues at coordinate 4,557 of NZ_JALLGL010000005.1, forward strand.
CGTGCGCGCAGATGGGCGGCGGTGGACAGGCCGAACGGGCCCGCACCGATGACTGCTGCCGGTTGGATCACGAAGTCCCTCCCCAGAGACGTCACACCGTCACTTCGCGGCTGTGCCGGGCCCCCGTCGGGCCCGCTTCCCCGCCGGCCTCAGCCGGCGGGACGGGTGGTGCCGCCGCGGCGGCTGGTCCGCCACAGCTGGTGGAGATGCCTGGCGCCCGGCCGTACGAAGCGCGCGAGCATCGTGAGGAACGGCAGCGGGTCGTCGCCCGCCAGCCAGGCCAGTTCCGTGCCGCTGGGCCGGGCCGGGGCGTGCGGGGTGGTGTAGCCGCTGCGGCGGTAGGCGAGCAGGGCGGGCAGGTCGATGTTCTCCACGATGTAGCGGCGGCCCGCCCGCTGTTCGCCCTCCGGCACGGTGCGCCCCGTCAGGTCGAGGTGCAGGGCGCGGACGACGTCCACCCCCGACTCGGTCTCGAAGAGCCGGAACTGGGCGCCCATGCGCGGGTTGAAGTCGAGGAGCTTGTACTGCCCGTCGCGCCGGTCGAAGCGCAGGTCGAGGTCGATGATGCCGCTGAAGCCGATCTGTTTGATGAAACGTGCGGCGAGGTCCGCGAGTTCCGGGTTGTCGACGGCGTAGGCGTTGGCGGTCATGCCCGCGTGCGGTGGCCAGGAGCGCACCTTCACCCCGGTGAACATCGCCAGCGGGGCCGAGTGCGCGTCGAAGCAGGCGTGCACGATCCAGTCCTCGGCGTCCTCCCGCGGCAGATACTCCTGGAGGATCACCCCGGGCGGCTCGCCCCAGTCGCGGGCCAGGGCGAGCAGGCCCTCGCGGGTGTCGATACGGGTGGTGCCGTTGACCGCGGGCCGGGCACGCCGTACGAACGCCTCCCGGTTCTTGGCCACCACCGGGAAACGGGCCGATCCGGCGTACGCGACGATGTCGGCGTACGACTCCGGGAACGCCGCCGGGGGGCTGGCGATGCCGTGCTCCGCGCACAGGTCGTGCAGGCCCTGCTTGCTGGCCAGGCGGCGCGGCAGGCCCGGGTCGACGCGCGGGAAGAGGAAGTGGCCGTCGAGCGCCTCCTGATGCTCGGCGATCAGCACGGCGGCCTCCTCGTCGGTGGGGATCAGCACCGCGGGCCGGCCTATCCTGCGGCCGATCCGCAGCAGCCCCTCCACCAGACGCTCCGGCTCCTCCGTGCCGGTCGTGCGCCACGGGAAGGCGCGGGTGAGATAGCGGGAGGCGGCGGCCGGGGTGTACCGGTCCTCGGTGACCGCGTACATGGGCACACCCAGGCGCCCCAGGCTGCGGATCGCGCCGACGCCGCCGTGGTGCAACGGGTAGTCGCCGAACTTCACGATCAGCCCCGGCACATCCCGGTCCGCTTCGATGGGCACACTTCCGGCACGCCTCGTCACGGCACCCCCCACAGGTGTTTCCCCCGGCCGGAACGGATGTGGCCGTTCCGACTTCCCCGCAAAGGACGCTAAGCCGGAACTGACACCTCCGACAAGGGCATAACCGACATTGCAAACTCTTTAGACACTGCACAAGAGGGGTGGCCCGGCCGTAACGTGTGCCCGAACCACTTGGACCACACGGCGTCCCGCCGTGTCGACGTGCACGAAAGCGAGGCTGCACCGCATGCCCCCCTTCGATGTCCCCGAGGGCGACCCCTTCGGTGTGCACAACCTTCCCTACGGCGTCTTCTCCACGGCGGAGGCGCCCACCGAGCGGAGGGTCGGCGTACGGCTCGGCGACCACGTGCTCGACGCCGGCGCGGCGGCCCTGGCGCTCGACTCCCCCTACGCCGCCCTGCTCGCACAGCCCACCCTGAACCCGCTGCTGGCCGCGGGCCGCACCGCCTGGTCGGACGTCCGGCGCGCCCTGACCGCGTGGGTGACGGTGCCCTCCCACCGGGAGGTCGTCGAACCCCTCTTCCACCCCCTGTCCTCCGTCACCCTCCATCTGCCTTTCGAGGTGGCGGACTACGTCGACTTCTACGCCTCCGAGAACCACGCCCGGAACGTCGGCCAGATCTTCCGCCCGGACGCGGCGGACTCCCTCACCCCCAACTGGAAGCATCTGCCGATCGGCTACCACGGCCGCTCCGGCACCGTCGTCGTCTCCGGCACGGACGTCGTACGGCCCTCGGGCCAGCGCAAGGCGCCCACCGACCCGGCGCCGGTCTTCGGCCCGTCGGTCCGGCTGGACATCGAGGCCGAGGTCGGTTTCGTCGTCGGCGTACCCACCGAGCTGGGCACGCCCGTGCCGCTCGGCGACTTCCGCGAGCACGTCTTCGGCCTGTGCCTGCTCAACGACTGGTCGGCACGCGACATCCAGGCCTGGGAGTACGTCCCCCTCGGCCCGTTCCTCGGCAAGTCCTTCGCCACGTCGGTGTCGGCGTGGATCACCCCGCTGGAGGCGCTGGAGGACGCCCGGGTGGCGCCCCCGGAGCGCACCCACCCGCTGCTGCCCTACCTGGACGACTCCGCCGAGGAGCCGGCCGGCTACGACCTGCGGATCTCCGTCGCGATCAACGGGCATGTCGTGTCCGATCCGCCGTTCTCCACCATGTACTGGACGGCCGCCCAGCAGCTCGCGCACATGACCGTGAACGGCGCCTCCCTGCGCACCGGCGACCTCTACGGCTCCGGCACGGTCAGCGGCCCCGAACAGAACCAGCGCGGCTCCCTGCTGGAGCTGACCTGGAACGGCCGGGACCCGCTCGAACTGCCCGACGGCAAGCGGACGTTCCTGGAGGACGGCGACGTGGTCACCCTGTCGGCGTGGGCGCCCGGACCGGGCGGCGCCCGTGTGGGCCTCGGCGAGGTGACCGGGCGCATCGTGACGGGCTGACGACCGGGCCGCGGACCGTCATACTGGCGGCGGGTGCCCTCGGCACCCCGCACCCGTCGCCGGCGGTCGCCGCACCGCACGGCCCGCGCGCCGTCGGCGCGCACCGCGCCCCACGCACGCCCCGTACCGCCTCCTTCCGATCAGGATCCGGAGCCTGTGGCATGACCGTCTGCCTGCTCCTGCTGAGCGCCGTCGCCCTGACCGCGGCGGTCCCGGCGCCGCGCGCGCTGTGCCGGGCCGCCTGGCCGGAGCGGGAGCCGGTCGTCGCGCTGTGGGTGTGGCAGTGCCTGGTCGCCACCGTCCTGCTGTGCTGTCTGGCCGCACTGGTCCTGGGGGCCGCCGCCGTCTTCCACGCGGTCCGCGCCCAGGTGTTCGCGCCCGCCCCGCAGGCCGTCACCGAGGCGTACGACCTGTCCGCCGCGCGGGGCTGGGCGGCCGTGCTCACACCGCTGCTGGCGTGCGGTGCGGCCTGGACCGGCGCGATGCTCGTGCGGGAACTCGTCGAGGAGCGCAGGCGGCGCGGCCAGGCCCGCGCCCATCTGCGGGAACGCGCCCCCGACCTGCCCGCCGGGCTGCCGGCCGAGCCCGGCCCCCTGCTGGTGCTGGAGGACGAGTATCCCGACGCCCGCTGGTTCCCCGGGCATCCGTCCCGGCTGATCGTCACCACGGGCGCCCTGCGCCGTCTGTCCGCCCACCAGCTCGACGCGGTCCTCACCCATGAGCGCGGCCACGCCCGCGCCCACCACGACTGGCTGCTGCACCTCTCCACCGCACTGGCCACCGGCTTCCCCCGTGTCCCCCTCTTCGCGCACTTCCGCGACCAGACGCACCGCCTGGTCGAGCTGGCCGCCGACGACACGGCGTCCCGCCGCTGCGGCCACCTCACCACGGCGCTCGCGCTGATCGAGCTGAACCAGCACCGCGGCGTCCTGTCCTGCGACTCCAGTCGCCGCCTCCTCGGCGAACGTGTGGACCGCCTGCTCGAACCCCCGCCCCGGCTGGGCAGGCGGCACCGCGCCCTGACGACAGCACTGGCGGCGCTCGTACCGCTGCTGCCGCTGCTGATCACCTTCGCTCCGGGCCTCACGGCCCTGAGCTGACCGGGCCGGGCCCGCCCGCGCGGTGCCGCGCGGCGCCCTGCCGGAGGGCTTGCCCGCGCCCACCGCTCCGGTCCCACGCGGCGCCCGGCCGACCCGCAGGCCGGCCGACGGCCCGTGGTCCGGCCGTCCGCGATCCGGCCGACGGTCGGCAGCCCGCAGCCGAGGGTGTGTGGTGCGGGCCGGTGGTGGGCCTACTCCCAGTGGTCCGACTCCGGTTCGGCGTCCGTCTCCGGCCAGTCGACCGGGCCGAGGGCCTCGTCTCCCCCGGTCCCGGCCCCGCCGCCCTCCGGGGCCGCCGCCTCCGCGCCGGGCGGGCCGCCCAGGTCCGACAGGACCTTGAGGACACCCTCCCCGTACGTCGCGAGCTTCTTCTCGCCCACCCCGCTGACGCCGCCCAGTTCCCGCACCGAAGTGGGCCACGCCGTCGCGATCTCCCGCAGCGTGGCGTCATGGAAGATGACGTAGGCCGGAACGCCCTGTTCCCTGGCCTGCTCGGCCCGCCAGGCACGCAGCGCCTCGAAGGCGGGGAGCAGATGCTCCGGCAGCTCGGCCGCCGCGGCGGATCTGCCCTTGCGTCCGGAGCCCGACGAGCCGCCGGACCCCGAGCGGGACGCGGGCTCCCGCTTCGGCTCCTTGCGCAGCGGCACCTCCCGCTCCCGGCGGAGCACCGCGGCGCTGGCGTCGGTCAGCACGAGCGTGCCGTACTCCCCCTCGACGGCGAGCAGGCCCTGCGCCAGCAGCTGGCGGATCACACCCCGCCACTCGCCCTCGGTCAGTTCCTGCCCGATGCCGAACACCGACAGCCGGTCGTGGTCGAACTGGATGACCTTGCCGGTGCGCTTGCCGAGGAGGATGTCCACGATCTGCACGGCGCCGAACTTCTGCCCGCGCTCCCGCTGCAACCGCACCACCGTCGACAGCACCTTCTGCGCGGCGATGGTGCCGTCCCAGGTCTCCGGCGGGGTCAGGCAGGTGTCGCAGTTGCCGCAGCCCGCCGGGTCCGGCTCCTGCCCGAAGTAGGCCAGGAGCTGCCCTCGGCGGCACTGCGCGGTCTCGCACAGCGCGAGCATCGCGTCCAGATGGGCCTGGGCGCGGCGCCGGAACGCCTCGTCGCCGTCACCGGTCTGGATCAGCTTGCGCTGCTGGATCACATCGTTGAGGCCGTAGGCCATCCAGGCTGTCGAGGGCAGTCCGTCACGTCCGGCGCGGCCCGTCTCCTGGTAGTAGCCCTCCACGGACTTCGGCAGGTCGAGGTGGGCGACGAAACGGACGTCCGGTTTGTCGATGCCCATGCCGAAGGCGATGGTCGCCACGACCACCAGTCCGTCCTCCCGCAGGAACCGGGCCTGGTGCGCCGCGCGCGTGCCCGCGTCCAGGCCGGCGTGGTACGGGACCGCCTCGATGCCGTTGGCGCTCAAAAACTCCGCCGTCTTCTCGACCGAGTTGCGGGAGAGGCAGTACACGATGCCCGCGTCGCCCGCGTGCTCCTCCCGCAGAAAGCGCAGCAGCTGCTTCTTCGGGTCCGCCTTCGGCACGATCCGGTACTGGATGTTCGGTCGGTCGAAGCTGGCGACGAAGTGGCGGGCGGCCGGCATGTTCAGCCGCTCGGTGATCTCCCGGTGCGTGGCACGCGTCGCGGTCGCGGTCAGGGCGATACGCGGCACATCCGGCCAGCGCTCGCCGAGCAGCGACAGAGCGAGATAGTCGGGCCGGAAGTCATGGCCCCACTGGGACACGCAGTGCGCCTCGTCGATGGCGAAGACCGAGATCTTGCCCCGGGAGAGCAGCTCCAGCGTGGCGTCGAGCCGCAGCCGCTCCGGCGCCAGATAGAGCAGGTCCAGCTCACCGGCGAGGAACTCGGCCTCGACCATGCGGCGCTCGTCGAAGTCCTGCGTCGAGTTCATGAACCCGGCCCGCACGCCGAGCGCCCGCAGCGCGTCCACCTGGTCCTGCATGAGCGCGATCAGCGGCGAGACGACGACGCCCGTGCCCGGTCTGACCAGGGCGGGGATCTGGTAGCAGAGCGACTTGCCGCCGCCGGTCGGCATGAGCACCACGGCGTCGCCGCCGGCCACCACATGCTCGATCACGGCGTCCTGTTCGCCGCGGAAGGCCTCGTATCCGAAGACCCGGTGCAGCGTGGCCAGTGCCTCGCTGACGGCCGTGCCCGTCGCCGCGCTGTCCTCGGCCCGCCGGCCCGTGCCTGGCATCACACCGCTCCCGCCCGTCCCGCCCATCGTCGTGTCCCCCGTACGTCGTCCCTCGACCACTGCCTCCACGATAGGGGCCCGCACCGACACCCCCGGAGTTGTCCACAGGCCCGTTCGTCACGTTCGGTGGTCATTCGAATGGCCCGCGTCGCGTGGCGGCCGTAGCGGCGGCGTGGCCATCCTGCTCGGGCGGGCCCTGGGCAGACCGGCACACGCACGGCCGGAACCCGCCCGCGCCGTCCCCCTCTGCAAGGAGTTCGCATGTCCCCTCGGCCGCTCAAGGCCGCCGCCACGCTGGCGGCATCCGCAGCCCTCTGCCTCTCCGCGGCGCCCGCCCACGCCGCGCCCGACCCCGACGTCCTCGGCTGGACCGAGCTGGCCAAGACCTACGCGGCGACGTCCCGGTTCGCCTACGAGCCGCTCGCCGTCTCGGCCGGGTTCACGCGGTCCGACACCTGTGTCGCCGACACGGGGAAAGGCGGCCTGGGCTACCACTACATCAAGGCCGCGAACGTGGGTTCGCTGGACCCGGCGAAGCCGGCGGGCCTCGTGTACACGGCGGACGAGAACGGGGCGCGTGAACTCGCCGCGGTGGAGTGGGTGGTCGAGGACACCGGTCAGGCCGCGCCGAAGCTGTTCGGCGAGACGTTCAGCGGGGACGTGATGCCCGGCCACTACACGCTGGTGGCGTGGATCTTCCGGAAGAACCCGTCCGGGGCGCTCGCCCCGTGGAACACCACGCTGTCCTGTGCGTCGGCCACGGCCGTGTCGGCGGCGCCGTCGCTCCCCGGCACGGCCACCGCGGCCCGCACGAACCCGACGGACACAGGCGACGACGCCACCACGGCCGCCGCCGGCACTGACACGGGCACGAGCACCGTGAACAGCACCACCACCGCGGACGATCTGACCGGCCTCGGCGACCTCTCCGGCCTCGGCGATCTGAACGGCCTGGTCGACCTGAGCGCCCTGACGGGTCTCGCGGAAAGCCTCTTTGGTCTCTCGGAGCTCACCGGACTCACCGGCCTGACTGCCCCCGGCACCCTCACCGGCTCCGCTACCACGGCGGGCACGGGCACCGTCCTCGATTCCATGGTCTGACCGCCCGCGACAGCCCGTAGCGGACGAGGCCCCCGAACACACCACGGACCCGGCTCCCCCGAGGGAGCCGGGTCCGTGGCTCGCGCGCGGAGCGCGAGCGGGCGGCGGAGACGTCCCGTCGCCCGCACCGGCCGGTCAGCGCACGAAGACCCCCGCCTGGCTCGCCAGATCGAGGAAGTACTGCGGCGCCACACCGAGCACCAGCGTGACCGCGACGCCGACGGCGATGGCCGTCATGGTCAGCGGGGACGGCACGGCGACCGTCGGGCCCTCGGGCCGCGGCTCGCTGAAGAACATCAGCACGATCACCCGGATGTAGAAGAACGCCGCGACCGCCGACGAGATCACACCGACCACGACCAGCGGAGCCGCGCCGCCCTCCGCCGCCGCCTTGAACACGGCGAACTTCCCGGCGAAGCCGGAGGTGAGCGGAATGCCCGCGAAGGCCAGCAGGAACACCGCGAACACGGCCGCCACCAGCGGTGAACGGCGGCCCAGCCCGGCCCACTTGGACAGGTGCGTGGCCTCGCCGCCCGCGTCACGCACCAGGGTGACCACGGCGAACGCGCCGATCGTCACGAAGGAGTACGCCGCCAGGTAGAACAGCACCGACGACACACCGTCGGGCGTGGTGGCGATGACACCGGCGAGGATGAACCCGGCGTGCGCGATCGACGAGTACGCCAGCAGTCGCTTGATGTCGGTCTGCGTGATCGCGACGATCGCACCGCCCAGCATGGTGACGATCGCGACGCCCCACATGACGGGCCGCCAGTCCCAGCGCAGGCCCGGCAGGACGACGTACAGCACGCGCAGCAGCGCGCCGAACGCGGCCACCTTGGTCGCCGCCGCCATGAAGCCGGTGACGGGGGTGGGCGCGCCCTGATAGACGTCCGGGGTCCACATGTGGAACGGCACGGCGCCCACCTTGAACAGCAGGCCCATCACGAGCATCGCGGTGCCGATGAGCAGCAGCGCGTCGTTGCCCATGGTGTCGGCGAGGGCCGGGTCGATGTCGGCGGCGGTGCCGTCTACGACATGGGCGATCGTCGCGTACGACACGGAGCCCGCGTAGCCGTAGAGCAGGGCGATGCCGAACAGGGTGAACGCGGAGGCGAACGCGCCGAGGAGGAAGTACTTCACCGCGGCCTCCTGCGACATCAGCCGCTTGCGGCGGGCCAGTGCGCACAGCAGGTACAGCGGGAGGGAGAAGACCTCCAGGGCGACGAACAGGGTCAGCAGGTCGTTCGCCGAGGGGAAGACCAGCATGCCGGCGACGGCGAACAGCAGCAGCGGGAACACCTCGGTGGTGGTGAACCCGGCCCTGATCGCGGCCTTCTCGCTGTCGCTGCCGGGCACGGACGCGGCCTGCGCGGCGAAGGAGTCGACCGGCCTGCCGTGCGCCTCGGGGTCGAGGCGCCGTTCGGCGAAGGTGAACAGGCCGACCAGCGCGGCCAGCAGGATCGTGCCCTGGAGGAAGAGCGCCGGTCCGTCCACGGCGATGGCGCCCATCGCCGCGATACGGGCCTTGGTGGTGCCGTATCCGTCGGCCGCGAGGGCGACGACCGCGGCGAACGCGGCGGCCAGCGCGACGACGGAGACGAACATCTGCGCGTAGTAGCGCGCCTTGCGCGGTACGAACGCCTCGACGAGGACCCCGACGACGGCGGCGCCCACGACGATCAGGGTGGGCGACAGTTGCCCGTATTCGATCTTCGGCGCGTCGATCTTCGAGATCGGGTCGGCCGCGGTTGTCCACAGGCTGTGGACGGCTGCTGTGCTCACTTGGCCGCCTCCACCTCGGGCCGGGGGTCCTTCTTCTGTACGTCCGACATGGTCTGCTTGACCGCCGGGTTGACGATGTCCGTGACGGGCTTCGGATAGACGCCCAGGAAGATCAGCAGGACGACCAGCGGGGCGACCACGACCAGCTCGCGCACCCTCAGGTCGGGCATCGCGGACACCTCGGGCTTCACCGGGCCGGTCATCGTCCGCTGGTAGAGGACGAGGGTGTACAGCGCGGCGAGGACGATGCCGAAGGTGGCGATGATGCCGATGGCCGGGTAGCGCTCGAACGCGCCGACCAGGACCAGGAACTCACTGACGAACGGCGCGAGGCCCGGCAGCGACAGCGTCGCCAGACCGCCGATCAGGAAGGTGCCGGCGAGGACCGGGGCGACCTTCTGCACACCGCCGTAGTCGGCGATGAGCCGCGAACCGCGCCGGGAGATCAGGAAGCCGGCGACCAGCATCAGCGCCGCCGTCGACAGGCCGTGGTTGACCATGTAGAGGGTGGCGCCGGACTGGCCCTGGCTGGTCATCGCGAAGATGCCCAGGATGATGAAGCCGAAGTGGGAGATCGACGCGTACGCCACCAGGCGCTTGATGTCCCGCTGGCCCACCGCCAGCAGCGCGCCGTAGATGATGCTGATGACCGCGAGGACCAGGATCACCGGCGTCGCCCACTTGCTGGCCTCCGGGAACAGCTGGAGGCAGAAGCGGAGCATCGCGAACGTGCCGACCTTGTCGACGACCGCGGTGATGAGGACGGCGACCGGCGCGGTGGACTCCTGCATGGCGTTGGGCAGCCAGGTGTGCAGCGGCCACAGCGGCGCCTTCACCGCGAACGCGAAGAAGAAACCGAGGAACAGCCAGCGTTCCGTGCCGGTCGCCATGTCCAGCGAGCCGTCGGCGCGGGCCTGGGCGATCTCGGTGAGGGAGAAGTTCCCCGCGACCACGTACAGGCCGATCACGGCGGCCAGCATGATCAGACCGCCGACCAGGTTGTACAGGAGGAACTTCACCGCCGCGTACGACCGCTGGGTGGCCGCCGCCTGCTCGCCGTGCTCGTGGGCGCGGTCCCCGAAGCCGCCGATGAGGAAGTACATCGGGATCAGCATGGCTTCGAAGAAGATGTAGAACAGAAAGACGTCGGTGGCCTCGAAGGAGAGGATCACCATCGCCTCGACGGCGAGGATCAGCGCGAAGAAGCCCTGGGTGGGCCGCCAGCGCCGACTGCCGGTCTCCAGCGGGTCGGCGTCGTGCCAGCCCGCCAGCACGATGAACGGGATCAGCAGCGCGGTCAGCGCGACCAGCGCCACCGCGATGCCGTCCACGCCCAGCTCGTACCGCACCCCGAACTCGGCGATCCAGGAGTGGGACTCGGTGAGCTGGTAGCGGGCGCCGTCGGGGTCGAAGCGGACCGCGACCGTCACGGCGAGCGCGAGCGTGGCGAGGGAGAACAGCAGCGCCAGCCACTTGGCGGCGGTGCGCTGCGCGGCCGGTACGGCCGCCGTGGCGATCGCCCCGACCGCCGGGAGCGCCGCCGTCGCTGTCAGCAGAGGAAAGGACATCGGTATCAGACCGCCCTCATCAGCAGGGTGGCGGCGATGAGCAGGGCCGCACCGCCGAACATGGAGACCGCGTACGACCGCGCGAAGCCGTTCTGCAGCCTGCGCAGCCGCCCGGACAGGCCGCCGACCGAGGCCGCCGTGCCGTTGACGACTCCGTCGACCAGGGTGTGGTCGACGTAGACCAGGGACCGCGTCAGATGCTCGCCGCCCCGCACGAGGACGACATGGTTGAAGTCGTCCTGAAGCAGGTCGCGGCGGGCGGCGCGGGTGAGCAGCGAGCCGCGCGGGGCGACCGCCGGGACGGGCTTGCGGCCGTACTGCGCCCAGGCGATGGCGACGCCGATGACGAGGCACACCATCGTGGCGCCGGTGACAGCGGCGGCGCTGAGCGGCGAGTCGCCGTGCTCGTGCCCGGTGACGGGCTCCAGCCAGTTCAGGAAGCGGTCGCCGATGCTGAAGAAGGCGCCGGCACCGACCGAACCGACCGCGAGGACGATCATCGGGACCGTCATGCTCCTCGGCGACTCGTGCGGGTGAGGCACGCTGTACTCGCCGTCGGTGCCGGGAGGCGCCTCGCGCCAGCGCTCCTCGCCGAAGAACGTCATCAGCATCACGCGCGTCATGTAGAACGCGGTGATGGCCGCGCCGAGCAGGGCGCACGCGCCGAGGATCCACCCCTCGGTGCCGCCCTTCGCGAACGCCGCCTCGATGATCTTGTCCTTGGAGAAGAAGCCGGACAGGCCGGGGAAGCCGATGATGGCGAGATAGCCGAGGCCGAAGGTGACGAAGGTGACCGGCATGTACTTGCGCAGGCCGCCGTAACGCCGCATGTCGACCTCGTCGTTCATACCGTGCATCACGGAGCCCGCGCCGAGGAACAGCCCGGCCTTGAAGAATCCGTGCGTCACCAGGTGCATGATCGCGAAGACGTAGCCGATGGGGCCGAGGCCCGCGGCGAGGACCATGTAGCCGATCTGCGACATGGTCGAGCCGGCCAGCGCCTTCTTGATGTCGTCCTTCGCGCAACCGACGATCGCACCGAACAGCAGCGTGACCGCGCCGACGACGGTGACGACGAGCTGCGCGTCCGGCGCCAGGTCGAAGATGTTGGCGGAGCGGACGATGAGGTACACGCCCGCGGTCACCATGGTCGCGGCGTGGATCAGCGCGGAGACCGGCGTCGGGCCCTCCATCGCGTCCCCGAGCCAGGACTGCAACGGCACCTGCGCGGACTTGCCGCACGCCGCGAGCAGCAGCATCAACGCGATCGCGGTCAGTTTGCCCTCGGTGGCATCGGCGGCGAGACCGGGCTCCGTGTGCGTGCCGAGGACCGGGCCGAAGGCGAACGTGCCGAACGTGGTGAACATCAGCATGATCGCGATCGACAGGCCCATGTCGCCGACGCGGTTGACCAGGAAGGCCTTCTTCGCCGCGGTGGCCGCGCTGGGCTTGTGCTGCCAGAAACCGATCAGCAGGTAGGAGGCGAGACCGACGCCCTCCCAGCCGACGTACAGCAGAAGGTAGTTGTCGGCGAGGACGAGCAGCAGCATCGCCGCGAGGAACAGGTTCAGATAGCCGAAGAAGCGGCGGCGGCGCTCGTCGTGCTCCATGTACCCCACGGAGTACAGGTGGATCAGCGAGCCGACACCCGTGATCAGCAGGACGAACGTCATCGACAGCTGGTCCAGGCGGAACGCGACGTCCGCCTGGAAGCCCTCGACGGGGATCCAGCTGAACAGATGCTGGGTCAGGGTCCGGTGCTCGGCGTCCTTGCCGAGCAGATCGGAGAAGAGGACGAGGCCGAGGACGAAGGACACGGCCGACATGAGGACGCCGAACCAGTGGCCGACGGCGTCCAGGCGCCGGCCGCCGACCAGCAGGACGGCCGCTCCGAGCAGGGGCGCCGCGATGAGCAGCGCGATCAGGTTCTCCACGATTCTTCCGACCCCTTACAGCTTCATCAGGCTGGCGTCGTCGACCGAGGCCGAGTGGCGGGAACGGAACAGCGACACGATGATCGCGAGGCCGACCACGACCTCCGCCGCCGCGACGACCATCGTGAAGAACGCGATGATCTGGCCGTCGAGGTTGCCGTGCATCCGGGAGAAGGTGACGAGCGCGAGGTTGCAGGCGTTCAGCATCAGCTCGACGCACATGAACAGCACGATGGCGTTGCGCCTGATCAGCACCCCGGTGGCGCCGATCGTGAACAGCAGGGCCGCCAGATACAGATAGTTGACCGGGTTCACTTCGACGCCTCCTCGGTCCGCTTGAAGGTCGCCGGCGCGATCGCCTTGCGCTCCAGACGCTCCTCGGCGCGCTGCTCCAGCGCCCTGAGGTCGTTGAGCGCCTCCGCGGACACATCGCGGATCTGGCCGCGCTCGCGCAGCGTCTTGCTCACGGTCAGCTCGGACGGGGTGCCGTCGGGCAGCAGACCGGCGATGTCCACCGCGTTGTGCCGGGCGTACACGCCGGGGGCGGGCAGCGGCGGGATGTACGTGCCCTCGCGGACGCGCTGCTCGGCGAGTTCGCGCTGGGTCCTGGCGCGCTCGGTGCGCTCCCGGTGGGTGAGCACCATCGCGCCGACGGTGGCGGTGATGAGCAGCGCGCCGGTGATCTCGAAGGCGAAGACGTACTTGGTGAAGATGAGGGACGCGAGCCCCTCCACGTTCCCGCCCGCGTTGGCCCCGCCGGTGCCGTCGAACTCCGTCAGGGAGGCGTTGGCGATACCGGCGAACAGCAGGATGCCGAAGCCGAGCCCGCACAGCAGGGCCAGCCAGCGCTGCCCCTTGATGGTCTCCTTCAGGGAGTCCGCGGCGGTGACACCGACCAGCATCACCACGAACAGGAACAGCATCATGATCGCGCCGGTGTAGACGACGACCTGCACGATGCCGAGGAAGTAGGCGCCGTTGGCGAGGTAGAACACCGCCAGCACGATCATGGTGCCGGCGAGGCAGAGGGCGCTGTGCACGGCCTTCTTCAGGAAGACGGTGCACAGGGCGCCGATCACCGCGACCGTGCCGAGGATCCAGAACTGGACGGCCTCCCCGGTGGAGGTGGTGTACGCGGCGAGCTGCTCGCCCGTCGCGGCGGCCAGGGACGCGCTCATCGGCGGATCACCTCCTCGGAGGCGGGCTCCTCGGGACCGGACGTGGACGCCGCCTCCTGCGGGGACTCGCCCTTGGAGACGGCGACCTGCCGCTCCGTGCCGGGCGCCGCCTCCGTCACCAGGCCCCGGTAGTAGTCCTGCTCGTCCATGCCCGGGTAGATGGCGTGCGGTGTGTCGACCATGCCCTCGTCCAGGCCGGCGAGGAGCTGCTCCTTGGTGTAGATGAGGTCGGCTCGGCTGGAGTCGGCCAGCTCGAACTCGTTCGTCATCGTCAACGCGCGCGTGGGGCAGGCCTCGATGCACAGGCCGCACAGGATGCAGCGGGCGTAGTTGATCTGGTAGACGCGGCCGTACCGCTCGCCCGGCGAGTAGCGTTCCTCGTCGGTGTTGTCGGCGCCCTCCACATAGATGGCGTCGGCGGGGCAGGCCCAGGCGCACAGCTCGCAGCCGACGCACTTCTCCAGGCCGTCCGGATGGCGGTTGAGCTGGTGCCGTCCGTGGAACCGCGGAGCCGTGGTCTTCTTCTGCTCCGGGTACTGCTCCGTCAGCCGCTTCTTGAACATGGCCTTGAAGGTCACGCCGAAGCCGGCCACCGGGTTGAGGAAACCGGGCTTGGTCTCCTTGGGCTCCTCAGCCATCGGACGCCTCCTTTCCATCCAGAGATCCGTCACTGTGAGTATCCGGCCCACCACTGACAATCAGCTCCCGCTCACGGCGCGGGCGGCGCCGCGGCACGGGCGGCAGCTCCTGTCCGGGCAGCGGCGGCACGGGGAACCCGCCGGCCATCGGGTCGAAGCCGGCCCGTTCGGGCGCGGGCCGCTCCGGCTCCTTCTTCTGCCGGAACATGTCGGCGATGAAGGACAGAAGCAGCAGGGCGAGGACGGCGCCGCCCACGTACAGGGCGATGTCGGTGAAGCCGTAGTTCTCGTTGCGCAGGGCCCGCATGGTGGCGACGAGCATCAGCCACACCACGGAGACCGGGATGAGGACCTTCCAGCCGAGCTTCATCAGCTGGTCGTAGCGGACGCGGGGCAGGGTGCCGCGCAGCCAGATGAAGAAGAACAGCAGCAGCTGCACCTTGACGACGAACCAGAGCATCGGCCACCAGCCGTGGTTCGCGCCCTCCCAGAAGGTGCTGATGGGCCACGGGGCCCGCCAGCCGCCCAGGAAGAGGGTGGTCGCCACCGCGGACACCGTCACCATGTTCACGTACTCGGCGAGCATGAACATCGCGAACTTGATGGACGAGTACTCGGTGTTGAAGCCGCCGACCAGGTCGCCCTCGGACTCCGGCATGTCGAACGGGGCCCGGTTGGTCTCACCGACCATCGTGACGATGTAGAGGATGAAGGAGACCGGCAGCAGCAGGATGTACCAGCGGTCCTGCTGCTGTTCGACGATCGTCGACGTGGACATCGACCCGGAGTAGAGGAACACCGAAGCGAACGCGGCACCCATGGCGATCTCGTACGAGATCATCTGCGCGCACGAGCGGAGACCGCCGAGCAGCGGGTACGTCGAGCCGGAGCTCCAGCCCGCGAGGACGATGCCGTAGATGCCGACCGAGGCGACCGCGAGGATGTACAGCATCGCGATCGGCAGATCGGTGAGCTGCATGGTCGTACGGTGGCCGAAGATCGAGATCTCGTTGCCCGCGGGCCCGAACGGGATCACCGCGATCGCCATGAACGCGGGGATGGCGGCGACGATCGGCGCGAGGACGTACACCACCTTGTCCGCGCGGCGGACGACGATGTCCTCCTTCAGCATCAGCTTGATGCCGTCGGCGAGGGACTGGAGCATGCCCCAGGGGCCGTGCCGGTTGGGGCCGATGCGCAGCTGCATCCAGGCGACGACCTTGCGTTCCCAGACGATGGAGAACAGCACGGTCACCATCAGGAACGCGAAGCAGAACACCGCCTTGACGACGACCAGCCACCAGGGGTCGCGGCCGAACAGGGAGAGATCCTCGGCGGCGAGGAAGTACGGGCTCATGCCTCCACCTCCTGCGGGGCGGCGGCGTCGGCGGTCGCCGGGCCGATACGGACGAGGGAGCCGGGCCGCGCCCCGGTGTCGGAGGCGACGCCTCCGCCTGCGGAGTTCAGCGGGAGCCACACCACACGGTCGGGCATCTCCGTGATCTGCAAAGGCAGTTCGATGGTCCCGGCGGGACCGGTGACGGCGAGGACGTCGCCGTCCTTCACCCCGGCCTCGGCGGCCGTCGCGGCGGACAGACGCGCGCGTGCCGCGTGCCGGGTCCCGGCCAGAGCCTCGTCGCCCTCCTGGAGGACGCCCCGGTCGAGCAGGAGCCGGTGCCCGGCGAGGACGGCCTCGCCGGCGGCGGGCCGGGGCAGCACACCCGCGGACTCGGACGGGTCGTCGGCGCGGGGGCCGTCCCAGGCGCCGAGCCGGTCGATCTCCGCGCGCGTGGTGCGCAGATCGGGCAGTCCAAGGTGGATGTCCATGGCGTCGGCGAGCATCTGGAGCACACGCGCGTCCGTCGGGGCGAGGCGGCGGGTCATCTGGTCCGGCTTGAGCGCGGCCTCGAAGAAACGCACCCTGCCCTCCCAGTTGAGGAAGGTGCCCGCCTTCTCCACGACGGCCGCGACCGGCAGGACCACATCGGCGCGTTCGGTGACCTCGCTGGGCCGCAGCTCCAGCGAGACCAGGAAACCGACCTCGTCGAGCGCGGCACGCGCGCGTGCCGGGTCGGGCAGATCGGCGACCTCCACACCGGCGACCAGCAGCGCCTGGAGTTCACCGGAGGCGGCGGCCTCGACGATCCGGCCGGTGTCACGGCCGTAGCGGTGCGGGAGTTCCGCCACGCCCCACACGGCGGCGACCTCCTCACGCGCACGCGGATCGGTGGCGGGGCGTCCGCCCGGCAGCAGCGTCGGCAGCGCGCCCGCCTCGACGGCGCCGCGCTCACCGGCCCGACGCGGGATCCACACCAGGCGGGCGCCGGTCGCGGCGGCACCGCGCACGGCGGCGGTCAGCCCGCCCGCCACACCGGCCAGCCGCTCACCGACGACGATCACCGCGCCGTCGGCGCGCAGCGCCTGCGCGGCCTCGGCGCCCGGCCCGTCCAGGCCGACGCCGCTCACCAGCGCGTCCAGCCACTCGGTCTCGGTGCCGGGCGCGGCCGGCAGCAGTGTGCCACCCGCCTTGGTCAGGCCGCGCGTGGCGTGCGTGGCCAGCGCGTACACCTTCTGCCCGTGCTTGCGCCACGCCTTGCGCAGCCGCAGGAAGACGCCGGGTGCCTCCTCCTCGGACTCGAACCCGATGAGCAGCACCGCCGGGGCCTTCTCCAGCAGGGTGTACGTGACGCCCGTGCCGTCGAGGTCGACACCGCGGCCGGCGACCCGGGAGGCGAGGAAGTCGGCCTCCTCGCTGCTGTGCACGCGCGCGCGGAAGTCGATGTCGTTGGTGTCGAGCGCCACCCGCGCGAACTTGCTGTACGCGTAGGCGTCCTCGACGGTGAGCCGGCCGCCGGTGAGGACACCGGTGCGACCGCGGGAGGCGAGCAGTCCCTGCGCGGCGATCTGAAGCGCCTCGGGCCACGACGCCGGCTCCAGCTCGCCCTCCGCGTTGCGCACCAGCGGCGTGGTGAGCCGGTCCCTCTGCTGCGCGTACCGGAACGCGAAGCGTCCCTTGTCGCAGATCCACTCCTCGTTGACCTCGGGGTCGTTCGCGGCGAGCCGCCGCATGACCTTGCCGCGCCGGTGGTCGGTGCGGGTGGCGCAGCCGCCGGAGCAGTGCTCGCACACACTGGGCGAGGAGACCAGGTCGAAGGGGCGGGAGCGGAACCGGTAGGCGGCGGAGGTGAGCGCGCCGACCGGGCAGATCTGGATGGTGTTGCCGGAGAAGTACGACTCGAACGGGTCGCCCTCGCCGGTGCCGACCTGCTGGAGCGCGCCCCGCTCGATCAGCTCGATCATCGGGTCGCCGGCGATCTGGTTGGAGAAGCGGGTGCAGCGCGCGCACAGCACGCACCGCTCACGGTCGAGCAGCACCTGTGTGGAGATCGGCACCGGCTTCTCGTAGGTGCGCTTGCGGCCCTCGAAGCGGGACTCGGCCTGCCCGTGGGACATGGCCTGGTTCTGCAGCGGGCACTCGCCGCCCTTGTCGCAGACGGGGCAGTCCAGCGGGTGGTTGATGAGCAGCAGCTCCATCACACCCTTCTGCGCCTTCTCCGCGACCGGCGATGTCAGCTGTGTCTTGACGACCATGCCGTCGGTGCAGGTGATGGTGCAGGACGCCATCGGCTTGCGCTGGCCCTCGACCTCGACGATGCACTGCCGGCAGGCGCCGGCCGGGTCGAGGGAGGGGTGGTCGCAGAAGCGGGGGATCTCGATGCCGAGCTGTTCGGCGGCCCGGATGACCAGGGTGCCCTTGGGCACGCTGATCTCGATGCCGTCGATCGTCAGCGTCACGAGGTCCTCCGGCGGGACCGGCGCCTGCCCGCCCGAGGAGGGAGCGCTCGTGGTCACCGTCATGCGTTCACCTCCAGGTGCTGATCCGCCCAGGCGGTGGACCTGGCCGGGTCGAAGGGGCAGCCGCGGCCCGTGATGTGCTGCTCGTACTCGTCGCGGAAGTACTTGAGCGAGGAGAAGATCGGCGAGGCGGCGCCGTCGCCGAGGGCGCAGAAGGACTTGCCGTTGATGTTGTCGGCGATGTCGGCGAGCTTGTCGAGGTCGCTCATCGCGCCCTTGCCGGCCTCGATGTCCCGCAGCAACTGCACGAGCCAGTAGGTGCCTTCACGGCAGGGCGTGCACTTGCCGCAGGACTCGTGGGCGTAGAACTCGGTCCAGCGGGTGACGGCGCGGACGACGCAGGTCGTCTCGTCGAAGCACTGCAACGCCTTGGTGCCGAGCATGGAGCCGGCGGCGCCGACGCCTTCGTAGTCGAGGGGCACGTCGAGGTGTTCGTCGGTGAACATCGGGGTGGAGGAGCCGCCCGGCGTCCAGAACTTGAGGCGGTGGCCGGGCCGCATGCCGCCGCTCATGTCGAGCAGCTGGCGCAGGGTGATGCCGAGCGGGGCCTCGTACTGGCCGGGGTTGGCGACGTGCCCGGAGAGCGAGTACAGCGTGAAGCCGGGGGACTTCTCGCTGCCCATCGACCGGAACCATTCCTTGCCCCGGTGGATGATCGCGGGAACCGACGCGATGGATTCGACGTTGTTCACCACAGTGGGGCAGGCGTACAGGCCCGCCACCGCAGGGAAAGGAGGACGCAGTCGCGGCTGCCCACGGCGGCCTTCGAGCGAGTCCAGCAGTGCCGTCTCCTCACCGCAGATGTACGCCCCGGCGCCGGCGTGCACGGTGAGGTCGAGGTCGAGTCCGCTGCCGAGGATGTTCTTGCCGAGGTAGCCCGCCGCGTAGGCCTCGCGCACGGCGTGCTGCAACCGCCGCAGTACGGGGACGACTTCACCCCGCAGATAGATGAAGGCGTGCGACGACCTGATCGCGTGGCACGCGATGACGATGCCCTCGATGAGGCTGTGCGGGTTCGCGAACAGGAGCGGGATGTCCTTGCACGTCCCGGGCTCCGATTCGTCGGCGTTGACAACAAGATAGTGAGGCTTGCCGTCCCCTTGGGGGATGAACTGCCACTTCATGCCCGTGGGGAAGCCGGCGCCGCCGCGCCCGCGCAGACCGGAGTCCTTGACGTACGCGATGACGTCGTCCGGTGACATGGCGAGCGCCTTGCGGAGCCCCTCGTACCCGTCGTGCCGCCGGTACACGTCCAGCGTCCAGGACCTGTCCTCGTCCCAGAAGGCCGACAGCACGGGTGCGAGCAGCTTCTCGGGGCTGTTCTCCTTCAGTTCGGGTGCCAAGGTCATCACTCCCCCTCCTCGGCAACGGGCCCCGCCGGGTGGGAGGGGTCGGATGCGCTGGTGTCCTGCGGCGCGTCGTGGGAACTGGTGTGTTCGGCCGGGGACGACTGCGGTGCCGTGCGGTCCTGCGGCTCGTCGTGGGGTCCGCCGTCGCGGGGGTGGACCACGCGCGCGGGTGCGGTCTCGCCCTTGGCGAGGCGGAGCCCGACCAGGGAGGCGGGTCCCGCGCTGCCGCTCTCCTCGACGGCGCCGGGCCGCTCGTCGGGGAAGCCGGCGAGGATCCGCGCGGTCTCCTTGAACGTGCACAGCCGGGCGCCGCGCGTCGGCGACACGGGCCGTCCCGCCCTGAGGTCGTCGACGAGGCGTTTGGCGCTGTCGGGGGTCTGGTTGTCGAAGAACTCCCAGTTGACCATCACGACGGGCGCGTAGTCGCAGGCCGCGTTGCACTCGATGTGCTCCAGGGTGACCTTGCCGTCGTCGGTGGTCTCGCCGTTGCCCACGCCGAGGTGTTCCTGGAGTTCCTCGAAGATGGCGTCGCCGCCCATCACCGCGCACAGCGTGTTGGTGCACACCCCGACCTGGTAGTCGCCGGAGGGCTTGCGCCGGTACATGGTGTAGAAGGTGGCCACGGCGGTGACCTCGGCGGTGGTCAGGCCGAGGACGTCCGCGCAGAACCGCACGCCGGTGCGGGTGACGTGTCCTTCCTCGGACTGCACGAGGTGCAGCATCGGCAGCAGCGCGGACCGGGAGTCGGGGTAGCGGGAGATGATCTCGCGCGCGTCCGCCTCCAGCCGGGTCCGGACGTCGTCCGGGTAGGCGGGGGCGGGCAGCTCGGGCATGCCCAGGCTGACGCCCCGCTCGGAAGATGAGGTGGTCACCGGTCGACGCCTCCCATCACGGGGTCGATGGACGCGACGGCGACGATGACGTCGGCGACCTGGCCGCCCTCGCACATCGCCGCCATGGCCTGAAGGTTGGTGAAGGACGGGTCGCGGAAGTGGACCCGGTAGGGGCGGGTGCCGCCGTCGGAGACGGCGTGCACGCCGAGTTCGCCCTTGGGGGACTCGACGGCCGCGTACGCCTGTCCCGGCGGGACGCGGAAGCCCTCGGTGACCAGCTTGAAGTGGTGGATCAGGGCCTCCATGGAGGTGCCCATGATGTTCTTGATGTGGTCGAGGGAGTTGCCGAGGCCGTCCGGGCCGAGCGCGAGCTGCGCGGGCCAGGCGATCTTCTTGTCGGCGACCATGACGGGGCCGGGCTGGAGCCGGTCCAGGCACTGCTCGACGATCCTGAGCGACTGGCGCATCTCCTCCAGGCGGATCAGGAAGCGGCCGTAGGCGTCGCAGGTGTCGGCGGTCGGGACGTCGAACTCGTACGTCTCGTAGCCGCAGTACGGCTGCGTCTTGCGCAGGTCGTGCGGCAGGCCGGTGGAGCGCAGCATCGGGCCGGTGACGCCGAGGGCCATGCAGCCGGCCAGGTCGAGATAGCCGACGTCCTGCATACGGGCCTTGAAGATGGGGTTGCCGGTGGCGAGCTTGTCGTACTCCGGGAGGTTCTTCTTCATCTTCTTGACGAACTCGCGGATGTGGTCGACCGCGCCGGGCGGCAGGTCCTGGGCGAGTCCGCCGGGCCGGATGTACGCGTGGTTCATGCGCAGGCCGGTGACCAGCTCGTAGATGTCGAGGATCATCTCGCGGTCGCGGAAGCCGTAGATCATGATCGTGGTGGCGCCCAGCTCCATGCCGCCGGTGGCGATGCACACCAGGTGGGAGGAGAGCCGGTTCAGCTCCATCAGGAGCACGCGGATGATCTTGGCGCGTTCGGTGATCTGGTCCTCGATGCCGAGGAGCTTCTCGACGGCGAGACAGTAGGCGGTCTCGTTGAAGAAGGACGTCAGGTAGTCCATGCGCGTCACGAACGTGGTGCCCTGCGTCCAGGTCCGGTACTCGAGGTTCTTCTCGATGCCGGTGTGGAGGTAGCCGATGCCGCAGCGGGCCTCGGTGACCGTCTCGCCCTCGATCTCCAGGATGAGCCGGAGCACGCCGTGGGTGGACGGGTGCTGGGGGCCCATGTTGACGACGATGCGCTCGTCGTCGGCCTTGGCCGCGGACTGGACGACCTCGTCCCAGTCGCCGCCCGTGACCGTGTAGACGGTGCCCTCGGTGGTCTCGCGCGCCGCGGCCTCGGAGGCCTGCGCGTCGGATGCGTGGAACGTGCTCACGAGTACGACCTCCGCTGGTCCGGAGCCGGGATCTGGGCGCCCTTGTACTCGACGGGGATGCCGCCGAGGGGGTAGTCCTTGCGCTGCGGATGGCCCTGCCAGTCGTCCGGCATCATGATCCGTGTCAGGGCCGGGTGACCCTCGAAGACGATTCCGAAGAAGTCGTACGTCTCGCGCTCGTGCCAGTCGTTCGTCGGGTAGACGGAGACGAGCGAGGGGATGCGCGGGTCGCTGTCGGGGGCGCTGACCTCCAGCCGGATCAGCCGGTTGTGGGTGATCGAGCGCAGGTGGTAGACGGCGTGCAGCTCGCGCCCCTTGTCGTTCGGGTAGTGCACACCGCTGACGCCGGTGCACAGCTCGAAGCGGAGGGCGGGGTCGTCGCGCAGGGTGCGGGCGACGCGCAGCAGGTGCTCGCGCTCGATGTGGAAGGTGATCTCGCCCCGGTCGACGACGGTCTTCTCGATGGCGTTCTCGGGGAGCAGGCCCTGTTCCTCCAGGGCGCCCTCCAGTTCGTCGGCGACCTCGTCGAACCAGCCGCCGTAGGGGCGGCTCGCCGGTCCCGGGAGCCGGACCGAGCGGACGAGGCCGCCGTAGCCGGAGGTGTCCCCGCCGTTCCTGGCGCCGAACATGCCGCGCTGGACGCGGATCTCCTCGCCGCCCTGGCCGCGCTGTCCGGGGAGGTTCTCGGCGGACAGCTGCTTGTCGGGGTTCACCCCGTTCGAGTCCTTGGGTGCGTCGCTCACCGCAGCAGCCCCTTCATCTCGATGGTGGGCAGGGCCTTGAGCGCTGCTTCCTCCGCCTCGCGGGCCGCCTCCTCGGCGTTCACGCCGAGCTTGGAGGACTGGATCTTCTGGTGGAGCTTGAGGATCGCGTCGAGCAGCATCTCGGGCCGCGGCGGGCAGCCGGGCAGATAGATGTCGACCGGGACGATGTGGTCGACGCCCTGGACGATCGCGTAGTTGTTGAACATGCCGCCGGAGGAGGCGCACACGCCCATGGAGATGACCCACTTGGGGTTGGGCATCTGGTCGTAGACCTGCCGCAGGACCGGCGCCATCTTCTGGCTGACCCGGCCCGCGACGATCATCAGGTCGGCCTGGCGCGGCGAGCCGCGGAAGACCTCCATGCCGAAGCGGGCCAGGTCGTAGCGGCCGGCGCCGGTGGTCATCATCTCGATGGCGCAGCAGGCCAGGCCGAAGGTGGCGGGGAAGACGGACGCCTTGCGCACCCACCCCGCGGCCTGCTCGACGGTGGTCAGCAGGAATCCGCTCGGCAGCTTTTCTTCGAGTCCCATGTCGTTAGGCCCCTCAGTCCCATTCCAGGCCGCCGCGCCGCCACACATAGGCGTAGGCGACGAAGACGGTGAGCACGAAGAGCAGCATCTCCACGAGCCCGAACACACCCAGGGCGTCGAAGGTGACGGCCCACGGGTAGAGGAAGACGATCTCGATGTCGAAGACGATGAAGAGCATCGCCGTCAGGTAGTACTTGATGGGGAAGCGCCCGCCGCCGGCCGGCGTGGGGGTCGGCTCGATGCCGCACTCGTAGGCTTCGAGTTTGGCGCGGTTGTACCGCTTCGGACCGATCAGCGTGGCCATGACCACGGAGAAGATCGCAAAGCCTGCCCCGAGGGCTCCCAGTACGAGGATGGGCGCATACGCGTTCACCGCTCCTCGCTCCTCTCAGTCGGCACTGACTGCTGGCGGTTTGCGTCGGGCTCACATCCGCCCCAACTGCCCCTCGAACCCCGCCCGCCCCGGCGAAGATCGAGAACATGTGAAGCAGGTCACAAGCCCAACCGCGTGCATCTTATGCCCGTGGCTCTGTGATCTGCGACACGGGGTATTGCACAAGCTTTGTGATCTCCACCACCTGACGAAGGATCATGAAGTCGGATGAGCGGTGATCTTCACACAGGAAGCGTCCGAGTGATCACCAGAGGTGACATTTTCGCTCGTCAGGCCTGATCAGAGGGGTCGTCTCAATATCAAGAGCTTTCCGCTGCATGCAAATTCGCGTTGGACCGGATGTCTTGATAGGGGGCGCGTTCACACATCAGAGGGAGCCGGAGGGCGGGGTGTGGACGCGTGCACGCGTTCACGAAGTCTCCGCGGTCGTGATCCGGCCGTGATCAAGGGACGGGGCCCGTCGCGGACGCACCCGCTCCGGTAATCGTTCCGTGACCTCTGCCACACCCATGAGAGGCCGACGAGAAGCGGGCTTGGCCAACGACCCCAACGGATGGTAGGCGGAGGGCAATTCGGGCGTAATGACGAAAGTACGTGATCAAAGCCGTGTTGGACCCCGTCCGCAATGTCCGTTACGGCGTCAATAAAGAACGACACGCCCGGGATTCGGCGCCCCCGTTGAACAACTGTGGCGCACCACACGTTTCTTGAAGGTATGGAGCAGCCCCTGGTACCGCTTGTACCCATGTCCCACACCGCTCACATACGCAGCCACCGGAAGCCCCGCCGCAGCGCGTCGAAAATCGCGATGCGGGCCGGAGTTGCCGGTGGCGTCCTCAGCACCCTGGCAGTGGCCGGTGCGTCGGCCGCGGCGAACGCCGCCGAGTCGGAGACGACGCAGACCCTGGAACTGCCCACCCTGACGGCCGACCTGTCCGCACAGGTCGCGAAGACCGCGCAGGCCACGGAGCTGGCCGCCGCGGACTACCAGCTGCAGGCGGAGCGTGACGCGGCAGCCGCAAAGGCCGCCGAGCAGGCCAAGAAGAACCTCGCGGAGGCCAAGAAGAAGGCCGCCGAGGAAGCCGCGAAGAAGAAGGCCCAGGAGGAGGCCCGCCGGGAGGCTGCCGAGCGCGCCACGCGCAACGCGGAGCGCCCCAGCCTCGCCGCCGCCACCACCTCCGCGGCCTCCACCACCGTGTCGCAGGCGACCGGTTCGGCCGCCGCGGTCGTGGCCTTCGTCAAGGCACAGGTCGGCGACGCCTATGTCTCCGGCGGCACCGGCCCCAGCTCGTGGGACTGCTCCGGCCTGGTGCAGGCCGCGTTCAAGCAGGTCGGCATCGACCTGCCGCGCGTCTCGCAGAGCCAGTCGACGGCCGGTACGCAGGTGTCGCTGAGCAACCTCCAGCCGGGCGACATCCTCTACTGGGGCGGCGCGGGCAGCGCGTACCACGTCGCGGTGTACGTCGGCGACGGCATGTTCGTCGGCGCGCAGAACCCGTCCACGGGCGTCGTGGAGCGCCCGCTGTCCTACGACCCGCCGTCGGGCGCCGTACGCGTGCTCTGAGCGCCGACAGCGCCGACAGCGCGCCCGCGACGGCCGGCGCTACAGCTGTCGCGCGAACCAGGGCTCCCCATCGGCCCTGAACCGGCCCCCACGGAAGGGGAATCCGGACAAGCAGGGCAGAACTACAGCAGTACGAACAAGGGCCGCAGCCGCTCGGGGGCTGCGGCCCTTCGCCGTACCGGCACACGCGCGGACGACGGACCGGGGGCCGACGGACCAGGTGAACCCGGCAGACCCGGCGGACCCGGCGGACCAGGTGAACCCTGCGTACCGGTCGGACCAGTCGGATCAGGCAAACACGGCAGGACCGGCAGGTCAGGCAGGCCCGGACAGACCCCGGCGGACAGCTGACCTGCGGACCCGCAGCCGGCCGTCAGGCCTTCGGGGCCACCTTGCTCAGGCCGTTGATGATGCGGTCCATGGCGTCGCCGCCCGTCGGGTCGGTGAGGTTGGCGAGCAGCTTCAGCGTGAACTTCATCAGCAGCGGGTGGGTCAGCCCGCGCTGCGTGGCGATCTGCATGACCTTCGGGTTGCCGATGAGCTTCACGAAGGCGCGGCCCAGCGTGTAGTAGCCGCCGTAGGTGTCCTTCAGGACGCGCGGGTAGCGACGCAGGGCGAGTTCCCGCTGCCCGGGGGTGGCGCGGGCGTGGGCCTGCACGATGACGTCGGCGGCGATCTGCCCGGACTCCATGGCGTAGGCGATGCCCTCACCGTTGAACGGGTTGACGAGCCCGCCGGCGTCGCCGACGAGCAGCAGGCCCTTGGTGTAGTGGGGCTGCCGGTTGAAGGCCATGGGCAGGGCGGCGCCGCGGATGGGGCCGGTCATGTTCTCCGGGGTGTACCCCCAGTCCTCCGGCATGGAGGCGCACCAGGCCTTCAGCACCTCGCGCCAGTCCAGCTCCTTGAACGAGTCGGAGGTGTTGAGGACGCCGAGGCCGACGTTGGAGGTGCCGTCGCCCATGCCGAAGATCCAGCCGTAGCCGGGCAGCAGCCGGTCCTGGGGGCCGCGCCGGTCCCACAGCTCCAGCCAGGACTCCAGGTAGTCGTCGTCGTGGCGGGGCGAGGTGAAGTAGGTGCGCACGGCGACGCCCATCGGCCGGTCCTCGCGGCGGTGCAGGCCCATCGCGAGGGACAGCCGCGTGGAGTTGCCGTCGGCGGCGACGACGAGCGGCGCGTGGAAGGAGACCTCCCGCTTGTCCTCGCCGAGCTTGGCGGTGACGCCGGTGATACGGCCGGTGCGGTCGTCGACGATCGGCCCGCTGACGTTGCAGCGCTCGTAGAGGCGGGCGCCGGCCTTCTGCGCGTTACGGGCGAGCTGCTCGTCGAAGTCGTCGCGCTTGCGGACGAGGCCGTAGTCGGGGAAGGAGGCGAGATCCGGCCAGTCGAGCTGGAGGCGCACACCGCCGCCGATGATCCGCAGGCCCTTGTTGCGCAGCCAGCCGGCCTCTTCGGAGATGTCGATGCCCATCGCCACGAGCTGCTTCACGGCACGCGGGGTGAGCCCGTCACCGCAGACCTTCTCGCGCGGGAACTGCGTCTTCTCCAGCAGCAGGACATCGAGCCCGGCCTTGGCGAGGTGGTACGCCGTCGAGGAGCCGGCCGGCCCCGCGCCCACGACGATCACATCGGCGGTGTTCTCGGAGAGGGGCTCGGTCACGACGGTCACGGCGGGATCTCCCCAAGTCAGAAATCTGTGTGCCGACGGGCACTGGACATGGGCAGTCTATTCAGCGGCAACGACCGACCGGCTGAAGGGCTGCCCCGTGAACCGAACTCTCCCCGTGGTACGGCTGCGTGTCCCCACCGACGAGGACGCCGTCGCCTGGCACCGGGTCTTCGACCACCCGGACGTCATGGAGTTCCACGGCGGGAGGTCCGCCGAGCTGTCGGTGTACGAGGAGCTGACCGCGCGGCAGCGCCGGCACGACGCCGAGCTGGGCTTCTGCCTGTGGACGATGCTGGACGAGGAGGACCGGGTCATCGGCTTCACCGGCGCCCAGCCGTGGCCGCACGCCTGGGGTCCGGCCGGGGAGATCGAGATCGGCTGGCGGCTCGGCCGCGACCACTGGGGCCGCGGGTACGTCACCGCGGCGGCGCGGATGACGCTGGAGCGGGTGCGCGCGGCGGGCGTGCGCAGTGTGGTGGCGATGGTCGACGCCCGCAACCGGCGCTCGATCGCGGTGACGCAGCGGCTGGGGATGCGGCACGAGACGACGTACACGACCCCGCGCTCCGAACGGCAGGGGCACTGCTACCGCCTGGAGCTGTGACATCACGCCCGTAGGCCGCTGGTCCCGTCGCCCCGGTGCGGGCGCCCGCGCCCCGAGCGAAGCTCCGCGCCCGCGGCCCCCGGGAGCCGGCGCCCGGCCCCAGGGCCTCTACGCCTTGAACCCCCGGTGCAGGGTGACGATCCCGCCGGTCAGGTTCCGCCAGGCCACCTTCGACCAGCCCGCCTTCCGCAGATGCCCGGCGAGGGCGGCCTGGTCGGGCCAGGCGCGGATGGACTCGGCGAGATAGACGTACGCGTCCGGGTTGGAGGAGACGGCGCGGGCGATGGGCGGCAGGGCGCGCATCAGGTACTCGGTGTACACGGTGCGGAACGGCGCCCACGTCGGATGGGAGAACTCGCAGATCACGAGCCGCCCGCCGGGCCGGGTCACGCGGTGCATCTCGCGCAGGGCGGCGTCGTAGTCCTGCACGTTGCGCAGCCCGAAGGAGATCGACACCGCGTCGAAGGTGTCGTCCTTGAACGGCAGCCGGGTCGCGTCGCCCGCGGTGAACGGCAGCCACCCGTGCCGCTTCTTGCCGACCTGGAGCATGCCGAGCGAGAAGTCGCAGGGGACGACGTACGCGCCGGTGCGGGCGAAGGGCAGCGAGGAGGTGGCCGTACCGGCGGCGAGGTCGAGGACCTTCTGCGCCGGGCGGGCGTCGACGGCCTTCGCCACCTCCTTGCGCCACAGCCGGGTCTGGCCCAGGGACAGCACGTCGTTGGTCAGGTCGTACCGTTCCGCCACGTCGTCGAACATCGAGGCGACTTCGTGCGGCTGCTTGTCCAGGGATGCGCGGGTCACGCCGCCATTGTTGCAGTACGACGCCCACGCCCCGGCCGCAGGGCGGGGTGCCGTCGGCCGGTGCCGGCGCTTCCCCTGGCCGGGCGGCTGTCCGGCACCTGCGCTCCTCCGCCGCACAGCCGTGTTCACGCTCACGATCACCTTTTGCCGACAGTGGGCCCCGCCCACCTGCCACAGGGGACCGGCAGCCGGACGATGACGCGGAGCCAGTCCCCCGCGGTCATCGTGCCGTGTCCCTCACGGATCGCGGATCTGCTCCGTCCGGCGCCCTCCACCGTGCACCGGGTGCTCCTTCTGGAGCCGGGCGCAGGCGTTCTGCGCCTCCTGCGGTATCACCGTGGAGCGCATCCTGATCGACAACGGCTCCTGCTAGCGCCGCCGGTGCACCAGCCGCCCCGCGCAGACCGTGGCGAGGCAGGCGCCGGAGGCGTCGAACACGGCGAGGTCGGCGCGGCTGCCCGGGGCGAGGGCGGCGGTGCGGGGTGCGGCGAGGACGAGGACGTCGTTGCGGGCGGCGGCGGCCCGCAGTTCGGGCGTGTCCGCGTGCTCCTCCAGTACGGCGGTGGCGCCCGACTTCAGCACGGCGTGGACGCGTTCCCGCGGCGACGGCGCGTCAGGCAGCGGGCCCCGGTGGACGAGGGCGGGACCGAGCACGCCGGGCCAGTGCCGTACGCGCGCCGCCGGATACCGCTCGACCAGCTCGGCGGTCGGCCCTACGGCGACGACCCGGCCGCCGTCGACGACGACGGCGCCGTCCTTGACCGCCTCCGCGTCGGCGTTCGGGACGTGACGCACCTCGTCGGCGGCGTGGATCGTCAGCATGGGCGGGAGTACGGGCTAGTTGGAGGCGAGGATCTTCAGCTCGGGGTGCGCGGTGCCGCCTTCCAGCGCGGTGGAGGAGATGTGCGACTGGACGCGCGGGTCGACCGGGTCGTTCGCCGGGTCGTCGTGCACCACGAGGTGCTCGTACGTGGTGGAGCGCTGCGCGGGGACACGGCCCGCGGCGCGGATCATGTCGATCATCTCCTGGAGGTTGGAGCGGTGCTTGGCACCGGCCGCCGAGACGACGTTCTCCTCCAGCATCACCGAGCCCAGGTCGTCGGCGCCGTAGTGCAGGGTCAGCTGGCCGGCGTCCTGGCCGGTGGTCAGCCAGGAGCCCTGGATGTGGGCGACGTTGTCGAGGAACAGGCGGGCGATGGCGATCATCCGCAGGTACTCGAAGATGGTGGCCTGGGTGCGGCCCTTCAGGTGGTTGTTCTGCGGCTGGTACAGGTACGGGATGAAGGCGCGGAAGCCGCCGGTGCGGTCCTGCACGTCACGGATCATCCGCAGGTGTTCGATGCGTTCGGCGTTGGTCTCGCCGGTGCCCATGAGCATCGTGGAGGTGGACTCCACGCCCAGCCGGTGCGCGGTCTCCATGATCTCCAGCCAGCGTTCGCCGGACTCCTTCAGCGGGGCGATCGCCTTGCGGGGCCGCTCGGGCAGCAGCTCGGCTCCGGCGCCCGCGAAGGAGTCGAGACCGGCGGCGTGGATGCGGGTGATGGCCTCCTCGACGGAGACCCCGGAGATCCGGGC
This sequence comes from Streptomyces sp. XM83C, assembly GCF_023072675.1. GTDB lineage: Bacteria > Actinomycetota > Actinomycetes > Streptomycetales > Streptomycetaceae > Streptomyces > Streptomyces thermocoprophilus. The sequence continues at coordinate 34,247 of NZ_JALLGL010000005.1, forward strand.
CATGTGCTCGACCTCGCTCGCCCCCAGGCTGTGGATGACGAGCTGCGGGAACGCCTCCTTGATGGCCCGGAAGTGCGTCTCGTAGTACTCGACGCCGTAGTCCGGGTGGTGGCCGCCCTGGAACATGATCTGCGTGCCGCCCAGCTCGACGGTCTCCGCGCACCGGCGCAGGATGTCGTCGAGGTCGCGGGTCCAGCCCTTGTCGCTCTTCGGCGGGGCGTAGAAGGCGCAGAACTTGCACGCCGTGACGCACACGTTGGTGTAGTTGATGTTCCGCTCGATGATGTACGTCGCGATGTGCTCCGTGCCCGCGTACCGGCGGCGGCGCACCGCGTCGGCGGCGGCGCCGAGCGCGTGCAGCGGGGCGTCGCGGTAGAGGTCGAGCGCCTCCTCGGGCGTGATGCGTCCGCCCGCAGCGGCACGGTCGAGGACGGACTGGAGGTCGGCCTTCTCGGTCACCGGGGCGTCCCTTTCGTCAAGGTTCGTCAAGCAGTCGTGCGGGTGCGCGCGGACCGAACCAGCCTACGCCAGCCGTTTCCCGCCATCGGCGCTGGCCCGGCGGGGGTGCCGCCGGGTGCGATACGGCGGGCGGGCGGGACGCGGGCGCGCGGGCGGGCGCGGGCTCCGGGCGGGACTCCGGGCGAGCGTGAACGAGCCGGGGCGCCGGGCGCGGGCTCGGGGCGCGGGCTTCGGGCGCCGTGCGCGGTCAGCTGGCGCCGGGCACGGTCAGCGGGCTCCGTGCGCGGTCCGTGTGCCCGGCCTCAGGCGCTGTACGCCCCGGCCAGCACGCCCAGCAGCACCCCGGCCAGCATGAACGGCCCGAACGGGATCGCCGTACGCCGCCCCGCGCGGCCCAGGACGACCAGCGCGCCGCCGTACAGCGCGCCGCACGCGAACCCGGCGAAGGTGCCGAGCAGCAGCGTCCCCCAGCCGTACCAGCCGAGGACGGCCCCCGCGCCGAGCGCGAGCTTCACATCGCCGAAGCCCATGCCGTCCGGGTTGACGATGAACAGCAGCAGATAACCGGCGCCGAGCGCGAGCGCGCCGTACAGGGCGGTCGGCCAGTGTCCGGCGTGTTCCGGGGCGAGCGCGGCGAGGCCGAGCAGGGCGAGGGCGGCGGCGGCGAGCGGCAGGGTCAGGACGTCCGGCAGCCGCCGTACCCGCAGGTCCACCACGGTGAGCAGCACCGCGCCCGGCGTGAGCAGCAGCCACACCGCCAGTTCGGGCCGGGTCCCCGTGGCGAGGGCGAGCGCGGCACAGGCCAGGGCGGTGGCGAGGGACAGCGCGGGTGCGGCGGGGCCGTACCGTGCGCTGTCCGCCGGGCAGACCCCGCAGCGGGCCCGGCCCAGCAGGCGCGGCAGCGGATGCCCGGCGGGGCATGCGGACCGCCAGGGCTCGCCGGCGGGTACGGCGAAGCGGTGGACGGCACGCGGCAGCGCGCTCCCGGCGAGCGCGCCCCAGAGCGCGGCGACGGCGACGAGCAGCACGTCGAGGTACGGGCCCGTGACCTGCGCCGGGTCCAGGGCCGCCGGGTGCGGGGCGGGTGTCATCCGGTCTTGGAGAGCCGGGCGACGGGGTTGCCCGACTCGGAGCTGTCCGACCGGTAGACGAGGTCGTCGCCCTCCGGCACGAGCCGTACGGTGTGGCGGCCCTGGGCGCACCCGGCGTGGTTGTCCTCCGCCCCCTGCGAGGACGCCACCAGCTCGGTCTTCGTGACTTGTTTCAGCGTCAGCACGTCGGTGCAGACCCCGCCGAGCTGGTCGGTGTTGCGGACCTCGCCGACCTGCTGTCCGGGCTCCGCCTGACGGACCGTCACCCGGAAGGTGCCCATGGGGAGCGCGCCGCCCAGCGCGGTGCCCTGCCCCTCCCAGGTGCCGAGGTAGCGGGCGGGGACGGGCCCGGTCGCCGGGGTGGCGCCGCCGGACGGGGTCTGCTCGCCGTCCGCGTCCGGTGAACTCGCCGACGGGGTCGGGGTCGGCGCGTCCGACGCGCCGCCCGAGGGGAGGGAGGAGACCGCCGGCGGGGAGGCCGGGGGCCTGCTGGTGGTGTCCTGGCCGCCGCCCTGCCCGGGCAGCAGGTCGAGGACGAACGCCGAACCGAGCGTGACGGCGGCGAGCGCCACGGCGACGGCCAGGGCGACGGTGCAGCTCAGCCGCCGCCCCCGGCCGCCCTCGGTGGGCGTGGCGTCGGCGGCCACGGTGACCGAGAGCCGCCCGGGCCGCGCCCGCCCGGTGCCGGGCGCGTCCTGCGGCGGCACGACGGTGCTGCCCGACGCGTCGTGCGGCGGTACGGGGGTGTCCGGCCGCGCGTCCTGCGGAACGGCGGTCCCGGCCGTCGCCTGCGGGGGCACGGACGGCACCGGCGGCATGACAGGCGGCGGCCCGAACACGCCCGCGCCCGGGGTGCCTTCGGCGGCCGGTGCGGAGGACGCGCCGGGCGCCGTCGCCGCCGGAGCCGCGGTCGATGCCGCCGGAGCCGCGGTCGATGCCGCCGGAGCCGCGGTCGGTGTCGCCGGAGCCGCGGTCGGTGTCGGTGTCGCCGAGGCCGGCGCCGAGGTCGGCGGCGGTGCGGTCCGCTGCCCTCCCGTCTCCGCCACGACCCCGCCGAACCCCACGGGCCCGGACACCGCGTCCGCCCCGGCCCCCGGCGCGGGCACCGGACCGGCCCCCTCCGCCTCCAGGTTCAGCAGCTGTACGGCGCTGCGGCTGACCTGTTCCACCAGCGCGCCCGGGAGCCAGCCGCCGGCGACGAGCCGGGCGGCGCCCTGCGGGGCGAGCCGGCGGGCCACCTCGTCCGGGGCGGGCCGTGCCGCCGGGTCCTTGGCGAGGCAGCGGGCCGCCAGCTCGCGCAGCTCCCCGTCGAGTCCGCCGAGGTCGGGCTCCTCGTGCACGACCTTGTAGAGCAGCGCGGCCGAGGAGTCCCCGGCGAAGGGCGGCTCGCCGTTCGCGGCGTAGGCCAGGACCGCGCCGAGGGAGAACACGTCGGCCGCGCCGGTGACGCCCTTGCCGAGGATCTGCTCTGGGGACATGTAGCCGGGCGAGCCGATGGAGACGCCGGTGGAGGTGAGGGAGGCGGTGCCGTCGGTGGCACGGGCGATACCGAAGTCGATCAGCAGCGGCCCGTCGAGGGTGAGCAGCACGTTGGAGGGCTTCACGTCCCGGTGGACCAGGCCGAGCGCGTGCACGGCGGCGAGCGCCTCGGCGAGCCCCGCGGCGAGGGCCCGTACGGAGGCGACGGGCAGCGGGCCGTGCTCGGCGGTGGCGGCGGCGAGGGAGGGTCCGGCGGCGTACGCGGTAGCGGCCCACGGCACGGGGGCGTCGGGGTCGGCGTCGAGGACGGGCGCGGTCCAGGCGCCGCCGACCCGGCGGGCCGCCTCGACCTCGCGGCGGAAACGGGCGCGGAACTCCTCGTCCAGCGCGAAATGCGGGTGCACGACCTTCACGGCGACCGTGCGCCCTCCGGCGCTGCGGCCCAGATAGACCCGGCCCATCCCGCCGGAGCCCAGCCGGCCGAGCAGCCGGTAGGGGCCGACCGTGGTGGGTTCGTCGGCTGCGAGCGGCTGCATGGCGTCTTCCCTCCCCCGTACACCGGCGGCACACACCGCCGTACCCCCACGCCCGGCGCGGGACGCCGGGTCCCGCGCCCGTGGGGCCGGCCGTCGGCCGCCCCGGCGGCGTCCCCAGCAGGGTAGTGCCGCCGGGCCGGGGACTCACGGGTGCGGAACAGGGCCCGTCCGGAGGCGGCGGTCCGACCGGCCGTGTCAGAGCCCGAGCAGCTCCACCTTCACGTTTGCCGGGAAGCCGGTCGTCGGGCCGACGCGGCGGGCGAACTCGGCGACGGCTTCGAGCTGTGCGGGGCCGAAGCTGAAGTCGAGGGTGGTGAAGTACTGGGCGAGGGTGTCCTCGTCGAAGGCCTCCCAGCGGGCGGCCTGTTCGGCGACCTTGCCCACCTCCTCCAGGGAGAGGTTGCGCGAGGCGAGGAACGCCTCGTGGACCTGCCGGGTGATGACGGGCTCGCGTTCCAGGTAGTCGCGGCGGGCGGCCCACACGGCGAAGACGAACGGCAGGCCGGTCCACTCCTTCCACAGCGCACCCAGGTCGTGCACGGCGAGGCCGTAGCGCGGGCCGTCGTGGAGGTTGGCGCGCAGCGCCGCGTCACCGATGAGGACGGCGGCCTCGGCCTCCCGCATCATCAGGCTCAGGTCGGGCGGGCAGGTGTAGTAGTCGGGCCGCACGCCGAACCGTTCCGCCAGCAGCAGCTGGGCGAGGCGGACGGAGGTGCGGGAGGTCGAGCCGAGGGCGACGCGGGCGCCGTCGAGGCGGTCCAGCGGGACCTGCGAGACGATCACGCAGGACATCACGGGGCCGTCGCAGCCGACGGCGATGTCGGGAAAGGCGACGAGGTCGTCGGCGTTCTTCAGGAACTCGACCAGGGTGATCGGCCCGATGTCGAGGTCGCCGCGCACGAGCTGCTCGCTGAGCTTCTCCGGGGTGTCCTTGGTCAGCTCGAAGTCGAGGAGCGTGCCGGTTCTCGCGAGCCCCCAGTACAGGGGCAGGCAGTTCAGGAACTGGATGTGGCCGACGCGCGGCCGGGTGCGAGAATTGTCCACATCGCGAGACTAGACCCGCGGGGTCGCGGCCCGCCGGGCACCCCTGCGGTCAAACGGGTGAGCGGACTCAAACATCCGAGTGACGTGATCTTGACCTCTATTGCTTTTGGGTCGCACCGTGCTAGGCTCGCCACAAGTTGCAGTTTGGTTTCCCTTGCAGTGCAGAGCCTGCGGAGCATGTGACCGCGGGCTCTCGTCGTTTTCAGGCGGATGCAGTTGTGCAGAACTCGTCTTCACACTTGCTGGTTCTGGAGCAGGGCAACCCTTTGAGCCCAAGGAGGGCTTATGGCTACCGGAACCGTTAAGTGGTTCAACGCCGAAAAGGGCTTTGGCTTCATCGCCCAGGAAGGCGGCGGCCCCGACGTCTTCGTCCACTACTCCGCGATCAACGCGACCGGTTTCCGGTCGCTCGAGGAGAACCAGCAGGTGTCCTTCGACGTCACCCAGGGCCCGAAGGGCCCGCAGGCGGAGAACGTCACCCCGGTCTGATCCAATTCTGATCCGGATCGAGTAGCAGTACCCAAGGAGCCCCGCGCCGTCAGGCGACGGGGCTCCTGCCCTTTCCGCTTTCCGTGGCAGCGGACCGCGGCAGGCGCACACTCCTTGCAGAAGCCGGTACGGGGTCGGTAAGGAGTCTGTACGGCCTGTACAGCGCGCGTGATCGGCCGCGAAACGGCGCCCGTACGGCAATCCGGTTCACGCCACCGGAATGATCTCCGTACCGGGTCGCGTAATCCCCCGGGATTCAGTCGAGCGTCTTCTCCCGGCGGCCGGATCTTCACATTTTCCCGCCGATCACCGGACGGCCACAGCGTCTTCGATCGACACCCCCGACGTCCGGTCCCTCGCGAATGTGACGGATGTCCCGTCACCGGTAGGACCCCCCGCTGTCGCTGCCCCCGCCTACGCTCCCGGGCATGACCGACTCCCTCACCGCCACCCGCCGCTTCTACGACACGATCGCTAAGGACTACGAGGCACACTTCGGTGACACCCTCGCCGGACGCCCCCTGGACCGGGCGCAGCTCACCGCGTTCGCCGAGCTGACCGGTGAGGGCACGGTGGCCGACCTCGGCTGCGGGCCGGGCCGGATCACGGCGTATCTGGCCTCGCTGGGGCTGTCGGTGTACGGGCTGGACCTGTCGGAGTCGATGCTGGCGATCGCCCGCAGGGAGCATCCGGGGCTGCGCTTCGAGCAGGGCTCGATGACCCGGCTGGACCTGGCGGACGGCGACCTCGCGGGCGCGGTGTGCTGGTACTCCACGATCCACACGCCGGACGAGGAGCTGCCCGCCCTGTTCGCGGAGCTGTACCGCGTCCTCGCCCCCGGCGCCCCGCTCCTCCTCGGCTTCCAGTCGGGCGAGGAACCCCTGCGCCTCGACCGGCCGTGGGGCCACCCGGTGGCCCTGGATTTCCGCCGCCGCACCCCGGAGCGCATGACGCGCCTGCTGGAGCGGGCCGGCTTCGCCCTCCTCTGGCGGACCCTGCGCGCCCAGGACACCGACCGGGGCGAGACCGCGCCCCAGGCCTTCGTCGCCGCCCGCCGGCCCGCCCGGCCAGGTCTCGGCGAGCACCGAGACGCAGCCCGTCCATGCGGGCCCGCTGAGCAGGATTCCGCGGACGGGTGAAAAGGGCGAGGAGGTCACGGCCGCAGCGGAGCCGGAAGCCGGGTTCACGGCGCACCGGTACGACGGGCGGGTCGGCACCCGCTCCCCCGGGGGCCCTCTCCGGGGGAGCGGGTTGCCGCCCTTGGGCCCTGCGGAGATCGTCGTACCGCGCCGGATTCCAGTCAATCCTTGGGATTTGTCGCTTGACCCAAGTTGTAGCTTGGGGGTCATGACCCTCGACGATCTGCGGGTGTTCGTGGCCGTGTGCCGGGCGGGCAGTCTCAGCGCGGTGGCCAGGGAGCTGGGCTGCACCCAGTCGGCGGTGAGCCAGCATGTGAAGCGGCTGGAGCGGGAGACCGGGGTCGCGCTGCTGGAGCGGCAGCCGCGCGGGGTCTCCCCCACCCAGGCGGGGCGGGTGCTGGAGCAGGCCGCCGCCGAGGGCATCGCGGGCCTGGACCTGGCGGTGCGGCGGCTGCGGGACCTGGTCAGCGGCGAGGAGGGCCACGTCCGCGTGGCGACGGGCGCGACCACGGTGCGGCACTTCATGTCGGACGCGGTGGTGGAGTTCCGCCGCCGCCATCCCAGGGTCAGCCTGGAGTTCCGTACGGTCAGTTCGGGCCGGGGCAGCTTCGACGCGCTCGCCGACGGCACGCTCGACCTGGCGTGGATCACGCTGGGCCCGCCGGTGCGCGGCATCGAACAGCGGGCGGTGGTGGAGCTGCCGTGGATGCTCGCCGTACGCCGGGACGATCCCCTCGCCGGGCGGGACCGGGTGGCGCCGGACGACCTGGCCGGGCTGCGGGTGATACGTCTGCCGCCGAACTCGGCGTCCGCCGCCCAGCTGGAGGCCGCGTGCGCGGAGGCGGGGGTGCGGTTCGCGTACGACACGAGCGTCGCCGACTGGGACACCGCGCTGCTCCTCGCCGAGCTGGGCGTGGGCCGGGCCGTGGTGCCCGCGTTCCCGGGGCTGGAGCGGTCGGCCGACGGGGCGTTGCGGCTGCTGCCGCTGCCCGCCCTGCGCCCGCTGACGGTCGGCTGGGCCGTCCGCCGCTGGGACGCCCTCAGCCCGGCGGCACGCGCGTTCGCGGACACGGTGATACGGCAGCGCCGGGCACCGCGCTGACGGGGGCGGCCGGCTTCGCGGCCTACCGCCCGCCCCGCGTGTCGTACAGCCCCTCCACCTCCGCCGCGAAGTCCCGCAGGATCGCGGCGCGGCGCAGCTTCATGGACGGGGTGAGGTGGCCGTCGGTCTCCGTGAAGTCGACGGGCAGGACGGTGAAGCGGCGGATGGTCTCGGGTCGGGAGACAAGCCGGTTGGCCTCGTCCACGGCCCGCTGCATGACGGCCGTCAGTTCGGGGTCGCCGATGAGGAGTTCCGCCGGGACGGGATGCTTGCCGATCATGCGGCGCCAGTGGGAGACGCCGTCCACGTCGAGGGTGATGAGCGCGGCGACGTAGGGGCGGCCGTCGCCGACGAGCATCACCTGGGAGATCAGCGGGTGCTGGCGCAGCCAGTTCTCCAGCGGGGCGGGCGCGATGGTCTTGCCGCCCGCCGTGATCATGATCTCTTTCTTGCGGCCGGTGATGGTCAGATAGCCCTCGCCGTCGAGTTCGCCGAGGTCCCCGGTGGGGAACCAGCCGTCGCGGGTGGCGGGGACGACACCGCCTGCCTGCGGGTCCCAGTAGCCGCGCAGCACATGGTCACCGGCGACGAGGATCTCGCCGTCGGTGGCGATTCGGACGCGGGTGCCGGGCATCGGCCAGCCGACCGTGCCGAGGCGGGGTTTGAGCGGCGGGGTGACGGTGGTGGCGCCGGTGGTCTCGGTGAGGCCGTACCCCTCGAAGATCTGGATGCCGGCGCCCGCGTAGAAGGCGGCGAGGTCACGGCCCAGGGGGGAGCCGCCGCAGATGGCGTACTTGACGTGGCCGCCCATCGCGGCGCGCAGCCGCCGGTAGACCAGCGGGTCGTAGAAGGCGCGGGAGGCCTTCAGGGCGCGGGTCGGGCCGTTGCCGGTGCCCGCCTGCCGGGCCTCCAGGGCGGTGCCGTAGCGGCGGGCGACGGTGGCGGCGCGGTCGAAGACGGCGGCCCGGCCGCCCGCCTCGGCCTTGGCGCGGGCCGAGTTGAAGACCTTCTCCAGCATGTACGGGATGGCCAGCAGACAGGTCGGCTTGAAGGCGGCGAGGTCGGGCAGCAGGTCCTCGGCCTTGAGGCTGGGCGCGTGACCGAGGCGGACGCGGGCACGGACGCAGGCGACGGCGACCATCCTGCCGAACACATGGGACATCGGCAGGAAGAGCAGCACGGACGGCTCCTCGTCGGTCTCCGCGCGGAAGACGGGGTAGAGCAGCTCGATCGCGTTGTCGACCTCGGCGAAGAAGTTGCCGTGGGACAGGACGCAGCCCTTGGGGCGGCCGGTGGTGCCGGAGGTGTAGATCAGCGTCGCCACGGTGTCCGGGCCGAGCATGCCGCGCCGTACGCCGACCTCCTGATCGGGGACCGTGGCGGCGCCCAGTTCGCCGAGGCGGTCCACGTGCCCCTGCTCCATGACCCACAGATGCCGCAGGTCGTGCAGATGGGGTCGTTCGGGGTGGAGTGCGGCGGCCTGCGCGGTGGTCTCGGTGACGAGGGCGACGGCGCCGGAGTCCTGAAGGATCCAGCGGGCCTGGTAGACGGACGAGGTGGGGTAGATCGGGACGGTGACCAGCCCGGCGGCCCAGGCGGCGAAGTCCAGCAGCGTCCACTCGTACGTGGTGCGGGCCATCACGGCGATCCGGTCGCCCGGCGCGAGTCCCTCTGCGATCAGCCCCTTCGCGACGGCGAGCACCTCCTCGGCGAACCGCTCGGCGGTCACGTCCGTCCACCGGCCGTCGGGGCGGCGCCGGCTCAGGACGACGGAGGCGGGGGCCGCTGCGGCGTTGTCGAAGGGCAGGTCGGCGAGGGAGCCGTGCCGCACGGGCCGGGCGAGGGGCGGCACGTACGCCTCCCTGACCGCTCCGTCCAGCCGCTTCGTCTCGGGTTCGACGAGGACGGGTCCCCGGGGGCGGTCGAGATCCTCGAAGGCGGAGGTCGGGTAGGGGGTGGACACGGGCGGCTCCTGGGGCGTGCAGCGTGGGTCTGCCTGCTGCATGACGTACGGGCCTCGCGGTGCGGGGCGTTCACCGGCGGCGGCCCGCACAGGGGGTTGCAGCCGGTTGCGTACCGGATGGTACGGCTCCGCTGTGAGGGCGCTGTGCGGGTTCCGGTCGGGTACGGGGCCGGGGATGTGCAGCCTCGTACGGGTCCGGGACGAGACGTGAGGGACGTTCACATTGGCCGTCCGCCTCCCCCGTGACGTAGCATTACCGGCGGTAACCTTACTCCAGAGTAAGCATACGGTCGCTCCTCGTGGAGCGCGCCGTGGGACGCGTCACAGTGACCGTCCGGGGCAGACCAGGGAGGGCGCCCGGCATGGCCGACCGCTATCTGACGTTCACGGGGACCGCGCCGGGGCGTTTCCTGACCCGCCGGCTCGGGCTGCCCCGGCCCGCCGCTCTGGTCCGCTGGTCGGCCGAACGGCCGTCCTTCGAGGGCGGGTTGCTGCATCTGACGGCGGGCGGCAAGGGGCTGCCGGGCCTGGAAGAGGTCCTCGCCCGCACCGGCCTGCCCGTGCTCGACTCGGGCGCCGCCGTCTCCGGCGCGGACCCCGCCGCGTCCGGCGCGGTGCCCGCCGCGTCCGATGCGGTGCCCTCCGCCGTCGTCCTCGACGCCACCGCCGTACGCGATGTGGAGACGCTGGCGGAGGTGCACGCCGCCCTGCACCCGGTCGTCGGGTCGGTCGCGACGAGCGGCCGGGTGGTCGTGCTGGGTGCCCCGCCGGACCCCGCCGACCACCATCAGGTCGCCGCCCAGCAGGCGTTGGAGGGTTTCACCCGCTCCCTCGGCAAGGAGATCGGGCGCGGCAGGACGGTGAACCTGCTCCGGCTGACGGACGCGGACGCCGCCGAGTCCACCCTGCGTTTCCTGCTCTCCTCCAAGTCGGCCTACGTCAGCGGCCAGGTCGTCCACGTCGGCGACGGCCCCGTCATCGCACCGGACGACTGGGCGCGCCCGCTCGCGGGCCGTACGGCGCTGGTGACGGGGGCGGCGCGGGGCATCGGCGCGGCCGTCGCCGAGACGCTGGCCAGGGACGGCGCCCGGGTCGTCGTACTCGATGTGCCGTCCGCGCGCAAGGACGCCGAGCGGCTCGCGGCACGGCTGGGCGGCAGCGCGCTCGCGCTGGACATCACGGCGGCCGACGCGGGCGAGCGGATCGCCGGCGCGCTGCCGGACGGGCTCGACGTGCTGGTGCACAACGCGGGTGTCACCCGCGACCGGCGGCTCGTCAACATGCCCGCCGAGCGCTGGAGTTCGGTGCTGGAGGTGAACCTGGCGAGCGTGCTGCGGACCACGGACGCGCTGCTCGCGCGGGGCACGCTGCGGGAGGGCGGCCGGATCGTCGCCACCGCGTCCATCGCGGGCCTCGCGGGCAATGCCGGGCAGACCAACTACGCGGCGAGCAAGGCGGGCGTCGCCGGGCTGGTCCGCGCGCTCGCGCCGCACGCGCTCGACGGGCACGGGGTGACGGTGAACGCGGTCGCGCCGGGGTTCATCGAGACGAGGATGACGGCGGCGGTGCCGTTCCTGATCCGCGAGGCCGGCCGCCGGATGAACTCCCTCGCCCAGGGCGGGCTGCCGGCCGATGTCGCCGAGACCACCGCCTGGCTGGCCCACCCGGCGTCCGGCGCGGTCAACGGGCAGGTCGTCCGGGTGTGCGGGCAGAGCCTGCTGGGGGCGTGATGACGACCCGCACCGTCCTCACCGCACCACCCGCGCTCGCGCCGCTGCTGGCGCGCGGGGCGCTGCTGTCGCCGTTCAAACGGCCCCGCCCCGACGCCGGCTTCCCCGCCACGCGCATGGTCCTGCCCGGGCTGCGGGTGGACCTCGCCCGGCTCGCGGCGTACGAGCGGGTGTGCGGCTTCCCCACCGGGGACGACGCGCTGCCGCTGACGTATCCGCATGTGCTGGGCTTCCCGCTGGCGATGCGGCTGATGAGCGGGCGGGACTTTCCGCTGCCGCTGCTGGGGCTGGTCCACACGTCGATCGAGATCATCCGCCACGGCACCCTCCCCGCGACGGGGTCGTACGAACTCTCCGTCCACGTGGACCGGTTGGTGCCGCACCGGCGCGGCACGGAGGCCGTCGTGGTGACCGAGCTGCGGGAGGCGGGGGCGGAGTCGGGGCCGGTGTGGGAGTCGACGAGCAGGTATCTGGCGCGGCACCGGACGCCGGGCGCCCGCTCCGGTGCATCGGGCGGCGCCGCGCCCGGCGCCGGCTGTGGGACACCTGGCGAGCAGCCCCCGGCCCCGCGGCCCCCGTCGGCGTTGCCCGCCGTGGCCGAGTGGCGGCCGGACGCCGGTCTGGGCCGCCGCTACGGTGCCGTCTCCGGTGACCGCAACCCGATCCATCTGCATCCGCTGACCGCCCGCCTGTTCGGCTTCCCCCGGGCCATCGCGCACGGCATGTGGACGGTGGCGCGCTGCCTGGCCGCGCACGGCGCACCCGAGGCGGCCCTCGTGCGGGCGGAGTTCAGGGCGCCGGTGCTGCTGCCGGGGACGGTGGTGTACGCGGCGGACGCCTCCGGCCGCTTCGAGCTGCGCGCACCGGACGGCCGTACGCATCTGACGGGCACGGTGACGGTCCCGGCGTGACGCGGCCCGGCGCCGCACAGGGCCTCGCCCCCGGCTGCCGCCCCGCGCTCACTCCCCCGGCGGCGACCAGCGCCGCCCCGCCATGAGGGAGCCGAGTCCGGCCCACGCGAAGTTCATCAGCGTGCCCGCGGCCTGCCGGGCGCCGATGCCGTCGGCGGTGTTGGCCCAGGCGGCGAGGGACTCGGCGGCCCCGACGAGGGCCTCGGCGAGTCCGGCGACCTCGTGGTCGGGCAGGTCGGGGTCGCGGTGGGCGTCGCGGGCGGCGACGGCGATGAGCTGTGTGACGAACGTGACGATGGCCGCGCGCATCGCGGCGGCCTCGCCGGCGAACGGCTCGCCGTGGGTGCGGGCCTGGAGGTGCAGCACGGACCAGGCGTCGGGGTGGCGTGCGGTGTGCTCGAAGAACGCGAGCAGCCCGTGCCACAGCCGCCGGTCGGCGGGCTGGTCGGGCCGTACTCCGGCGCGTACGGCCTCGGTGAGGGCGGCGGCCTCGCGGCGGATGACGGCGAGGAAGAGGTCTTCCTTGGAGTTCAGGTACAGATACACCAACGGCTTGGAGACACCGGCGAGTTCGGCGATGTCGTCCATCGACGCGGCGGTGTAGCCGCGCTGCCCGAAGATCCGTACGGCGGCGTCCAGCATCTGCTGTTCACGGACGGCACGCGGCATCCGTCTGGTCTTCACGGCACCCATGGGTGCAAGCGTAGTTACGCCAGGGGCGGTTACGAGGCGCCCTGGGTGCGGGCGGCGTCGTCGGCGACGTCCTCCTGGCTGCGGTTGGCGTCCAGGTTGGCCTTGACCCGGTCCACCTTCTGCACGATCTGCTCGGAGGCGCGGTCACGCTCCTTGCGCAGCACGACGAAGCTGATCGGCGCGGAGATCACGAGGGACAGCAGCAGCACCCACATGCCGTTGGAGTCGCCCAGGCCGCGCGGGACGACGCCGGAGTAGACGAGGCCCCAGACGACCACGAAGCAGCCCACGAAGATCCCGAGGCGCATCAGTGTGTAGCGGAGCATCGCAATCCACTCTTCCGATCATCTAAGGCGGCACAAAAGGGTCAGCACCCAGTGAAGCACGTCGGTGGGCGGATCTTGCGCGGGGGTGCGGGAGCGGTCTCAGAGCAGCGGCAGCAGCATGATCACGTCGTCGCGGTCGTCGCCGGGGGCGACGCGGATGGCGCCGGGGACGCGGCCGACCTCCTTGTAGCCGCAGGAGCCGTAGAACCGCTCCAGGCCGAGCCCGCCGCGGCAGGTCAGCCGGATCGCCTCGATGCCGTCGAGGCCGCGGGCGGCGCGCTCGGCGGCGGCGAGGAGATCACGGCCGTAGCCCTTGCCCTGGTGACGGGGGTGCACCATCACCGTGTAGAGCCACACCCAGTGGGTCATCAGCCGGTGCGTGTTGAAGGCGAGGAACGCGGTCGCGGCGACCCGGCCGTCCTCGTCGTGCCCGACGAGCAGCCGGGCTCGCCCCTCCGCCATGGCGACGAGGTGCCTTACCAGTTCGGGCCGGATGTCCTCGGGCGTCACAGGCGGTACGAAGCCGACGGCGCCGCCCGCGTCGGTGACGTCGGCCCAGAGCTGGAGGATGCCGTCCCGCAGCTCGGGTGTGACGGCCGGATCCAGAGTGAAGGTAAGGGGCATCCACCCATCGTAGGTATTACGCACAGGTGGATGCCAGGGATTTCCGGTCCGTACGACGCGACCGGCCGTCCTCGCTCAGACCCGCATCGGCTGCGGCGACTCCCGGCGCAGCGGGTCGGGGCCGTCGTACTCGCGGATGATCTCGTAGCGGGTGTTCCGCTCCACCGGCCGGAAGCCGGCGTCGCGGATCAGCTCCAGCAGGTCCTCGCGGGTCAGCTTGTTCGGGGTGCCGAAGTTGTCCGCGTCATGCGTGATCTTGTACTCGACGACGGAGCCGTCCATGTCGTCGGCGCCGTGCTGAAGGGCGAGCTGGGCGGTCTGCACACCGTGCATCACCCAGAACACCTTCACGTGCGGGACGTTGTCGAACAGCAGCCGCGACACCGCGAACGTCTTCAGCGCCTCCGCGCCGGACGCCATCCTGGTGCGCGCCTGGAGCCGGTTGCGGACCTTGCCGTCCTTCATGTCGACGAAGTCGTGCTGGTAGCGCAGCGGGATGAAGACCTGGAAACCGCCGGTCTCGTCCTGGAGTTCACGCAGCCGCAGCACATGGTCCACCCGGTGCCGGGGCTCCTCGATGTGCCCGTACAGCATCGTGCACGGCGTCTTGAGGCCCTTCTCGTGCGCGAGCCGGTGGATACGGGACCAGTCCTCCCAGTGGGTGTCGTGGTCCACGATGTGCTGCCGCACCTCCCAGTCGAAGATCTCGGCGCCGCCGCCGGTCAGCGACTCCAGACCGGCGTCGATCAGCTCGTCGAGGATCTCGGACGCGGACAGGCCGGAGATCTTCTCGAAGTGGTGGATCTCCGTCGCGGTGAACGCCTTCAGCGACACGTCCGGCAGCGCGGCCTTCAGCTCGCGCAGCGAGCGCGGGTAGTAGCGCCACGGCAGGTTGGGGTGGAGGCCGTTGACGATGTGCAGTTCGGTGAGGTTCTCCGACTCCATCGCCTTGGCCAGCTTCACGGCCTCCTCGATGCGCATCGTGTACGCGTCCTTCTCCCCCGGCTTGCGCTGGAAGGAGCAGTAGGCGCAGGACGCCGTGCACACGTTGGTCATGTTCAGGTGACGGTTGACGTTGAAGTGGACGACGTCGCCGTTCTTCCGCGTCCGCACCTCGTGCGCGAGGCCGCCGAGCCAGGCCAGGTCGTCCGACTCGTACAGCGCGATGCCGTCCTCACGGGTCAGCCGCTCACCGGAGCGGACCTTCTCCTCCAGCTCGCGCTTGAGCCCGACGTCCATGCCAACACCTTTCTCCGACAGCACCGCCCACCGTATCCCTAGACCTCCTCGGGCAGCTCTCCGACCCGGTTCTCCCACTTCGTGGACAGCACGATGGTGGTACGGGTCCGGGAGACGCCCTTCGTGCCGCTGAGCCGGCGGATGATCCGCTCCAGACCGTCCACGTCCGTGGCCCGCACCTTGAGCATGAACGAGTCGTCGCCGGCGATGAACCAGCAGTCCTCGATCTCGGTGAAGTCCTTCAGCCGGCGCGCCACGTCCTCGTGGTCGGCGGCGTCGGAGAGCGAGATGCCGATCAGCGCGGTCACGCCGAGGCCCAGCGACGCCGCGTCCACGGTGGCGCGGTAGCCGGTGATGACACCGGCCGCCTCCAGCCGGTTGATGCGGTCGGTGACGCTGGGTCCCGACAGACCGACGAGGCGGCCCAGCTCCGCGTAGGAGGCCCGGCCGTTCTCCCTCAGGGCCTGGATGAGCTGCCTGTCCACCGCGTCCATGCGATTCGAAGCCTTCCGCTGAAGATTTCCCGAACGAAAAGTTGATGAGGTTCCGCGACCCCGCCCGCCCTGCCGGCCCGGCGGCTGCCGTCTACCGTTCCGCGCCGCCGCCCAGCTCGCCCTTCCACCGCCGGTACAGCCCGTGGGGGACGCCCGCGGCATCGAGGACACGTCCGGCGACGAAGTCCACCAGGTCCTGGATGTGCGTGGCGCCCGCGTAGAACGCCGGGGAGCACGGCACCACCGTCACGCCCGCGTCGTCCAGCGTGACCAGGTGGCGCAGCGTCCGCCCGTCGAGGGGGGTCTCCCGTACGGCGACGACCAGCCGTCGGCGCTCCTTGAGCGTGACGCTCGCCGCCCGCTGGAGCAGGTCCTTGGACAGCCCGAGGGCGACTCCGGCGACGGACGCGGTCGAGGCGGGCACGATGATCATGCCTTTGGTGGGGTACGACCCCGAGGACGGCCCCGCCGCCAGGTCCCCGGCGCTCCAGTACCGCACCGCGCCGACGTCCACCGTGAAGGTGTCCGGCTTGCCGTCGGCTCCGCGCGCCAGCCATTCTCGCAGGTCGTCCGCCCAGTGGGCGTCCCTGAAGGAGATGCCGGTCTCGTCGAGCAGGGTGAGCCGCGAGGCCCGGCTGACGACCAGGTCGACGCTCTCACCGGCGGCGAGCAGCGCCCGCAGCACCGC
The DNA here is from genome assembly GCF_023072675.1 of Streptomyces sp. XM83C. GTDB lineage: Bacteria > Actinomycetota > Actinomycetes > Streptomycetales > Streptomycetaceae > Streptomyces > Streptomyces thermocoprophilus. The sequence goes on from NZ_JALLGL010000005.1 coordinate 50,254, forward strand.
GGCGGCGTAGGGCGTCCCGGAAGCTCCGGACACCCCCACGATCCAAGGCGTGCGCTGCGTTTCCCCTGCGTTCACATCTTGAGCGTACCGGCGCACAAGCCGTGCTTCAGGACCGGGAGGGCGCCTCGGGACCGACGGGGAGGCGGCCGGTGTCGATCGTGCGGACGCCGAGCTTCGTCCCGACGCGGAGTTCCCGCACCGTACGCCGGAGGTCAGACCCCACACTCCGGGAGCCGGCGGCGCACCCCCCGGAGCGCGCGATGCCGGGGAAGGGCGTTGACGTGGCAGAGGACGTCAGACGGTCAGCCCCCGCACCAGCAGGTCCAGCAGCGCGCATACGAACAGGGCGATGCCGATGAAGCCGTTGACGCTGAAGAACGCCCTGTTGAGGCGGGTCAGGTCGTGGGGGCGGACGATGCGGTGCTCGTAGACGAACGCGCCCGCGACGATGACAAGGCCCAGCCAGAAGAAGGCGCCGGCGCCGGTGAGGACGGCGTACCAGACGAACAGGGCCGTCGTGAACGTGTGGCAGGCGCGGGCGCCCCAGATCGCGGCGGGGATGCCGAAGCGGGCCGGGACGGACTTCACGCCGATCTCGCGGTCGGTCTCCACGTCCTGGCAGGCGTAGATCAGGTCGAAGCCGCCGATCCAGATGCCGACGGCGAGCCCGAGGACGACCGCCGTCCACGACCACTCGCCGGTGATCGCCAGCCAGCCGCCGACGGGGCCCATGGCCTGGGCGAGGCCGAGGATGGCCTGCGGGAAGTTCGTGAACCTCTTGCCGTACGGGTAGACCACCATCGGGATCACCGCGACCGGCGCGAGCGCCAGGCACAGCGGGTTCAGCAGGGCCGCGGCGCCGAGGAAGACGACCAGGGCGATGAGCGCGCCCGTCCAGGCGTGCCTCACCGACATCGCGCCGGTGACCAGCTCGCGGTGGGCGGTGCGCGGGTTACGGGCGTCGATCTCGCGGTCGATGATCCGGTTGACGGCCATCGCGAAGGTGCGCAGGCCCACCATGCAGATCGTGACGAGGAGCAGCCGGCCCCAGTGGATGTTCCGGTCCCACTCGTACATCGCCGTGAGGGAGGCGATGTACGCGAAGGGCAGCGCGAACACGGAGTGCTCGATCATCACCAGGCGCAGGAAGGCTTTCGTGCGCCCCGGCTGGGGGATGGCCGCGGAAGCGCTGCTCACAGCCCGTACTCCTTCCACCGGCGGTCGACCAGGGCCGCCGTCTTCGGGTCTGACTCCACCATGTCCGGCCACCCTCCGTCTCGCGTGTACCCCTCCTCGGGCCACTTCTTCGTGGCGTCGATGCCTGCCTTGCCGCCCCAGAACTGCTGGTAGGAGGCGTGGTCGAGGTGGTCGACCGGGCCTTCGACGACGGTGAGGTCACGGGAGTAGTCGGTGTTGCCGAGGGCCCGCCAGGCGACCTCGTGCAGATCGTGCACGTCGCAGTCGGAGTCGACGACGACGATCAGCTTGGTCAACGACATCATGTGCGCGCCCCAGATGGCGTGCATGACCTTCTGCGCGTGCTTCGGATACTTCTTGTCGATCGAGACGATCGCGCAGTTGTGGAAGCCGCCCGCCTCGGGCAGGTGGTAGTCCACGATGTCCGGGACGATGATCTTCAGCAGGGGCAGGAAGAAGCGTTCCGTGGCCCGGCCCAGCGGGCCGTCCTCCGTCGGGGGGCGGCCGACGACGATCGACTGGAGCAGCGGACGCTTCCGCATCGTCACGCAGTCGATGGTCAGCGCGGGGAACGGTTCCTGCGGTGTGTAGAAGCCGGTGTGGTCGCCGAAGGGCCCCTCGGGCAGCATCTCGCCGGGCTCCAGCCAGCCCTCCAGCACGACCTCGGCGTTGGCGGGCACCTGGAGCGGCACGGTCTTGCAGTCGACCATCTCGATCCGCTTGCCCGCGATGAACCCGGCGAACAGGTACTCGTCGATGTCGCCGGGCAGCGGCGCCGTGGACGCGTACGTCACGGCGGGCGGGCAGCCGAAGGCGATGGCGACGGGCAGCCGCTCGCCGCGCCGGGCGGCGACCTGGTAGTGGTTGCGGCTGTCCTTGTGGATCTGCCAGTGCATGCCGATGGTGCGCTTGTCGTGGCGCTGCAACCGGTACAGGCCCAGATTGCGGATGCCGCTCTCGGGGTCCTTGGTGTGGGTGAGGCCCAGATTGAAGAAGGAGCCGCCGTCCTTCGGCCATGTGAACAGCGCGGGCAACTGCTCCAGGTCGACGTCGTCACCGGTGAGGACGACCTCCTGCACCGGCGCGTCCTTGACCTTCTTCGGCGGTACGTGCGCCATCGCGCCGAGCTTGCCGAACGCCTCCCGCACGCCGACGAAGCCGTGCGGCAGCTCCGGCTTGAGCAGTCCGCCGATCTTGTCGGAGATCTCCGCGTACGATTTCAGGCCGAGCGCCTTCAGCAGGCGTCGGTCGGTGCCGAAGACGTTCATCGCGAGCGGCATCGCCGACCCGCGGACGTTCTCGAAGAGCAGCGCCGGGCCGCCGGACTTCTGCACCCGGTCGACGATCTCCCCGACCTCCAGGTACGGATCGACCTCCGCCTTGACGCGCTTGAGGTCGCCTTCGCGTTCCAGTGCCCTGAGCAGGGAACGAAGATCGTCGTAAGCCATGGGGTCCAGTATCCCCGAGCCGCTACCCTGAGCTGTGACTCGGGGGTCGCGCCCCTGGACCCGCCCGCCGACCGTTTCCTTGGAGAGGGCCCATGCTCCGGGTGCTCATGTTCCTCGTGCCGCTGGCGCTGAGCGTGTACGCGTTCATCGACTGCATCAGCACCAAGGACGAGGACGTACGCCATATGCCGAAGCCGCTGTGGGCGGTGCTCGTGCTGCTGTTCCCGCTGGTCGGTTCGATCTCGTGGCTGATCGCGGGCAAGAAGCGCGCCCCCGCCGCCGACGGCTGGTCCGGGCTGCGCGACCGCTCCGGGCGCGGCACCCGGTGGGTGGCCCCGGACGACAACCCGGAGTTCTTGAACTCCCTCGACGTGGACAAACCGCGCGAGCGGGACACGGACCCGGGCACGGACCCCAGGAGCGAGTGAACCGGACCGCCGTTGACGGTTCCGGGCGCACCCTTGTTGAGTCTGCGAAGAGAACCTAGCCTGGTTGCCATGGACAACCAGCGAGGAGTCACGGCGAAGCGCCGGCGGACCGACCTGATGGACTGGTCGCCGGAGAACTGTTCGATCGCCCGGACTCTCGGCATCCTCGGGGAGAAGTGGACGCTGGTCGTCCTGCGGGACGTCTTCGGCGGCATCCGCCGGTTCAACGACCTCGTCGAACACTCCGGCGTTCCCCGGCAGGTCCTCACCAACCGGCTGTCCGTCCTCGTCGACGAGGGCATTCTCCGGCGGGACACCTACCAGGAGCCGGGCTCACGCCCCAGGCCCGAGTACCGGCTCACCGAGAAGGGTCTGGACACCTACCGCATCCTCATCGCGCTGCGCGAGTGGGGAGACCGCTATGTGGCCGACCCGGAGGGACCGCCCCTGGAGCACGTCCACCGCGACTGCGGCGCCCCGGTCACCCTGACCGTGCGGTGCGCCGACGGCCATGAGATCCACGAGGCGCGTGAGGTCACCGGCCGGCCCGGACCTGGGGCCCTGCGCCGGCACTCCGCGGCGGCAAGCGGCACGGCATGAGCGCCCTTCACATGAGTCCGTCCATCAGCGCCCCGGACAGGACGGGCCGGTAGGCCCTGAACCAGTCGACCGCGAACTCCTTGGGGTACGTCCCCGTCGGCGCCCCGGCCCTGCGCGCGTCGGGGAACTCGTAGATCCCGAGCATGAACTGCATGGGATAGCACGGCGACTGTTCGACGGTCCTGACCAGCCGGCCGTCCACGTAGAACAGGACACGATCCGGCGTCCACTCGGCCGCGTACACATGGAAGTCGCATACGTCGACGGGGAGTTCGACGGCCTCGAAGTCATCGGTGATCCGCGGGTCCCCGAACGGGTGCACGCCCATGCCGATCTTGGCCCGGCCGGGTTCGACGTCCCGTCCGAAGATCTCGAAGACGCAGATCTCGGCCGAGCGGTCGGGCTCGTCCTCGTACCCGATCATCCACAGCGCCACCATGGCGTCCGGGTCGGCGACCGCTCGGGCCCGCATCTCGAACAGCCCGTACTGGGGTGTGTAGAGCCGGACATCGGGCTGGGCCTCGCAGACCACGGCACGCCTGTCGAAGCGGTGCTGTCCGACGGGGCTGCCGGCGGGACCCGAGAACGCGCCGGTCTGTAGCGACGACACCCGGACCTGCCCGTCGTACTCCGGGCACCAGGGCGGCTGTCCCTCCTCGATCCGCAGGCTCAGCAGGCCGCCGCCGATCGCGTACCGCGCAGCCGCCGCTTCGCGGGGTCACGTCCGCTGGAGTGGTGTATCGACGGCCACTCGGTGATCTCGTCTTTGAGGCTATGCGGTGAGTTCGGTGGGCAGGGTGGTGCCGTCGGTTTCTGACTCGATCGGGTGGAGTCGGGCCTTGG
>NZ_JALLGL010000599.1 GCF_023072675.1 Streptomyces sp. XM83C
GGACGGGGGAGCGGTCCTTGGGGGTGCCGTCCCGGCCAAGAGGCGCCGCCCCCGGCCCGGCGGGGGGTGTCCCCCCGGTTGTCACCCCGTCAGATCCCTGACGTACCGCACCTCCGGCACGGCCACGCCCTGCACCTCGAAGGGCTCCTCGGCGCCGTCCGCGGTGAAACCGGCCCGCTCATAGAAACGCCGGGCGCCCTTGTTCTCCTTCAGCACCCACAGGAACATCCGCCCGTGCCCGGCGGACGTGCAGCGCCGTACCGACTCGGCGAGGAGCCGCCCGCCGATGCCGGTGCCGTAGTGGCCGGGGTCCACGTAGATCGCGTACAGCTCGGCGTCGGCGGTGCGCCGGTCCTCCTCGCGGTACGGGCCGTGGCAGGCCCAGCCGACGATCCGGCCGCCGGCCTCCGCGACGAGGTCGGTGACGGTGCCGTCGCCGCGCAGGAGCCGCTCCCGCAGCCGCTCGACGTTGTCGGCGACGGTCATCGCGTCGAGGTGGCTACGAGGCATCAGCCCCCGGTACGCGCTCTGCCAGCCCCGGACGCGGATGCCGGCGACCGGCCCGCAGTCCTTTGCCGTCATCTCCCGCAGCGTGAGCGCGCTCATGTGCCGATCACCGCGTACGCCTCGATCTCCATCAGGAACTCGGGCCGCACCAGCGCCGCCACCTGCACCGCCGACGCGGCCGGGAGACGGTCGTCCGGGATGTGCGCGGCGCGCGCCTCGCGGATCGCCGGCATGTACGCCATGTCCGTCACGAAGTACGTCAGCTTCACCACGTCGTCGAAGCCGGCCCCGGCCGCGGCGAGACAGCGGCGCAGATTCTCGAAGACCTGCCGGGCCTGCGCGGCCGGATCGCCCTCGCCGACGATCCGTCCCTCCTCGTCGAGGGCGACCTGCCCGGACACGGCGACGAAACGGCCGGTGCCGAGGACGACATGGCTGTACTGGGCGGCAGGGGCCACCCCGGCGGGGGCGGGGATCCGGGTCGGTTCACTCATGCGCCCATCATGGGCGACCGGCCCGCAACCCCCGCCACCGAATTTGCCCGGACCCCCTGGGCGGGAGGTGACCTAGGCAGTTTCGTTTGGATCAGTCGGTCGTTGGTCCGGGTGTGCCGTTGACTGATGCGCAGTGGGCGCGGATTGAGCCGTTGCTCCCGGACCGGACACCGAAGCGGGGTGGCCGCTGGCGTGACCA
>NZ_JALLGL010000600.1 GCF_023072675.1 Streptomyces sp. XM83C
GGGCGTATGACCTCCGTCGGCGGCACCACCCGCCGAAACAGCGCCCACAACTCGTCCGGCACCAACCGCTCCACCAGATCCGTCATGCACGGCTCAACGAGCGATCACGCCATCAGAAACGACGTCTTAGCCGGGCGAGGGACGATCCGGGTGTCCCGTACCGGCCGTGAGGAGGCCCTTGTGACCCAGCCCTGGGCGATCCTGACACGTGTCGTCGTCGAGGCGTACCGCTCCCTCGTCGCCTACGGGCAGATGTGGATCTGGGTGCCCTCCGAGCCGCTCCTCCGCGAACCGCTGGAACGCGTTCGGCCCGACGTACCGCTCTCCCCGGTGGAACGCGCCCTGGAACGGCAGTTGCTGGACCTGGACTGGAAGGTCTGACACGACACCGGGTTCCTCGCGGGCCCGGCGTCGGCCCCGTGTCCCGCGCCCGCCCGGAGCGCCGCGTCAGCCGCGCGGCCGGGAGCCCGCTTTGTGAGCGCTCGTCAGCCCGCCGCGTGCCGTGAGCGCCACGACCGCCGCCGTCGCGGCGAGGACCGCCACGCTGGTGAGAGCCACGGGCAGGGAGAACCACTCGGCCATGAACCCGATGGCGGGTGGACCCAGCAGCATGCCGCCGTAGCCGAGTGTCGAGGCGAGGGCGACGCCGCCCGCGCCCGCCAGACGGCCGGCGCGCTCGATCGCCACGGGGAACAGGTTGGCCAGCCCGAGCCCGGTGACGACGAAACCCGCGAGGGCCGCCCACACCGAGGGCACGAGGCTCGCGACCAGCATCCCGGCGGCGGCGGTCGCGCCGCCCCACACCAGCGTCCGTGTGCGGCCCAATCGCTCCAGCAGCCGCGTGCCGGACAGCCGGCCCACCGCCATGGCCAGCGCGAAACAGGTGTACCCGGCCGCCGCGAGCCCCGGCGCCGCCCCCAGGTCCTGCTCCAGGTGCAGGGCGCTCCAGTCGGCCAGGGCCCCCTCGCCGTACGCCGTGCCCAGCGCGATCAGACCGAACGTGACCACGAGACGCCGGCTGCGGCGATCGACACCAGACGGCGGGGTGTCGTCGGCTGCGGCGCCCCCGACCGGCGGCGCGGCGTCCTCGCGTGCGGCGCCCCCGACCGGCGGCGGGGTGTCGTCGGCTGCGGCGCCCCCGACCGGCGGCGGGGTGTCGTCGGGTGCCGTCGGCGGGCGGTGGGGCAGCAGGAC
>NZ_JALLGL010000601.1 GCF_023072675.1 Streptomyces sp. XM83C
CCCTGGGCGGGTACGGCCGGGCCCGGCGCGGCACCGGGCGTGGCCGCCGTGTGCCCGGCGGGGGCGGCGCCGGCACCCGCAGCGGCCTGCGCACCTGCGGCGACTTCCGGCCCCGTACCGGCACCCGAGCCCGCCCCGGCACCGGGACCGGCCGGGCCGCCCGGGGCGCCCCCCGGCCCCGCCGCCGTACCGGACGACGTCGGCTCCGGGCCCTCCGGGTTCTCCGTCTCCAGCAGCTGTACGGCGTGCCGCCCCAGCTGGGCGACGAGCGCGCTCGGCAGCCACGGGTCGCGGGAGCGGCCCTCGGCCAGCGTGTCGTGGGCGCCGGTCAGCTCCAGGACGTGGTCGAGGCCCGGCCTGGCCTCCGGATTCTTGCGGAGGCAGGCCCGGACCAGGTCGGCGAGGCCCTCGGGGACGCCTTCGAGGTCGGGTTCCTCCTGCGCGATGCGGTACATCAGGGCGTGCACACCGCTGTCGGCGGAGCCGAAGGGCAGCTTGCCGGTGGCGGCGTAGGCGAGGACGGAGCCGAGGCAGAACACGTCGCAGGCCGGCGTGACACGGTCGCCGCGCACCTGTTCGGGGGCCATGAAACCGGGCGAGCCGACGAGGGAGCCGGTACGGGTGAGACCGCCGGACTCGGTGACGGTCTCCAGAGCGCGGGCGATACCGAAATCGATGACGCGCGGCCCGTCGATCGTGACGAGCACGTTGGACGGCTTGAGGTCGCGGTGGACGATCCCGGCGGCGTGGATGTCCTTCAGGGCGTGCGCCAGCCCGGCGCCGAGGATGCGTACCGAACGCTCGGGCAGCGCCCCGTGGTCGTGCCCGACGACCTGCTGGAGGCTGGGCCCGGCGACGTACCCGGTGGCGACCCAGGGCACGGCGGCCTCGGTGTCGGCGTCCAGCACGGGTGCGGTCCAGTGGCCACCGACGCGCCGCGCGGCCTGCACTTCCTGGCGGAACCTGTCGCGGAACTCCTCCTGCGCGGCGAGTTCCTCGCGGACGAGTTTGACGGCGACGGTACGGCCGCGTTCGGAGCGCGCGAGGAACACCTCGCCCATGCCTCCGGCGCCCAGCCGGGCCAACAGACGGTAGGTCCCGATGCGTTGCGGATCCCCCGGCCCCAGTCGTTGCATGGCCGACCCGTCCCCTCCCCTGCGCCCCTGCGACAGCCCGAGGATAGTGCGGGGA
>NZ_JALLGL010000602.1 GCF_023072675.1 Streptomyces sp. XM83C
GTGGGGGTCAGCTGGGGCGGGCCATGGCTTTGACGAAGGCGCGTTCGACGTCGGCGGCGGAGAGGACGCCGTAGATCTCGCCGGTTTCCTCGACGACGAGGTACTCGGTGGCGGGGGTGGCGCGCAGGACTTCCAGGAGGTCCTCTCCGGCGAGCTCGGCGGAGACGCGCATGCCGTCGGTGATGTCCTGGGCGAGGCCGCTGACGGGCACCCAGGGGCGGCGGTGTCCGGGGACGCCGGCGATGGCCGCCTCGCGGACGAGGGCAAGGGGTTCGCCGTCGGTGTCGACGACGACGAGTGCGCGGGCGCCGGCGTCGTTGGCGCGGCGCAGCGCCTCGGACAGGGGGGTGTCGGTGTGGACGGGGACGGCGCGGCGGGTGAGGGTGCGGGCGCGGAGTTCGGGCAGGTGTTCGCGGAGGCGGGCGACGCGGAGGCTGTTGCCGGCGCCGGTCCAGATGATCGCGGCGAGGATGGCGGCGAGCAGCGCGTCGGTGACGGTGTCCATGCCGACGCTGTCCTCGGCGGTCGAGCCGAGGGCGCCGGACTGGGTGAGCAGGGGCAGGCCGATGAGGACGGCGACGGCGAGGGCGCGGCCGACCCAGGCGGCGGCGACGGTGCCGCTCATGGGGCGGCCGGTGATCTTCCAGACGACGGCGCGGAGCATGCGGCCACCGTCCAGGGGGAGGCCGGGCAGCAGGTTGAAGGCGGCGACGATCAGGTTGGAGATCATCAGGCCGGCGAGGAGGACGCCGGGTACGGTGCCGGGTTCGACGGGCTGGAGGGCGAGGTAGAAGAGGCCGGCGAGGACCAGGGAGAGCAGGGGGCCGACGAAGGCGAGCACGAATTCGCGGCCGGGGGTCTCGGCTTCCTTCTCGATCTCGGAGACGCCGCCGAAGAACTGCAGCTGGATGCGGCGCACGGGGAGTTTGAAGCGGATCGCGGCGACGGTGTGGGCCAGCTCGTGGACGAGGACGGAGGCGTAGAAGGCGACGGCGAAGAAGAGGGAGACGAGGTAGCGGGCGGCTCCGAGTTCGGGGAGCACGCGGTCGAGCTGGCCGCCGAACACCCAGGTGATGAGGGCGGCGACGAGGAACCAGCTGGGGGCGACGTAGACGGGGACGCCGAAGGGGCGGCCCATGAGGATGCCGCCGCGCGGTTCGGGTGCTGGCCCTTATACACATCTCCGAGCC
>NZ_JALLGL010000603.1 GCF_023072675.1 Streptomyces sp. XM83C
GGAGATGGTTATAAGAGACAGGTACACGCGCCGCAGTGCGGCCAGGGGGCGGCGCCGCGGCGCGTGTACAGCTTCTTCGCGCGGTACGTCTGCTCGGCCGCCGGCGCGTCCTGGGGGCGGCCCTTGCCGCCGAGGGCGTGCCAGGTGCGGGCGTCGAACTGGTAGAGCCCGCCGTAGGTGCCCGACGGGTCGACGGCGTTCGGCCGGCCGCCGGACTCGCAGGCCGCGAGGGCCTTCCAGTTCAGGCCGTCGGCGCCGGCGGGAGAGACCGGCAGGGGCTTGGTGCCGACCTTCACCACCTGGGCGCGCGGGGCGCGGACCACCTCGCTGCCGATGCGGTGCGGCCTCTGCCGTACGCCGTTGACGGTGCGCAGGGCGTAGGTGACCCGGCGCAGGCCGGGGCGTCCGGTCTGCTCGACGACCTCGGCGCCCTGGAACAGGGTGGGGTCGGGGGTGCGCCGCACCTCGTAGGGGATGGCCTCGTCGTGGGTCTCGCGGGAGGAGGTGATCCGCAGGACGGTGACGGTCTGTCCTTCGCGCGGGAAGCTGTCGGGCGCCACGGACAGGGTGTCCTGGCCGCGCAGGGTGACGCCGGCTTCCTCGACGGCGTCGCGGACGGTGGCGGCGTTGGTGCGGATGGTGCGGGCGCGGCCGTCGGCCATGACGGTGACGGTGCGTTCGGTGCGCACGTCGAGGGCGAGGCCGGCGCGGCCGATCGGCAGGGAGCGGGAGGCGGACAGGTAGGCGCCCTCGGCGCGCACGCCGAGCTGCCGGAGCGCGCCCTCGACGGTGTGCGCGGTCGTCCACACCTCGTGCCGGCGGCCGTCGAGGGTGAGGCGTACGGGGCGGGCGTAGTGGACGACGACCTCGTCGCCGCTGGTGAGTTCCGCGTCGGGGCCGGGGGCGACGACGTCGTGCGGTCCGACCCGCACGCCTTCCTCTTCGAGCAGGCCGGCGACGTCGTCGGCGAAGGTGTGCAGGGTGCGGGGGCGGGCGCCGTCCACGCTGAGTTCGACCGCCTTGTCCTTGGCGACGAAGGCGGTGGTGCCGCCGGCGAGGAAGGCGACGACCAGCGCCCGGGGCAGCAGGCGGCGCACGGAGCCATCCCCTCGCTCCGGTGTGCGCGCCCTGCGTCGGCGGGTGCCGCGCCGGTCCTGCCGGGGCAGCGGCGCGGGGTCGGCGGG
>NZ_JALLGL010000604.1 GCF_023072675.1 Streptomyces sp. XM83C
CCCTCGACGCGGCCCCACCCCCTCACCGCCCGACCCGCTCAAGCGGGATTGCCCCCGTGGGTGAGCGTCTCCCAGGCGACGAAGAGGTTGTTGCTGCCGGCCGGTCGCTGCCGCTCGGTGAGGATGCCGGTGTTGGTCATGGCGATGCCCAGTCGGTTGTGCAGCGCGTTGTACCCGACCTCGGTGACCGGGCCGAGGCCGAGGTGGAGCGTGCCGCCGCACAGCCAGCTCGGCGCGGCCGTCCCCACCTGGTACTTGGACTGGAAGCCGAGCGCCTGCCGCAGCCGTTCGCCGACATCGGTGCCGTACAGGTCCTGTCCCTGGATGCGGCTGGTCTCGGCGACGTGGGAGATCGCGGAGATGCCGTACCCGGTGTGGGTGAAGTCGCGGCAGGTTTCCTGGGTGAGGCCGGTGACGAAGGTGGACTGGCCCTGCCAGTACTTGACGATCTTGTCCCGGGTGTCGAGGTGCTGGCCGGGCACGGTCTTCGGCAGGTCGCCGTCGGAGGCGAGGTACACGTAGGCCGCGGTGCGGGTGCGGAAGCGGGCCATGGCCTTGTCGTACGAGGTGCGGTCCTCCAGGAAGACGGAGATGCCGATGGCGGCCTCCGTCATGGACAGCTCCCAGTTGCCGTTGGAGTGGGAGCCGTTGATCACCTCGGGCAGGTAGACGTCGCGCAGCATGGTCGCGAAGCGTCCGGCGCCGGCCCAGCCGCCGTCGTACGTGTACTTGATGATCTCCGCGGCCCGGGGCCAGGTGGAGCCGGCCCAGGCGGTCTGCAGGGGGGCGTTGCTGTTGGTGTGGTCCTGGATCACGCCGGACCAGGCGTCCATGAGCTGTATGGACTTCTTGGCGTAGCGGGCATCGCGGGTGATGTACCAGGCGAGGGCGTCGGTGTAGGCGGCGATCGCGTCCTCGCGTTCGTCGGTGCAGCCGTGGTTGGGGTTGGAGTAGGAGCCGCACTCGACGACGGCGCGGGGTTTGGGGGCGCGGTTCAGGTCGGCGTACTTGCTCGCCAGCATCTGATCGAAGGCGGCCTTCCAGGGCTGTGCCCCGGCCTGCACCTTGCTCCGGGCGAAGTCGAGCTGGGCGCGGGAGACGGTGACGCCGGGGTGGGCGAAGACGGTGGGGGCGGGCTCTTATACACATCTGACGCTGCCGACGAAGCT
>NZ_JALLGL010000605.1 GCF_023072675.1 Streptomyces sp. XM83C
GCCCGGGGGCGGGCGTGTGTCCTGTCCGGCCCTCGCTGCGTTGGTGCTCCGTGCCGCACTACCCGATCCTGGTCATGTGACGTACACAGCGACGGCCACCATCGACGAGCGGGGCGTGCTGACCGGCTGGAGCGACGGCGCCCGGCAGCTGCTCGGTCACGAGGCCTCGGCTGTGGTCGGCAGGCCCGCCGCGGAACTGCTGGCAGGCAGCCCCGGCGGGGTGGGGCACGCCCTGGAGGGACGGCAGCGCTGGCACGGCAGCGTGGCGCTGCGCCACCGCGACGGCCGGCGCGTGGAGGTACGGCTGCTCGCCCACCGCCGCTCCGCCGGGCAGGACGGCGCCGACTGGCTGGTGGTGACGGCCCTGCCCGAGGAGCCGCAGGAGGACGGGCGCGAGCCGGTCATGGAACTGGCGTTCACCCAGTCCCCGTACACCCTGGCCCTCTTCGACAGCGAGCTGCGTCTGCTGCGCGCCAACCGCCGTATGGAGCGGGCCCTCGCCCTGCCCGAGGCGGCCATGCGGGGGCTGCCCCTGCCGCACATCGCGCCCGGCGCCGCCGGTGAGGAGATCGGCCGGCGGATGCGGCTCGCCGTGGACAGCGGCCAGGCGCAGGAGGTGGAGGCCCGCCTCTCCCCCGGCCTGGGGCAGCCCACCGTGTTGACCCCGCTGAAGGACAGCTCCGGGCGGGTACGCGCCGTCAGCCTCACCGCCCCTCCGACCGCCCAGGACACCGCCGCCCGGCAGTGGACGCGGGACACCGCCTCGCGGGTGCTGTCCCAGCCCGGCCCCGGAAACGGCGGCGCCGCCCGTGGCACCGGCCCCGGCGACGGCTCGTACGACGGCCGGAGCGCCGGCACGCGTCACACCGGCCCCGCGGAGACCGGCAACGGACGTGACGAGGGCGCTCGGGGCGCCGGGACCCCGCTGCGCGCGGGCGGCGGCCGTGGCGAGGGCGCCGACGATCCCGGGCGGGCCGCGCGCGAACTCGCCGAGGACACCGTGCCCGGCCTCGCCGACTACTGCGCCGTCGACCTGCTCGACTCCCCCCGGCCCGCCGGCCACACCGAACCCGGCCCCGGCGGCATGATCGTCCTGCGCCGCGCCGCCGTCCGCGCGCTCGACGGCGACGGGGGCGGGGACAGGGGCGGCGCGGCGCAGGACGA
>NZ_JALLGL010000606.1 GCF_023072675.1 Streptomyces sp. XM83C
CACGTCGGCCGACAGGCCCGTGATCCTCCGGTCGCTGATGATCGCTGCACGAGACACATTCCCCACCACACGACCATGATCGACGATCGGGAACTCGACGCCTCACCGCCTACCGTGCACGAGCTCGTAAGGGCTGTCCCGTAAATGATCTGTGATGTGCGTGGTGGCCTGCCGGTTTCTGCGTCACCCGGCGAGGACGAGGTTGTGCAGGCGGGCGATCCCGAGCATGGCGTGATGGACGCCGTCGCCCTTCAGTCGGCAGTCGCGGAGGATCTTCCAGCCCTTCATCCGGGCGAAGACGTGCTCGACGCGGGCACGGACTTTGCGGTGGGAGGCGTTGTGTTCCTCCTTCCAGTCCGGGAGTTCGCTCTGGCCTCTCTCACGGCGGTGCGGGATGACCAGGCCGGTGCCGCGGTAGCCGCCGTCCGCGATGACCATGGTCGTGCCGACGGCGTCTTTCGCGCCGGACAGTTCCCACGCCTTGCAGTCGTTGCGGTTGCCGGGCAGCGGTCGGCCGACGGCGACGACGAGCCGGGTGTCGGCGTCGATGACGACCTGGTGGTTGGTGGAGTAGCGGTAGTTCTTGGACTGCTCGGCGATGGTGTGGTCGCGGGTGGGGACGAGGGTGCCGTCCACGATCAGCACGGTGTCCTTGCGGAACCGCTTGCGCTGCTGGAGCGCGAGCGCGGGGCCGAGGTGGTCGATGATGCGGTCGGCGGCCGACTTGGACACCCCGAACAGCGGGGCCAGCTGTCGCAGGGTCAGGTTCGTCCGCCAGTACGCGGCGACCAGGAGCACGCGGTCCTCCAGCGGCAGGCTCCAGGGCCGGCCCTTGCGCACCGGGTCCGCACCCTCACGCCGGAGCGCGGTGATCAGCTTGCCGAACTGGCGCGGGCTCAGCCCGGTGAACGGGGCTATCCAGGAGGGCTCCGACGCCGTGATCACACCAGACACAGCAAGATCATCTCACCCGTGACCAACAGTTACGGGACAGCCCTTAGAGGGCGCAATGTCGCCGGATGCCCCAAGGGCACCGGTTCCAAGGTCTCTCGCAGAACAAACGGGATGCGATGTCTGTCAGGGAAGATGGGGAAATGTCGGGCGGGGTTCCGAAGCGGTCAAGCC
>NZ_JALLGL010000607.1 GCF_023072675.1 Streptomyces sp. XM83C
GCTCAGCGGCACAGCTCCCGCAGCGCTTCCCCCAGGACGGCGACCCCCTCGGCGATGACCCCGGGTGGGCTGCTCGCGTAGCCGAGGACGAGTCCGGGCGGGCCGGGCCGCTGCCGGTGCCAGGACAGCGGCTGGCACTTCACGCCACGGGCGAGCGCGGCGCCGGCCAGCTCGAGATCCGGTACGTCCGCCTCGTACGTCACCGTCAGATGCAGCCCCGCCGACGCCCCGTGCACCACGGCCCCCGGCAGATGCACGGCCAGCGCGGCGATCATCGCGTCCCGGCGGGCCCGGTGCCGTCGGCGCAGGGTCCGCAGATGCCGTTCCAGCTCGCCGGAGTCCATCAGCCGGGCCAGCACCAACTGCGGCAGCACCGGATTGCCCAGGTCGGCGAAACGCTTCGCGTCGGTCAGCGCGCCGCGGTGGCGGGGCGGCGGCACCATCCAGCCGATCCGCAGCGCCGGCGCGAGCAGCTTGGACACGCTGCCGAGATAGCAGACACGGTCGGCGAGCAGCCCGCGCAGGGCGGGCACGGGCGGCCGGTCGTAGCGGTGCTCGGCGTCGTAGTCGTCCTCCAGGATCAGCCCGCCGTCCCGTGCCCACGCCAGCAGCTCCCGGCGGCGCTCCCCGCTCAGGACGACCCCGGTCGGGAACTGGTGGGCCGGGGTCAGCAGCACCGCGCGGGCCCCCGTGGCGCGCAGCGCGTCCACCCGGACGCCGTCCTCGTCCACCGGCACGCCCGGGGTGGCGAGGCCGCCCGCCTGAAGATGCTGCCGGGAGCCCAGCGAGCCGGGGTCCTCGACGGCGACCGCGTCCACGCCCTCCGCGCGCAGCACCGGATGGAGCAGCGTCAGCGCCTGCGCGGTCCCGGACACGATCAGCACCTCGTCGGGTGCGACCCGTACACCCCGGTTGCGGGCCACCCATCCGGCGACGGCCCTGCGCAGCTCGGGCACGCCCCGCGGATCGCCGTACCCGAGCTGTTCGGCGGACAGCCCGCCCAGCACCGCCCGCTCGGCCCGCAGCCACGCCGCGCGCGGGAAGGCGGCCAGGTCGGGCCGGCCGGGCGTGAGGTCGACGGCGGCGGGGGCGGCGCGCAGCTCGTCGAAGACGGCGGGGC
>NZ_JALLGL010000608.1 GCF_023072675.1 Streptomyces sp. XM83C
TCAGCTCGTCCTTGGCCTCCAGGAGCATCTCCTTCACCTTGGGGAACTGCTTGCCGAAGGCGTCGGCGACGGTGTCGAGCTGGGCGCGGACCGAGACGGCGTCGGGCTGGGCGAAGATCGTGCGGATGGTCGCGGCGGCCATCTCGGCGTGCTGCTTCGGAATGACCGAGAAGACATTGCGGACGAAATGAACGCGGCAGCGCTGGTGTGCGGCTCCGATCATGACCTTGCCGATGGCGGCGATCAGGCCGAGGTGCTGGTCGGAGATGACGAGGCGGACCCCGTTCAGACCGCGTTTGCGCAGGTCACGCAGGAAGGTGGTCCAGAAGGTCTCGTTCTCGCTGTCGCCGACCATGAGGCCGAGGACTTCGCGGCCGCCGTCCTCGGTGACGCCGGTGGCGATGACGACGGCGCGGGAGGCGATCTGGTGGTCGACGCGGGCCTTGAGGTAGGTGGCGTCGAGGTAGACGTAGGGGAAGCGGGTGTGGTCCAGGGGTCGGTTGCGGAAGGCGGTGAGGCTTTCGTCGAGGTCGCCGCAGATCCGGGAGACCTCGCTCTTGGAGATGCCGGTGTCCGAGCCGAGGGCTTTGACCAGGTCGTCGACACTGCGGGTGGACACGCCATGGACGTATGCCTCGATGATGACGGCGTAGAGGGCCTGGTCGACGCGGCGCCGGCGTTCGAGCAGGCTGGGGAAGAAGGTGCCGGCGCGGAGTTTGGGGATCGCGAGTTCCAGGTCGCCGGCCTGGGTGGTCAGGGTCCGTTCGCGGTGGCCGTTGCGGTAGGCGGTGCGGGTCTCGGTGTGCTCGCCCCATGCGGCACCGATGTGCTGTGTCGCCTCGGCTTCTATCAGTTCTTGCAGGACTCGTTCGGCCGCGGCCCGGACGATCTCCAGCCCGTCCGCCGAACGTAGTGACTCCAGAAGGCGGAGCAGGTCATCATGGGCCAGGGCCATCGTGCACCTCCCGGTCGGATTCACCGTTCACCGCGGAGAGTTGCACGGTGGCCCGTCCTTGTTCAGGGCGCACGAGCGGTCCACCAGGGGCAACGCGGTGGCGAGCCAGGGGCGCACATCAGCCAAGACCGGCTACACCACTTCAAGGGACGCCATC
>NZ_JALLGL010000060.1 GCF_023072675.1 Streptomyces sp. XM83C
CGATACGTCCGCCCGCCCCGGCTCCTCGCCGCCCCGCCATGTGGGCGGCGTCCGCGCCTCTGCGGGCTCGGGCGGGCGGACGTATCGTGGCCGGAAGAGTGTGCCGCCCGATGACGCACGGCCTGTCGTATGCGGACGCAAGGAAGACCGCCATGGCCGATCCCAAGGGATTCATGACGACACCCCGCCAGGACTGGCCCCGTCGGCCCGTGGAGGAACGGGTCCGGGACTGGAACGAGGTGTATGTCGCCGGCGGGCTGCTGCCGATCATCAGCAAGCAGGCCGACCGGTGCATGGACTGCGGCATTCCGTTCTGTCACCACGCCTGCCCGCTGGGCAACCTGATCCCGGAGTGGAACGACCTGGTCTCACGGGAGGACTGGCCGGCCGCCTCCGACCGGCTGCACGCGACGAACAACTTCCCCGAGTTCACCGGGCGGCTGTGTCCCGCGCCCTGTGAGGCGGGCTGCGTGCTCGCGATCAACCAGCCGGCTGTGACGATCAAGAACGTGGAGTGCGCGATCGCCGACCGGGCCTGGGAGGAGGGATTCACGCCGCCTCGGCCCCCGGACCGGCTGTCGGGCCGCACCGTGGCGGTGATCGGCTCCGGGCCGACGGGGCTCGCGGCGGCCCAGCAGCTGACTCGGGCGGGACACACGATCGCCGTGTACGAGAAGGACGACCGGCTGGGCGGGTTGATGCGGTACGGCATCCCCGCGTTCAAGATGGAGAAGCACCATCTGGAGCGGCGGCTGGAGCAGATGGAGGCCGAGGGCACCCGGTTCCGTCCGTCGACGGCGGTGGGCCGGGACGTCGACGCGGCGGAGCTGCGGTCGCGTTACGACGCCGTGGTGATCGCCACCGGGGCCACCGCGTGGCGTGAACTTCCCGTGCCGGGCCGTGAACTCGCGGGCATCCACCAGGCGATGGAGTATCTGCCGCTCGCCAACCGGGTGTGTGAGGGCGACCTGGAGGTCTCGCCGCTGTCCGCGGCCGGCAGACACGTCGTCATCGTCGGCGGCGGTGACACCGGCGCCGACTGTCTGGGCACGGCGGTGCGCGAGGGTGCCGCGTCCGTGACCCAGTTGGACATCTACGCCCAGCCGGGCGCCGAGCGCGACGAGGACACGGAGCCGTGGCCGACGTATCCGAAGCTGTACCGGCTGTCGGCTGCTCACGAGGAGGCGCGTGACCTGCGGACGGCACCGGCCGCGGACGCGGACGCGCGGCTGTTCGCCGCGTCGACGCTGCGGTTCGGCGGCGACGCGGACGGCCATGTACGGCGGCTGCATCTGGTGGAGGTGGATGCGGGGCGCCGGCCGGTGCCGGGTACCGAGCGGACACTTCCGGCCGATCTGGTGCTGCTCGCGCTGGGGTTCTCGGGGCCGGACCGGGCGGACGGGCTCGTGGACCAGCTCGGTCTGGAGCTGGAGCCGAGGGGGACGCTGGCCCGGGATGCCGGTTTCGCGACGAATGTGCCCGGGGTGTTCGCTGCGGGGGACGCGGCGCGGGGGCAGTCGCTGATCGTGTGGGCGATAGCGGAGGGGCGGGCGGTGGCGGCTGCTGTGGACCGATATCTGACGGGCCGTTCGGACCTGCCGGCACCGATCTCGCCGTACGACCGGCCGATGACGGTGTGAGGGCCGGCCGCACACCCCCCGACCGAGCCGTGACACCCCGGCCGTGCCCCCTCCCCGAACCACGCCGGAACCATCCCGCCGCACACCACCCGGACCACGCCGGAACCACCCCGGACGCACACCACCCGGACCACGCCGGGATCTCCCCGGCCGCTCCCGTCCGCCCGCGCGGGGCTCACCGTTCGTCGGTCCCCGCGACCTTCCGTGTCGCCAAAGCCACCCGGTTCCAGGTGTTGATGGCGCAGACGAGGGCGATGAGGCGGGCGAGTTCGGCGTCGTCGAAATGGGCGGCGGCCTCGGTGTAGACGGCGTCGGGTACGCCACCGTCGGAGACCAGGGTGAGGGCCTCGGTGAGGGCCAGGGCCGCCTGTTCCCTGGCGGTGAAGAAGTGCCGGGCCTCGCGCCACACGGCGACCAGGTGCAGCCGGTCCTCGCTCTCGCCGGCCTTGCGGGCGTCGTTGGTGTGCATGTGCAGGCAGTAGGCGCAGTTGTTGAGCAGCGAGGCGCGGATCTGGATCAGTTCGACGAGCGTGGGGTCGAGGCCTTCGCGGGCGGCGGCGTCGAAGTCGATCAGGGCGCGGTAGGCGGCCCGGGCGGACTTGGCGAAGTCGAGGCGGTCGCGGGCCGCTTCCGCCCGCGCGACGGCGGCGGCGACGGCCTCGTCGGAGGCGGTGTCGGGGGTGGTCGCGAGGGTCACTGCGGTTGCGTTGTGCGTCGTCGTCATGTTCTTCAACCTAGGGTCCGGAAAGACCGCCTGTAGGGTGCAATTCCGTGGTGGATTCATGGGTCAATTCGGCGGAGGCGATCGGCGCCGATCTGCATCTGGAGCTGGCGGGGCAGGGCGGGCGGCGGGCCGCTCTCACGCGTGCGCTGCGGGAGGCCGTGCGCAGCGGTCGGCTGGCTCCGGGCACCCGACTGCCGCCGTACCGTTCGCTCGCGGCGGACCTCGGGGTGGCCCGCAACACGGTCGCCGACGCGTATGCGGAGCTGGTGGCGGAGGGCTGGCTGACGGCACGTCAGGGTTCGGGTACGCGCGTGGCGCCGCGCGGCACGCCGCTGCGGCGTGCCGAGAGGGTTCCGGCTGCGGTGTCTCCACGCGCGCGTGGCCCGCGGCACGATCTGCGGCAGGGCACTCCGGATGTGTCTGCGTTTCCCCGTACGGCGTGGCTGGCCTCCTATCGCAAGGCTTTGCAGCAGGCGCCGAACGAGGTGTTCGGGCCGGGTGATCCGGCCGGGCGGCGGGAGTTGCGGGAGGCGCTCGCGGAGTATCTGGCACGCGCGCGTGGGGTGCGTGCCGAGCCGGACCGGATCGTGGTGTGTTCCGGTTTCGCGCACGCGTTGCGGCTGCTGTTCGGGCAGGGCGCGGGGGGTGTGCTGAGGGGGCCGCTGGCGGTGGAGGCGTACGGTCTGGGTTTCCACCGGGAGCTGCTGTCCACCGCCGGGGTGCGTACGGTGCCGTTGCCGTTGGACGGGCAGGGGGCGCGGGTGGATCTGCTGGAGCGAGGCCGGGCCGGTGGCGCGGGCCGGGGTGTCAGGGCGGTGCTGCTGACGCCCGCGCACCAGTTCCCTACGGGCGGGCCGCTTCGGGCGTCGCGCCGTTCGGCGGTGGTCGACTGGGCACGCACGCGTGGCGGGGTCGTACTGGAGGACGATTACGACGGGGAGTTCCGGTACGACCGCAAGCCGGTCGGCGCGTTGCAGGGCCTGGACCCGGAGCGGGTGGTCTACATCGGTTCGGTCAGCAAGAGTCTGTCGCCGGCGTTGCGGCTGGGCTGGATGGTGCTGCCGGGCCGGTACGTGGACGAGGTGGTCGCGGCGAAGGGCGACCGGGAGGGGTGGGTGAGCGTCCTCGACCAGTTGGCGCTGGCGGATTTCCTGGGGTGCGGGGCGTACGACCGTCATGTGCGGCGGACGCGGCAGCGGTACCGGGCCCGCCGCGACCGGCTGGTGGCGGCGCTCGCCGCGCGCGTGCCGTATGTGGAGGTGACGGGTATCGCGGCGGGGCTGCACGCGGTGTTGCGCCTGCCGTCGGGCACGGAGCGGTCCGTGGTGGAGGCGGCGGCCCGGCGGGGCATCGCCCTGGACGGGCTGTCGGCGTTCCGGCACCCGGGGTCGGAGATGCCGGCGCGGGACGGCCTGGTCGTGGGCTACGCCGCTCCGTCGGAGCATGCGTACGGGGCGGCGCTGGACGCGCTGTGCGAGGTGCTGGAAGCGGAGGCGTCGCCCGGCGGGCGCGGTCCGGAGGCGCCGCAAGACAAGGGCGACCCCGAGGCGCCGTGATCGGGCGGACGCGGCCCGCGGGCGCCCCCGAGGCCATCGCGCCCCGGGCGCGCCGGGCGCGCCGCAGGGCAGGCGGGAGCCGGGGCCGGCTCCCGCGGGGGTGTCAACTGAGCATCAGGCAAAGGTTCGTGAACAAGTCAGGGCAAGGTCTCAGGACAGCAGGAAATCGGCCTCCCCCGCCTTGGCGCCCTCGATGAAGGCGGTCATCTCGTCGGAGGTGTAGATCAGGGCCGGCCCGTCGGGGTCGGTGGACTGACGGACGGCGATCCGGCCGTCGGCGAGCTTCATCGCCTCCAGGCAGTTGCCTCCGTTGCCGCCGCTCCACGGCTTGTGCCAGCCCTCGCTGCCCAGATCACGGGCGGGCATGCCGTTGTAGATCCGCTGGTCGCGGATCCGCGGCTCGGGCTGGGGCGTACTGCGATCCATTCACAACTCCTTGCGGAGATCCTCGAGGATCTCCTTCGTGCGGTGTGCTGTGGCGGCCTGTGCCGCCATGCGGTCCATGACCTCCAGGTGGGTCGCCACCTCGGAGCGCGCGTCGAGGTAGACGGCGCCGGTCAGGTACTCGCTGTAGACCATGTCCGGAAGTTCGGGCACGGCGAACCGGAAGAGGACGAAGGGCCCGTACGTCCCCGGGTGCGGGCCGGCGGAGAACTCGGCGACCTGCAAGGTGACGTGGGGAAGTTCGATCGCGTCGAGCAGTTTGTCGATCTGGGCCCGCATGACGTCCGGGCCGCCGACGGTGCGGCGCAGGGCGGTCTCGTCCATGACGACCCAGAGCCGGGGCGCGTCGGGGCGGGTGAGGAGTTCCTGGCGCTGCATGCGCAGGGCGACGTGGCGTTCGATGTCGTCGGGGCTGGTCTGGCCGATGGCGCCCGATCGCAGGACGGCGCGGGCGTAGTCCTCGGTCTGGAGCAGGCCGGGCACGAAGTGGGGTTCGTACTGGCGGATGAGTGCTGCGGCGCCCTCCAGGCTGACGTGCATGGAGAACCAGCCGGGCAGGATGTCGTGGAACCGCTGCCACCAGCCGGGTTTGTTGGCTTCCTCGGCGAGTTGCACGAAGGCTTCGGCTTCCTCGTCGGAGACGCCGTAGGCCTTCAGCAGCAGCTGGAGGTAGGGGATCTTGAGTCCTACCTCGGCCATTTCCATGCGTCGGACCGTGGCGGGGGCGACGCGCAGGATCTTGGCGGCCTCCTCGCGTTTGAGCCCGGCGCGTTCGCGCAGGTCCAGCAGGCGTCGGCCGAGGACGACCTGGCCGACCGTCGGCGCGGACCGCGGCTCGCTCACGCTGTACCTCCACCAAGGGCCCGGACTCCGGTCGGTCCGGTCTGTGTCCGGTCACCGTCCGGGCGGCTGCTCACCGTCCGGACGACGACAAAAGAATCCTGACAGCCCAGCGGCGCCATTCGAAGACCCGTTCGAAGACCTGGGGGATCCTCGATGGCTCAATTGGCGCCGCTCGACGTACTGGTGCGAGCAGTGTGCCACGCCCGATCGCTGCGTCATACAGCACTCTGCAATTTTCAGAGTGACGCTTGCCAAGTGTTCACGGCGGGGAGATAGTGGCAAGCGTGATTCCGTCCGTGCCCTTAGGAACAGACGCCGCCGCAGACCGCCTCGGTCTCGGTGCCGCAACGGAAGCAGCGCCCTTCGGCGCCGCGGCCGGGCGCCGGTTCCGTTTCGAACTGGCCGCACATCCGGGCTCCCCCGCGCAGGCCAGACGTCTGACACGGGCCCGGCTGACCGGCTGGGAGGTGTGCGAGGACACCTGCGACACAGCGGCTCTGGTCATTTCCGAACTGGTCACCAACGCGATCGTGCACACCGCGAGCAGTGTCGTCGTGTGCGAGCTGCACGATCACGACGACCTGGTGCGCATAGCCGTGCGTGACGAGGGCTGCGCGCCGGGCCAGCCGAACGCGGCCGGACAGCGGGCGGAGGAGGAGCAGGGGAGGGGACTGCTCCTGGTCGACGCGCTCTGTCAGGCCTGGGGTGCGCACGAGAACGGGCCCGGGCTGCTCGTCTGGGCCGAGCTGCCGCGCCAGGCCGACACCCCCGGGGTGCCCGCCGAGCCGCGCAACGACCTGGGCTGGGGCGCCCGCCCCAAGCCGGACCGGACGGACGACGACCCCGACGACCCCGGCACCCCGGCCGACCCGGGCGACCCCGGCGATGGCGGTGGCGCCGACGACAGCCACAGCACGGGCGGCACGGCCCGGCACGGCACGGAACAGCGGCACACGGCAGGGGGCGAGCGGGCGTGAACGCCGATCCCCGCCGCCCTCAGGTGATCAACATGAACACTCTCGTACGCCTCGGGCGCGGGCTGCACACGGCGCACTCCCCTCGCCGGCTGACCGTGCCCGAGGGCATGACCGCACCACTGGGCTGTGACGCCGTGGCCGTGCCGGCCCGCTTCGGCCCGCTGGTGCTGCCCCGGCTGCCGCGGGTGGGCTGCGTGTACGCCGACGACGCGCACTGGTGGTGGCTCGTCCCGTCCGACTCGGACTACGCGCTGGACTGGCCCTCCCCCGCGCGCTACGCGACGGGCGCCGTGCTCCCCGACGCCTTGGATCTGCCGGGGCTGATCCACCGGCCGGACGACACCGTGCCGTACACGCCGCCCATCCCTCTGTATCTGGCCCTGTGCCGGCTCACCGACACGACCCCGTCCTGGTCGCGGCCGGTGACCGCCTGACGGCGGAAGGCCGAGGCGGTGACGCCCGACCGGCGTGGCGCCTGACCCGTTCCCCCAGACGGACGGACGCCCTCGGCTGTGCCCGCACGACGGGACCCGGCCTGGGGTGCTCCGAAAAGAACCCCCGGCCCGCCCCCGCGAGGCGGGCACAGCCGGGGGCACGGCCCCGCGAGCGCGGGGCGGCCGGATCACTCCGCGGTGTCGCCCCCGCGGACGATCACCAGGAACGTGTCCGTCGCGAGGTCCATGACAACCTCGGCGGGAAGTCCTTCCAGACGCCGCGCGTGCGCGAACTCCTCCGCCGGCCACGATCCGCGCGGCCCACCTGCGGGAAAGCGTTCGAGCACCGTTCGCCCGTTCACCACCCTGCACCTCCAGAAAGCGTCGTACTGAGAGGAGTCAACGCCTTCCCGAGGCCGCATCGCACGTCCGGTGACGGTACTGAGACATTGCCGACACACGTTCACTGCGCAAGGTGAGGAGAGGATCACCGAACGCGGATCGCGGTCGCGGTGTGTGTCACAGGTCGTACTCGTCGTGATAGCGGATCCGGCCGCCCGCGGGCAGCGTGCCGAGGGCCGACGCCCGGCCCCGGGGCTCCTCCCACTCCTCCCGCCGGCCGAGCGCGGTCAGGTCGAGCAGGCTGGTGGCCGACCCGAGCGCGTCGAGGCCCCGCCCGTACGTCGTGTAGGTGTGGAAGATCCGGTCGCGGTCGCGCAGGAAGCAGCTCAGCGCCGCCCGCTCGGCGCGTTCGCCGCCGCGCTCCACGGGCGCCCCGAAGGCCCGGTCGAAGTCGGTGCCGCCGGAGGAGTACCAGGGCAGCGCCCAGCCCATCCTCGCCTTGAACGGCAGAATCTTCGGGTACGGCGCCCGGGAGACGACCACGAACGACGTCCCGCGCGCGTGCAGATGGGCGAGGTGCCCGATCTGATCGAGGAAGGCCGCGCAGCCGGGGCAGCCGGCGTCCGCCTCGGGGGCGAACACGAAGTGATGGACGACGAGCTGGTCCCGCCCCTCGAACAGGTCCCACAAGGTGGCTTTGCCGTCGCCGCCCTCGAAGACGTACTCCTCCTCGATCTCCACCATGGGCAGTCTGCGCCGCTCCGCGTTGAGCGCTTCACGCGCGCGTGTCAGCTCCTTCTCCTTCGCCAGCAGCGACTCGCGCGCCGCGCGCCACTGTTCGCGCGAGACGATCTCCGGAAGCGACATCGGCCCCTCCTGTGCAACGGTCCGTCGGGGTGATGGACCGCGGGCCGCGGCGGAACTCATCGCCGCGGCACGGACTTTTTCCGAGCGGTACGCCGGACGCGCGGCGCGGCACAGGCCGAACCCCCGCCCCAGGCACGTGTCTCAGGTGCCGTACCGCTGGACGCGGCGGCCGTGCCCTCGGTCGACGAGCGCGGGCAGCCGCTCCCCCAACTCCCGTACGACGGCGGGCACGTCGACGGTGAGCAGTTCCCGGTCACGCATCAGGACGC
Source organism: Streptomyces sp. XM83C (assembly GCF_023072675.1). GTDB lineage: Bacteria > Actinomycetota > Actinomycetes > Streptomycetales > Streptomycetaceae > Streptomyces > Streptomyces thermocoprophilus. The sequence continues at coordinate 8,097 of NZ_JALLGL010000060.1, forward strand.
GACCGTCGACGATCGTCGTACGCACGTCCGAGGCGCGGGCGCTGTGCACGAGGGTCGCCGCGAGGTCGTGGACGGGCTGGGTGTGCGGCCCGGTCAGGTCGACGAGCACGATGTCGGCCCGCAGTCCCGGCGCGATACGGCCGACGCGGTCGCCGAGCCCGACCGCCCGGGCGCTCTGCACGGTGGCGTGGTGCAGGGCCTGACGGGACGTGAGCCAGCGGGGATCGCCCTGGTCGGCCTTCTGGACGAGGGCGGTCAGCGTCATCGACTCCCACACGTCGAGGGAGTTGTTGCTGGCGGCGCCGTCCGTGGCGAGGCCCACGGGCACGCCGATGGCGGTCAGCGCACGCACGGGCGTGGTGGTGGGCCACGCGAACTTGAGGTAGCCGCGCGGTGAGGTGGCCACGGCGATCCGGCCGGAGGCGTGTTCCAGCAGGGGCAGGTCGCTGTCGAGGATGCCGGTGCCGTGCGCGATGAGCAGGTCGGTGTCGAGCAGCCCCGCGCGGTGCAGGACCTCGACAGGTGTGCGGCCGTGCCGGCGCAGGCTGGCCTCGGTCTGGGCGCGGTTCTCGGCGGCGTGCACATGCACCGGAAGGTGGTGCTCGTGGGCCAGTTCGGCGGTGGCGGCGAGGTCGGCGTCGGTCACCGTGTACGGGGCGTGCGGCGCGAGTGCGGTGGTGATACGGCCCTCGGCGCCGCCCCGGTGACGCAGCGCGAACGCCAGGGACTCCTCCCTGCCGCGCGCGCCCTGCGAGGAGAACCAGGCCTGCCCGAGGTGGGCGCGCAGCCCGGTCTCCGCGACCACCCCGGCGACGGTGTCCATGGCGAAGTAGTGGTCGGCGAAGCAGGTGACGCCGCCGCGGATCATCTCGGCACAGGCCAGCCGGGCACCCAGCTCGACGTCGCGCGGGGTGAGGTTGGACTCGACGGGCCATACGACGTCGTCGAACCACTCCTCGGTGGGCAGATCCTCGGCGAGGCCGCGCAGGGCGACCATCGGGACATGGGTGTGGCAGTTGACCAGTCCGGGCAGCGCGACCAGGCCGCGGCCGTCGATACGCTCGGCGGCCGCGACCCCCTCCGCCTCCGACGCGGCGACGACGGCGTCGATCGTGCCGTCCCGGACGACCACGGCGGCGTCCTCACGGAAACCGATCTGTCCGGCGTCGTCGTGGACGAGGACAGTGCATCCGGTGATGAGGAGATCGGCGCCCACGGTCGTCCCGACGCCCGGCCGCTGAGAGGTCGTCATCGGCCCACGGTACGGCGGTGCCGTCGCCCTCGCGGGCAGAACCGCGCATCCGGCCGGAGGGGGTCGGTCGGTTCTTCCGGCCGACGGGGCGTGGGGCGCGTATCCGGCCGGAGTCCGTGGGGCGCGTATCCGGCCGGAGGGCACAAGGGTGTACCTCCGGCTGGAGGGCGGGGGCGCGCGCATCCGGCCGGAGGCGGGGGCACGCACACCCGGCCGAAGGCAGGGGCACGCACACCCGGCCGAAGGCGGGGACACACACACCCGACCGAAGGCAGGGGCACACACACCCGGCCGAAGGCAGGGGCACGCACACCCGGCCGAAGGCAGGGGCACGCACACCCGGCCGAAGGGCGTGAGGGCAGCGGCGTCCGGACGGATGCGCGGGCGCGCGCTCCCTCTCGCGTGCCGTGCGCGCGTCCCGGGTGGTGGCGGGGGTTCAGGCGGCGACCGGCAGACGGGGAACGGCCGGGGCGGCCACTCCGACGCGCTCCCGCTTCTCGCCCAGGCGGTCGAGGAGGTCGCCGAGGAGCCGGGTGTGCGCGGGGCCGAGCCGTCCGGTGTCGTCGAGATGCACGCCGACCGCGGTCGTCGTGTCGAGGAGGCGTTCGAGCAGGGCGGCGATCTCGTCGGTGCCCTCGGTGTGCCGGGCGAGCGCGGGCAGTTCGGCGGAGGCCAGCGCGATCGCCGTGCGGGCCTCGGCGAGAGCCCGGTAGGCCTCACGGCGCAGCGTCCAGCGCACGACACGGTCACCGGGCCCGGCCGCGGCGCCGGAATGGGTGTCGACGACGGCTGCGGGGCCGACCTGGGCACCGGCGACGGTCCGGGCACCGACACCGGCCTCAGGTCCGGCACCGCCCGCGGCCCCGGCCGCCACACAGGCACCGACACCCGCTCCGTCCCGGTTCCCGGCCGCGGTTTCGGCCTCGCCCAGCACATGCGTGACGTAGGCGTACACGGCGGTCGCCGCCTCCGTGAGGCGCTGCCGCACTCCCCCGCCGCGCTGGCCGGGCAGCGGCAGATGCCCGACGACGAGGACGATCGCGCACGCCAGCAGGGTCTCGCCGATACGGCCGGCGGAGGCCTGCGGTTCGCCGCCCACCATCACCAGCGCGAGGACGAGTACGGTGACGACCGCGGTCTGCGCGGCGAAGTGCCGCGTGGCGACGGGCACCAGCGCCCCGCACACGGCCACGAGAGCAACGAGCCCCTCGGGCCGGGGCAGCACGGCGGCGAGGCCCGCGAACAGCAGCGCGCCCAGCACGGTCCCGGCCGCCCGGCACAGCACTCGGGAGACGACCGGACCGAGGTCGGGCTTGACGAGGAAGACGACGGTCGCGGGCAGCCAGTACCAGTGGGTGTGGCTGCCGTACCAGTGGGCGTGGTGGAGGGCCTGAGCGGCGGTGACGCCGGTGCCGAAGCAGAGGGCGACGCGCAGCCCGTACTCGCGTCCGCCGCGCCCGAACGCGACGGTGAGCAGGTGGCGGGCGGTGCGCCGCCGGGTGTGCAGCTCCCGGCGGCCGTCCCCGCGGTCGAAGGCCTCGGCGGCGTGCAGCAGGGCGTCGTCCAGGGCGCGCAGGGCGGGGGCGGAACGATCCGGCGCGGGCAGCGGCCCGGTGGGCCGGCGGTCGCGTACCGCCGCGGCGAGGCGCCTCGGCCCGGCCGCGCTGCGCGGGGTGACGGCCCGTCCGGCCCAGGCGAGGGCGGTGGCGGCCTCGGCGAGCGGTAGCGCGGCAGCGTACTGCGCGTGCAGGCGGCGTTCCGCCGCGGAGGAGGGATGCCGGCGCAGCCGGGGCCCGGCGAGGGCGTCCTGCGCCTGGTCGAGGGCGGCGGTGAGCGCGGCCCGGCGTGCCTCGGCGTGCCCGGTACCGGCCGCGTCGAGGAGATCGGCGATCGCGTCGTACACGCGTGCGACCGCCGCCCGTTCCCCGTCGAACCGGAAGTCTCCGCCGGCCGAACCGGGGGTAGGCAGGACGAGCCGCAGCGCCAGCAGCCAGCCGGCGCCGGCGAGGAAAGCGAGGGCACGCTGCCAGCCGCTCTCCGGCAACGGCATCCCGGCCCCCACGGCGGCGGCGACCAGCACCTGCGTACCGGCCGAGGAGGCGACAGGCCCGATGGCGCTGACCCCGCCGGCGAGCAGGCCGAGCGCGGTGAGGAGCACGGTGAGCGGTACGGGACCGGCGTACTGCCCGGCGTACGTCCCCGCGCACAGGCCGGCCGCCCCGGCCAGGGCGGGTACGCCGATCCGCTGCACGGACGCGCGCCGGCTGCCGGGCCGGTCGTTGATCCCGGCGAGCATGGCGGCGATCGCCGCGACCACACCGAGGGAGACCCGCCCGAGCAGCAGCGCGGCGAGCAGCAGCGGTCCGGCGGCGAGCGCGCCGCGCACCACGGGGCTCCACGGCACGGGCCCGCGCTGCGCGCGCAGCGTGTGGGCTATCCAGGGCGGCAGTTCTGGGCGGCGGGTGGCGCGGCGTGACACGGGGCTCCTGTTGCGTACGAGGGCTGGGGGTGTGCCTTCGGGCGACGGTGGCCGGGCGGTGACGTGTGCGGTCCAGCGTAGATCGCGCAGTCGGCGGTTCTGGGACGGGCGTATTTCAGGCACGTGACAGTCGGGTGGGACGGCGGGGTCTTCGGGAGCCGCGACGGTCGTGGCCCGACCCCGGGTCCGCCACGACAGGTGTAGCCCCCGGTCAGCCGCGGCAGGCGTAGCCCCGGTCGACCGCGACGGTCGTGTACGCGCGGGTCGGCCGCGGCAGTGATGGGCCCCGGGTCGGCCGCGGAGTCAGTGGTGCACGTCCACGCGCCGCCCGTCGACGGTCAGCCAGGCGCCGCCGTTGAACACGCCGCCGCCTCAGCCGCCGGTCTCGGAGACCTCGCCGTCCCAGCCGACGGCGCGCAGATCGTCCGGGGCGAACGCTCCCCGGTGGTAGATCGCAAGGTCCCAGTCGCCGTCGGGGCGTTCGGTGCCCTGGGCGCGGGATCCGCCGAGGGCGACCGCGCGGACGCCGGGCAGTGCGGCGAGCCGGTCGGTGACGGTGGCGAGGAATTCCTGGTCGGAGGCGGTGGACGGCACAGGCGGCTCCTGCGGTGTGGGCGGCGTGCGGCGGTGCCGGTGCTGCGGTGCGGGTCCGGCCGGGGGCCTGGAGCAGGGTACGGGGCCGGTCCGGACGGGGTGATTGTCAGTGGGGCGATGTATCAATGAGATTGTCACTGAGCGTAATCACGGGGGAGGTCATCGTGACGGAGTACGGGTACGGCGGCGGCGTGGGCGGTGAGCCTGGGCGGACCCATGTGTCGGTGGCGGGGCTGCGTGCCCGGGGCTGGACGCCGGGCATGGTGCGGAGGCTGCTGGGGGAACCGGATCTGCTGCGCCCCAACCCGGTCTCCCCCGCCGCCCCGAGGACCCGGCTGTACCGCTTGGACCGGGTGGAGGCGGCGGAGCGCGGCGAGGAGTTCCGGGCGGCATCGGCGACGGCGGCGCGCCGTTCGGCAACGGCCCGTGCGGCGGCGTACCGGCGGCGCCGGGAGGTTCTGATCCGGATCGTGGCCGAGCCGATCGAGGTGCCGCGGCTGACCCCGGGCAGGCTGACGCAGCTGGCGACGGAGTACCGGAGGCGGGTGGAAGGAGGAGGGACGAAGGGGCGGCCGGGTGAGGCACGCGCACCGAGTACTGCCGGGGACGCCCCGAGCACTGCCGGGGAGGCGGAGTCGGACGGCCCGGGCACGCTCGACCGCTGGAAGGTCGCGTATCTGCGGCACCGCCTGGCCCGGTACGACGAGCTGCCGGCCGAGCTGGGAAACGGCCCCGGCCGGGCGGGCGCGGAGGCGCTGCTGCGGCGACGGGTGTACGACGCGATCCGCCAGGCGTATCCGGGCCTGGCGGCGGAGTGCGCCCGTCAACTGTCCGTGCCGGAGCGCCGGGAGGGAGGTCCACCGGAACGGTGAGCTGTCCTGCCGGTACGCCGGGATACCGCGGGGCGGCGAGGACCGGGGGCAGCGGGGTGTCCGACGGCGAAGACCGAGGAGGCGGGGGTGTCCGGCGGCGAAGGCCGGGGGAAGCGGGGTGTCCGACAGCGAAGACCGGAGGAGCGGATGTCCGGCGGCGATTGCCGAGGGAGGAAGCAGGATGCTGGGCGGCGTGGGCCGGAGAAGGCAGGGCCGCATGGCGTGAGCCCGGCAAGGGAGGACGAGGTGCGGGGCGCCCTGCCGGACACGAACCGAGAAGACGCCCCGGCGATCCGAGCGGGGGCGGGGCTACTGCTCGTGGTGCGGCAGTCCCGCTGCCGAGGCCGCGGCCCGCAGGACCTCGCGGAGCATGGCGGGGGTGAGTTTGCCGGTGAAGGTGTTGCGCTGGCTGACGTGGAAGCAGCCGAACAGCTCCAGGCCGCTGCCGTCGTCGCCCTCCAGCCGTGACCGGGCGCCGTGGGCGAAGGCCGGGCGTGGCCGGGGCACGGTCCAGCCCGCCTCGGCGAACGCGGGCAGTGCGGCCTGCCAGCCGAACGCGCCGAGGATCACGGCGGCCCGCAGGGTGGGCCGCAGCAGCCGCAGCTCCTGTACGAGCCAGGGGCGGCAGGTGTCCCGTTCCTCGGGGGTGGGCCGGTTGGCCGGGGGTGCGCAGTGCACCGGTGCGGTGACGCGGACGCCGTACAGTCGCAGCCCGTCGCCCGCACGCAGGGACGTCGGCTGGGAGGCGAGACCCACGTCGTGCAGCGCCCGGTACAGCACATCACCGGAGCGGTCTCCGGTGAACATGCGGCCGGTCCGGTTGCCGCCGTGCGCCGCGGGTGCGAGGCCGACGATCAGCAGCCGGGCGTCGGCCGGCCCGAACCCGGGGACGGGCCGGCCCCAGTACGTCCAGTCGGCGAAGGATGCTCGTTTGGTACGGGCGACCTCTTCGCGCCAGTCGACCAGGCGGGGGCAGGCGCGGCAGCCGGCGATCCGCCGGTCGAGGCCGGAGATGCCTTCGGTCCCGTCTTCGGGGGTAGGGGCGGCTGCGCTCATGCAACCACCGTAGGGAAAGCGACGTGTCCACCGTGGCAGAGCGCATCTCCGCCGCAGGAGAGCGGCATCTCCACCGTGGGGAAACCGGTCGGTCACGTGCCGCGCAGCGGGCTATGGTCGGGGACATGGTTGAGGAAGGCACGGACCACACCCCTACGGACGCCGCTCCCCGGCCCCAGGCCGAAGGGTCGGCCACCGCCCGGCCCGCCGACGGGGCCGGTTCCCCGGGCGACGGCAGTGGCAGCGGCGGCGCCGAGGATGCGAAGATCGCCGCCGCGATCGCGGCGGCCGAGGCCGCTGCCCCGGCGAACGGTGAGTCGGTGCGTATCGACAGCTGGATCTGGTCCGTACGCCTGGTCAAGACGCGTTCTCTGGGCGCGGCGGCTTGCAAGGGCGGCCATGTCCGGGTGAACGGTGAGCGGGTGAAGCCCTCGCACTCCGTCCGTGTCGGCGACGAGGTGCGGGTGCGGCAGGAGAACCGTGAGCGGATCGTCGTCGTGAAGCGGCTGATCCGCAAGCGGGTGGGCGCCCCGGTGGCCGCGCAGTGCTTCATCGACAACAGCCCGCCGCCTCCGCCGCGTGAAGCCGTCGCGCCGGCCGGTATCCGGGACCGGGGTGCGGGCCGCCCGACCAAGCGCGACCGCCGGGAGCTGGAACGTCTGCGCGGCCTGCGGGCCATGGGCGGGCCCGGCGGCCCGTTCGCGGGCCCCGGCCCGGCAGGCGGCGGCCGGGGACGGGCCGGAGGGCGCTGACGCCGGACGCTGCCCTGGCCTGTGCACAGGTCCCCCGCCTGCCCATGGGTGCCGTCGTGGCTGCGGTGGCCCCGCCCGACACCTCCTGCTGACGCCCTCCCCCTCCCGGCATCACTGGGCCCGTCGCAGGTCACGCCCCGGTGCTCTCCACCGGACGGCGGACCTGCCGTACCGGGTCTCGGCGGTCCGGGGGCGTCGCGCGGCTCCGACGAGGAGTACGTTGCAGGGGAGAGCTGGTGGTGTGCGATGCGTACGGGCAGTGAGCCGACGACGGCACGCAGTGCGCTGCGGATGAGGTTCTGGCTGAGCCTGTGGGGGCTGGTCTGGGCGATCTTCGGCACGGCCGCGTTCGCGTTGGCGGGACGGCCGGGCTGGGCGGCGGCCTGCGGAGTGCTGTGGCTGGTGATCACGGTGGATCTCGCGGTGATCCTCCGGCACATGCGGCAGGGACCGCACTTCCAGCCCGGCCCGGACGTCCCTCCGTACCGTCCGGCGGAGCATCGCCTGCCCAAGCAGTACCGGCATCACGGGCCGTAGGAGCACGACCTCGCGGCCGGGGCGCGTCCGGTCCGCCCGCCCCCGCCCTGCGCTCACGCGACCGAGCTGCGACCGTTGTTGCCGCCGTGGCCGTGGCCGCCTGTCAGTCGTCGAAGCGGGCGGCTTTGAGGTACTGCGGGTTGGGGTCGAGCGCGGCGGCGAGGCGGAAGTGGCGGCGGGCCTGGTCGTCGCGGCCCTGCCGCTCGTAGGTGCGGGCGAGCGCGTAGTGGGCGTAGGCGTTGTCCGGCTCGCGTTCGAGCACGATGGAGAACTCCAGCTCGGCGGGGCGCAGTTGCGCGGCGGCGAAGAAGGCGCGGGCGCGCAGCAGTCGGGCGGCGGTGTTCTCGGGGTGCGCGGCGATGACGGAGTCGAGCAGTTTCACCGCGCCCCGCGGATCGCTCGCGGCGAGCAGTTGTTCGGCCGCACGGTAGTCGATGACGTGTGTCTCCGGAGTACCTCCGGTCGAACCACTGGTCTCGGGCACGGATCATTCCTTCCCTTGCTGGGGAGGTTCAACGCTCGGATCGAGTACCCCTATTCCTGTGCGCCGTGGTGCCGGCTGCGGGCGCGGCGCTGCAGTTCCGTCCAGACCTCGTGGACCCGGTCCCGGAGCTGTTCCAGGGGCACGTCGTTGTCGATCACGATGTCGGCGATGGCCCGGCGCCGGCCGCGGTCGGCCTGTGCGGCCATGCGGGCGCGGGCGTCCTCCTCGGTCATGCCGCGGAGCTTGACGAGCCGGTCGAGCTGGGTCTGCTCGGGGGCGTCCACGACGATCACGACGTCGTAGAGCGGGGCGAGGCCGTTCTCGGTGAGGAGCGGCACGTCGTGGACGACGACGGCGTCCTCGGCGGCAGCCTCCTCCAGCTCACGGGACCGGGCGCCGACGAGGGGGTGGACGATCGAGTTGAGGACGGCGAGCTTGTCGGGGTCGGCGAAGACGATGGCGCCCAGCCGGGGCCGGTCGAGGCTGCCGTCCTCGGTGAGGATGTCCTCGCCGAAGGCGTCGACGACGGCGGCGAGCCCGGGCGTGCCGGGGGCGACGACCTCGCGCGCGATGCGGTCGGCGTCGATCAGTACGGCCCCGTGCTCGACGAGCAGCCGGGACACCTCGCTCTTGCCGGCGCCGATACCGCCGGTCAGGCCCACCTTCAGCATGGAGGGAAGCTTAGGCCCCGCCCCCGGCGGCTCCGGAGGCAGGGCCGGGCGGCGCCCTGTACGGGGGTCAGTTGTCGCCCTCGCGTTCCGCGAGGAACTTCTCGAACTCGCGGCCGATCTCGTCGGCGGAGGGGATGTCGACGGGTTCGGCGAGCATGTTGCCGCGGGTCTCGGCGCCGGCCGCGGCGTCGTACTGGTGCTCGAGGCCCTGGACGAGGGCGGTGAGTTCGTCGTCGCCCTCGCGGATCTGGCGTTCGATCTCGTTCTGCGTGCGGTGGGCGTCCGTGCGCAGGGAGTGCGCGACGGTCGGCAGGACGAGGCCGGTGGCCGCGGTGATGGCCTCCAGCACGGTCAGTGCCGCGTCGGGGTACGGGGACCGGGCGATGTAGTGCGGGACGTGGGCGGCGACACCGAGCACGTCGTGTCCTGCCTCCATGAGGCGGTACTCGACGAGGGCCTCGGCGCTGCCGGGAACCTGCGCCTCGTCGAAGGGGCTGCGGTGCCCGGGGACGAGGTCGGTGCGGTTGCCGTGCGGGGTGAGGCCGACGGGCCGGGTGTGGGGGACGCCCATGGGGATGCCGTGGAAGTTGACCGACAGGCGTACGCCGAGGCGTTCCACGATCTGCCGTACGGCGGCGGCGAACCGCTCCCATTCGACGTCCGGTTCGGGTCCGGACAGCAGCAGGAAGGGCGCGCCGGTGGCGTCCTGGACGAGCCGTACGGTGATCTCGGGTTCCTCGTACGCCGTCCAGCGGTCACGGCGGAAGGTCAGCAGCGGCCGGCGGGCGCGGTAGTCCACGAGCCGGTCGTGGTCGAAGCGGGCGACGACCTGGTGGGGCAGCGAGTCGAGGAGCCGGTCGACGATCTGGTCGCCGGTCTCGCCCGCGTCGATGTATCCGTCGAAGTGGTAGAGCATGACAAGTCCGGCCGACTCCTGGGCGAGCGCCATGTCGACGACGGCCAGGCCCTTCGGCTCCCATGCGAACAAACCCTGCGGATCAAGCACTTGGACCGCTCCTCCTCGTGTTCACCAGGAGCAACGCGGTCGGCGGCGCCGGAATTCCCGTTCCGGGCTCCTTGATCGCACACCGTGCGCGGGCGGACGTCGGTCGGCAGCCGCCACTCGTCCCCGCCCGGGCCCGAGGCCGCTGTCGGCGCCGCCGGCCGGGGCGGGATTCCGGCGGTGGTCGGCGGCGGGCCGCATCGGCATCACCCCGCAGGGGTCGTGGCCTGCCGCTCCGACGGGTCACGACCCGTACCGGCTGTGGCGCGGCCGGGCATGCCGAAGGGCCGCACCCGGAGGGTGCGGCCCTTCAGTCGATCAGCTGGGCCGTCGCCGGCCCTGCCCCTGAGCGGTGAGCGTCAGCTCTGGCCGCCCGCGAGCTTCTCGCGCAGGGCAGCCAGCGCCTCGTCCGACGCCAGGGCGCCGGAGGAGTCGCCGCCCTCGGAGGAGTACGAGCCGCCGGTTGCGGCCGGAGCGGCAGCCTCGCCACCCTCGGCAGCGGCCTGGGCGTCCGCCTCGCGGGACTTGATGACCTGCTGCTGGTGCTGCTCGAAGCGGGCCTGCGCCTCGGCGTACTGGCGCTCCCACTCCTCGCGCTGCTTCTCGTAGCCCGGCAGCCAGTCGTTGGTCTCCGGGTCGAAGCCCTCGGGGTAGATGTAGTTGCCCTGGTCGTCGTAGGACGCGGCCATGCCGTACAGGGTCGGGTCGAACTCGACCGCCGTCGGGTCGGCACCGAAGGACTCGTTGGCCTGCTTCAGCGAGAGGCTGATGCGGCGACGCTCGAGGTCGATGTCGATGACCTTGACGAAGATCTCGTCGTTGACCTGGACGACCTGCTCCGGGATCTCCACGTGGCGCTCGGCCAGCTCGGAGATGTGGACCAGGCCCTCGATGCCCTCGTCGACGCGGACGAACGCACCGAACGGAACCAGCTTCGTGACCTTGCCGGGCACGACCTGGCCGATCTGGTGGGTGCGGGCGAACTGCTGCCACGGGTCTTCCTGGGTCGCCTTCAGCGACAGGGAGACACGCTCGCGGTCCATGTCGACGTCGAGGACCTCGACGGTGACCTCCTGGCCGACCTCGACGACCTCGGACGGGTGGTCGATGTGCTTCCAGGACAGCTCGGAGACGTGGACCAGACCGTCGACGCCACCCAGGTCCACGAAGGCACCGAAGTTGACGATCGAGGAGACCACACCGGAGCGGACCTGACCCTTCTGGAGGGTCGTGAGGAACGTCTGGCGGACCTCGGACTGGGTCTGCTCCAGCCAGGCACGGCGGGACAGGACCACGTTGTTGCGGTTCTTGTCCAGCTCGATGATCTTGGCCTCGAGCTCCTTGCCGACGTACGGCTGGAGGTCGCGGACGCGGCGCATCTCGACCAGGGAGGCCGGGAGGAAGCCGCGGAGGCCGATGTCGAGGATGAGACCACCCTTGACGACCTCGATGACGGTACCGGTGACGATCCCGTCCTCTTCCTTGATCTTCTCGATGGTGCCCCAGGCACGCTCGTACTGGGCGCGCTTCTTCGAGAGGATCAGGCGGCCTTCCTTGTCCTCCTTCTGGAGGACAAGGGCCTCGATCTCGTCGCCGACGGCGACGACCTCGTTGGGGTCGACGTCGTGCTTGATCGAGAGCTCGCGGCTCGGGATAACGCCTTCGGTCTTGTAACCGATGTCGAGCAGGACCTCGTCCCGGTCGACCTTCACGATGACGCCGTCGACGATGTCGCCGTCGTTGAAGTACTTGATCGTCTCGTCGATCGCTGCGAGGAAGGCTTCCTCGTTACCGATGTCGTTGACCGCTACCTGCGGGGTGGTGGCGGTGGTCTCGGTGCTGCTCGTCATGTGGGAAAGGGCTCCGGTACGGACATTGAAGTCGTAGGTACTGCTACGCCGGAGCCCGTTTCGCTCTGCAGAAGCCGGACAGCCAAGGAAGCGCCAATCCAGACACCGGGTGCCCGGTGGCGCCTCGACAACCGAGGGGACATACAACAGATGCGAGCGCAGCCTGCTACGTCTGAGGTGCGCAGGCCCGCAGCGCAACTTGTAGCATACGGGGGCAGCCGGACAGGGTCAATGCGCGAAGCCGCACACCCGGGGCGGATCGCCGCATTCCCGGCACAAATCGTGTCTGCTGAGGCCACGCGGGCCTGCCGCGCCCCCGCTGTGACACGGCCGGGACCGGCTGGACGGAAGAGTACGACGAGGGAGCCCATCATCCAAGAGTCCGAAGCGTTCAAGGCGTCCGGGCAGGACGACGAGGCCGAGGCGACCCGCCGCGCGGCCGGTGTCGCCGAGAGCGTCCGGGCCAACCGGGGCTGGTGGGACCGCAACGCCGACGAGTACCAGACCGAGCACGGCACCTTCCTCGGCGACGACCGGTTCGTCTGGGGTCCGGAGGGCCTGGACGAGGTGGAGGCGGAGCTGCTCGGCCCGCCGGAGGAGCTGAAAGGCCGGGACGTGCTGGAGATCGGCGCCGGCGCCGCCCAGTGCGCGCGCTGGTTGGCCGCACAGGGCGCCCGCCCCGTCGCCCTCGACATCTCCCACCGCCAGCTCCAGCACGCGCTGCGCATCGGCGCGGGGTTCCCTCTGGTGTGCGCGGACGCGGGCGCGCTGCCCTTCGCGGACGTCTCCTTCGACCTGGCCTGTTCGGCGTACGGGGCGCTGCCCTTCGTCGCCGACCCGCGGCTGGTGCTGCGGGAGGTGCGCCGGGTGCTGCGGCCGGGGGGCCGGTTCGTGTTCTCGGTGACGCACCCGATCCGCTGGGCGTTCCCGGACGAGCCGGGCCCGGAGGGGCTGACCGTGTCGGCGTCCTACTTCGACCGCACGCCGTATGTGGAGCAGGACGAGAACGGCCGCGCGGTGTACGTGGAGCACCACCGCACGCTCGGCGACCGGGTGCGCGACGTGGTGGCGTCGGGTTTCCGGCTGGTGGACCTGGTCGAGCCGGAGTGGCCGGACTGGAACACGTCCGAGTGGGGCGGCTGGTCGCCGCTGCGCGGACATCTGATCCCGGGTACGGCGATCTTCGTGTGCGAGCGCGACTGACACCGCCGGGCGGGGGGTGAGGCCTGCCCGGCCGGGGCTGGTACCGGCGGCCCGGCCGGGAGTGGACCGGTCCGGCTGGGAGTGGCGCCCGCCGGTATGGGACGGGGGCTGATCTCTGCCTGCCGGCAGGGCCTCTGACACCTGCCCGGCCGGCACGGGAGGACAAGGGCCTGACGTCTGCCCGGCCGGCACGGGACTGGTGCCTGCCCGGGCAGGGCGGCATCGGCCCGAACTGGGTGCATCCGGCCGATGGGGCGGATTCCGGCCGGACGGGGCTCATCGGTCCCACCGGGGCGGCATCGCCGGGAGAGGGTCCGCTCCGCCCGGACCGGCACGGGCGATCTCCCGTTCGATTCCGTTGTACACAGCCCTCGGGTTGTCCACAGGCCCGGCGAGCGGCGGGTGCGCTCGTACGAAACTGGTGCCGTGATCCGTTACGACGCTCTGGAGGCGCTGCCGGTGCGCGGCGCCCTGTCCGCTCTGCACGACGCGCTGGACTCGCCCGGTACGGCGGTGCTGGTCGCGCCGCCCGGCACGGGCAAGACGACGCTGGTGCCGCTGGCGCTGGCCGGGCTGCTCGACGACCGGCCGGCGCGGCGGGTGGTCGTGGCCGAGCCACGGCGTATCGCGGCTCGCGCGGCGGCCCGGCGGATGGCGTGGCTGCTGGGCGAGAAGCCCGGTGACCGCGTCGGCCACACAGTGCGCGGCGAGCGGGTGGTGGGACGGAACACGCGCGTGGAGGTCGTCACCACCGGTGTGCTGTTGCAGCGTCTGCAGCGGGACCAGGAGCTGCCGGGCGTGGATGTGGTGGTGCTCGACGAGTGCCACGAGCGGCATCTGGACGCGGACACGGCGGCCGCGTTCCTGTGGGACGTGCGGGAGGCGCTGCGTCCGGAACTGCGTCTGGTGGCCGCGTCGGCGACGACGGACGCGGAGGGCTGGGCGGCACTGCTGGGCGGGGCGCCGATCGTCGAGGCGCGGGGTGTGTCGCATCCGGTGGATGTGGTGTGGGCGCCGCCACCGCGTCCGGTGCGGCCTCCGCACGGCATGCGCGTGGACCCGGCGCTGCTGACGCATGTGGCGTCGGTGGTACGGCGGGCGCTGGCCGAGCGGACCGGGGACGTGCTGTGTTTTCTGCCGGGCGTGGGCGAGATCGCGCGCGTGGCGGGCCTGCTGGGGGACCCGGGCGGGGTGGAGGTGCTCCAGGTGCACGGGCGGGCGCCTGCCGAGGTGCAGGACGCGGTGCTGGCGCCCGGTGAGCGGCGCCGGGTGGTGCTGGCGACGTCGGTCGCGGAGTCGTCTCTGACGGTTCCCGGGGTGCGGGTCGTCGTCGACTCGGGGCTGGCGCGCGAGCCACGCGTGGATCATGCCCGGGGGCTGAGCGCGCTGACGACGGTACGGGCCTCGCGGGCGGCGGCCCGGCAGCGGGCGGGGCGGGCCGGGCGTGAGGCGCCGGGCACGGTGTACCGGTGCTGGGAGCAGGCGGAGGAGGCGCGGCTGCCGCGGTATCCGGCGCCGGAGATCAAGGTCGCGGATCTGACGGGGTTCGCCTTGCAGGCGGCCTGTTGGGGGGATCCGGACGCGAGGGGGCTGGCGTTGCTGGACCCGCCGCCGGGCGGTGCGATGGCGGCGGCGCGGGCGGCGTTGGAGGCGGTGGGGGCCGTGGATCACACCGGCCGGGCCACCGAGCGGGGACGGCGGCTGGCACGGCTGGGTCTGCATCCGCGGCTGGGCCGGGCCCTTCTGGACACCTCGGGGAAGGGTGCCGAGGTCGTCGCGCTGCTGTCGGAGGAGGCGCCGCGCGAGTACGGCGACGATCTGGCCGCGGCCCTGCGGACCGCCCGCCGCGGCGGCGACGCCTACTCGGCGCGGTGGCGCACGGAGGTGAGGCGGCTGCGGGGGCTGCTGGGGCAGACCTCCGCCACGTCCGACCGCCCGGCAGGGCGGGACGCCGACGCTGGGGTCTCCTCAGACGCCGGCGCCGCAGGAGCCGGCACCCGCCCGGCGGGGGCGGGAGGCGGGGGTTCCGTCGGCGTGAGCGCTGCGCGTGGCGGCGCGGGCCTGCCGGACGGTCACGCCGAGGACTCCGCATGCAAGGGTGGCGGACTCGCCGCCGGATCCGGACGCGACGGCCGCCCCGGGGGCGGTCCCGGGCGATCGGCAACTCAGGGCGTCGCGGATGCCGGCGCCGGTCATGCCGACCGTGTCGCCGGGACGGTGGCCGCGTCGGCGTTCCCCGAGCGGGTCGCGCGGCTGGACGGGGGCTCGTATCTGCTGGCGTCGGGGACCCGGGCCGATCTGGGTGAGGGTTCGGCGCTGCGCGGCTCGCCGTGGATCGCTGTCGCCGTGGCCGACCGGCCGGTGGGCAACCGGCACGCGCGGGTGCGGCTCGCCGCCGCGATCGACGAGGATCTCGCGCGCTCGGCCGCCAAACCGCTGATCGAGGAACGGGAGGAGGTCCACTGGGCCGACGGGGACGTGGTGGCGCGGCGCGTGGAGCGGCTGGGCGCGATCGAGCTGACGGTGCGCCCCCTGGCGGACGCCGACCCGGCGCTGATACGGCGGGCGCTGTTGGAGGGGCTGCGGCAGGAGGGGCTCGGGCTCCTGCGCTGGTCGGCGGAGGCGGTGGCGTTGCGGCAGCGGCTGGCGTTCCTGCGGCTGCGGGTGGGCGATCCGTGGCCGGACGTGTCGGACGAGGCCCTGTTCGCGCGGGTGGACGAGTGGCTGGAGCCGGAGCTGGGCCGGGCACGGCGGCGGGCCGATCTGGCGCGGATCGACGCCGGTGCCGCGCTGGGACGGCTGCTGCCGTGGACGTCCGGGGAGGCGGGCCGGCTGGACGAGCTGGCGCCGGAGCGGATCACCGTGCCGAGCGGGTCGAGGATCCGCGTCGACTACGGCGATCCGGAGCGGCCGGTGCTGGCGGTGAAGCTGCAGGAGATGTTCGGCCTGCGGGTGTCGCCGTCGGTGGCGGGGGTGCCGGTACTGGTCCACCTCCTCTCCCCCGCCGGGCGGCCCGTCGCGGTCACCGCCGACCTGGAGTCGTTCTGGCGGGACGGCTACCGCGGCGTGCGGGCGGAGCTGCGGGGCCGCTATCCGAAGCATCCGTGGCCGGAGGACCCGGCAACGGCGGAACCGACCCGGCACACCAACGCACGGCTCAGACGTTGAACACACGCCCGGCGCGCCCCCGCCGACAGCGGACGCACCAGGTCCTGTAGTCCCGCGCGGGACGCGGAAAGGGGGGTAGTCCTCGTTGTAGTCCCGCGCGCGACGCGGAACGGGGCGCCGGGCGGGTGGAACGACCGGCGCCCCGCGGCCCGGCGCCGCACCGGTCGGTACCGGGCGGGTCGGCCGGGCCGGTCGGCGCCGGGAGCGATCAGCGTCGCGCTGGGTCAGCGCCTGGCGCAGGTCGGCCGAGCCGGTCGGCGCCGGGCTGGTTGGCACCGGACCGGTCGGCGCCGGGCCGGCCCGACGTCATGCCGACCGGGACCGGGCAGGTCGGCACCGGGCCACCCGACGTACCGCCCGGCAGCACCGGAGCGGTCAGCGCCGCGCTGGGTCAGCGCTCGGCGGGCCAGCCCGAGGCCGGTCAGAACCGGAACGTCGGCACCGGGCCAGCCCGACGTCATGCCCGCCGGGACCGGGCAGGTCGGCACCGGGCCACCCGACGTACTGCCCGGCAGCACCAAGGCCGGTCAGAACCGGAACGTCGGCGCCGGGCCGGCCCGACGTCATGCCGACCGGGACCGGGCGGGTCAGTACCGGGCCGGTCGGTACCGGGCCGGTCGGCGCCGGGAGCGATCAGCGTCGCGCTGGGTCAGCGCCTGGCGCAGGTCGGCCGAGCCGGTCGGCGCCGGGCTGGTTGGCACCGGACCGGTCGGCGCCGGGCCGGCCCGACGTCAT
>NZ_JALLGL010000609.1 GCF_023072675.1 Streptomyces sp. XM83C
CCGTCCAGCAGCACCACCCCGCCACCCTTTCGGGCGATCTTCTTCAGCGCGCGGTCCAGTCTGGGGGCGCGGGCGGCCAGCAGGCCGACGACCTCGCGCACCCACCGGGTGACGGTGGTGCGGTGTATCCCGTTTCCGCCGGCGAGATCGCCGGGCCGCTGGTCACAGCGCAGTACCGCCAGCACGATGCCGGCGATCTTCCCCGCGGGCAGGGCCCGCCACCGCGAGCCGATCTTCTTCAAGTGGCCGCGTATCACCGTGGCGAGGTGGTTCAGGGTGGCGCTCGACAGCGGCAGGCGGGCGGTGTAGACAAGGCCGTCAGGGCCCTCGGCGGGGCTGGTGTTGTTCTTCACAAAACACGTCAACTGCCGTCGGGGGCCCGCTGGTTACGCCCCGATGTCCCGTCCCGGTGTGGCTACCGGCGTGCGGTGAACCGTCCGTCGGGTCGTTTGTGCAGCCAGCCACGATCGGCGAGCTTGGTCATCTTCGCCCGCAGCGGCTCCAGCTTCCCGCGCACCGCCACCTCAAGTCCCAGCTCCTCGCCCACCGCCCGGACCTGCACCGGGCCGTCCGCGGCCCGCACGATCGCCAGGATCTTGCGGTAATCGCCGGGCAGCGCGGCCTGGTCAAGGCCCTCGCCGCGGTGCGGGATCAGCAGGACCGCTCGCCCCGCCACCCGGGCGGGCGCCGGGGAGGCGACCACGGCGGCTTCCGCTTCGGCCCGGTCCTGTTCGGCCAGCCGGTTCAGGACCCGCTCGGCGACCAGCAGTTCCTCCCGCTCGGCCTGGACCTCCTGAAGCTGCTTGGCCAACTCCTCGGCGAGTGTGTCCAGTTCACTCCGGCGAGCGATGATCCGCTCCAGGTCTCCCATACCCTGCACCCTCCCGCGATCTCACCGCGTACCGCCCCGGTCACGGATCGTAGGAGCGGTCCCGGGACGAGCGCAGCGGAACCCGAGAACCGCCTCAGCCGACAGGGCAGACGATCTTCACCATGGACACCCGCCGCCGACCAGCGCGAGCACGGCAACTCGCCCGCACACCAGCCCACCTCACCTGCACGTTTCACGATGCACAGTGCTCAATG
>NZ_JALLGL010000610.1 GCF_023072675.1 Streptomyces sp. XM83C
TGCGCGACGCTCGAACTTTGCGCGCGGTCTCCGCCGGGCGGGACGTCCGAGCGGGGGCCTCTCGGCGGCCGACGGGGGCGATCTCGCGGGTGGCGTCGTCGTCCATGGCCGGGCGGGGCGTCGGCGTGGTGGCCTCGCGGGGCGCTGCCGTTCGGGGCGGGGAGGATCGGTGGGTGGCCTCGGACGTCGGCTGAGGGCGCTCGGGTGTGTCGGCCGCGTCAGCCGTGCCGGCCGCATCGGCTGCGTCAGCCGTATCGGCGGCTTCGGCGCGCCCGGTGGGGCCGGGTCCCTTGCTGCCGGCCTTGTGCTCCACCGTGTGGCGCTCGGCCGGTTCCCGGTCGGTTGTGCCGGGCTCGGCCTGCTCGCGGTCGGCCTGGCGGGCCCGGGGCCTGTCGGCCGCCCCGGTGCGGTCCGCCGGGTGTCCGGCCGCGCCCGAGTCGGCGTCGTCGTACACGGCGTCGTCGGACGTGGCGTTTCTGGGCTCGACGGACTCGGACCCGGTGATTCCGGTTCCGGCGGTCGCGCCGCCGTCGTCAGCCGCCTCGGGCTCTTCCCCCGCCCCGGCCCCGGTCGGCTGTTGCGGCTGCGGCTGCGGCTCGTCGCTCATCTCGTGCTCGGACTCCTGTTTCGCGTCGTACGTTCCCGTACGCCTCGTTGCGCCTTCTGCGCACCACTCCCCCCCATTGAAGACTCCCGTACTGGGTGATCCGTTCCCGTGTTCTGGCACACGTCGCCCTGAAAAGCCCGTGGCAGACCCCTGGGGGATCGGCCGGCCCCTGCGCTTCGGTGCCGGAGGGCCGGGGCAGGCCGGAAGGGCGACAGGTGTGCGTGCGGGACAGCTGTACGCGGCCGTCGCAGTGGGTGGTTTTCGACGATACGCGACGTATCGGGTGGCAACGGTCGCCGGCCGCTGGGCCGCGGTGTGGTCCCGTCCGCCTTCGGCGCGCTGGTGTTCGACATGGCGCTGTGGCGCTGGGACGCGCCGCGCAGTCGGCGGCGACGCGCCGGGTGGTGGTGCAGGGTGGGTGAGCCGGGCGGCACGGACCGCCTGTACGGGGCGCTTCGGGGGTGTGCGGGGC
>NZ_JALLGL010000611.1 GCF_023072675.1 Streptomyces sp. XM83C
TGTATTGCCCTGAGAGGTTAGGAACGCGGCTGGCGGGTGGCTGGCCTTTCAGCGCGGTGTGTCCGCGGTGGTGATTGTAGGTGTGCAGCCAGTCGGGGAAGGCGTCGCGTCGTTGTTGTTCTGACCGGTAGGGGCGGGTGTAGGCCCACTCGTCGAGCAGAGTGCGGTTGAACCGCTCGACCTTGCCGTTCGTCTGCGGCCGGTAGGCGCGCGTGCGCTTGTGCGTGATGCCGGCTGCGGCCAGGGCATCGCGCCACAGACGGGACTTGTAGCAGGAGCCGTTGTCGGTCAAGACGCGCTCCACGGTGATACCGCAGGAGGCGAAGAACGCCTGCGCCCGCCCCCAGAAGGCGACGGCGGTCTCCTTCTTCTCGTCGGTGAGGATCTCGCTGTAAGCCAGGCGGGAGTGGTCGTCGACGGCGGTGTGCACATAGCTGTAGCCGGCACCGGAACGCGTCTTGCGGCCTGCCTGGCGGCCCAGGACCTTGTGGCCGCCGCCGTCGGGGATGTTGCCGAGCTTCTTGATGTCGACATGCACCAGCTCGCCGGGCCTGTCGCGTTCGTAGCGGCGTATGACGCGGCCGGTGGCCCGGTCCAGGTGCGCCAGGCGGGCCAGGCCGTATCGGGTCAGCACCCGGTGCACGGTGGAGGGCACCAGACGGAGCAGACCCGCGATCCGTGCGGGTCCCCAACGGCGCAGCACGCGGACCTTGATGATCCGCCGCTCGGTACGTGTCGGGGTCCGCCCTGGGGAGGCATGCGGGCGGCTGGAGCGGTCGGCCATGCCCGCCTCGCCGTGCTGCCGGTAGCGGTCGGCCCATCGCTTGGCGGTGGTCACGGAGACCTGGAAGCGTTCCGCGGCCCGCCGCAGGGGCCAGTTGTCGTCGACGACGCAGCGGGCCAGGCGCAGTCGTCCAGTCTCAGTCAGGGGTGCATTACGGTGGGGCACGAGGGCCTTTCTGGTCGCCGGTGCAGATCTCGCAATCCACACCGAGCCAGAGGGCCCTCACCCATTTCAAGATCACACGTCAGTGATCGCTGTCACCAACCTCCGTGGACAGAACA
>NZ_JALLGL010000612.1 GCF_023072675.1 Streptomyces sp. XM83C
AGATTTGTATAAGGGGCAGGGGTGCGGGAGGCGCGTGCGGTGCGCGCGGGGCGGTCACGCAGCTCTCCGCGGGCTGTGAGCGCCGGTCAGGTCCTCGGCGGGGGGTGTTCCAACGCCGGTCAGGTCCTGGGCGGGGGTGTCCCAACGCCGGTCAGGTCCTCGGTGCCAAGGCCTCCCATGCCACGGTCACTTCGCCCTGCCGCCACCGCGCCGGACCGTCCGTCACCGGCCAGTCGGCGGTCAGATCCCGCACCGTGCGGATCCAGCGCTGCCGGGCGCCGTACGAGGCGTAGGGCGCCGCGGCGGCCCACGCGCGGTCGAAGTCCCGCAGGAAGGCGTGGACGGGTTCGCCGGGGACGTTGCGGTGGATGAGCGCCTTGGGGAGCCGTTCCGCGAGGTCCGAGGGGCGTTCCAGCGAGCCGAGCCGGGTGGCGAAGGTGACGGTGCGGGGCCCTTCCGGGCCGAGCGCCACCCATACGTGCCGCCGCCCGATCTCGTCGCACGTGCCCTCCACCAGCAGCCCGCCCCGCGAGCCGCCCCCGGCGGGGGCCAGCCGTCCGCACAGCCGCTGCCAGACCTCGGCGACCTGCTCCTCGTCGTACTGGCGCAATACGTTCGCCGCGCGGATCAGCTGCGGCCGTCCCGGCACCGGCACCTCGAAGCCGCCGTGCCGGAAGACCAACCCCTCACGCTCGTACGGCTGTGCCGCCGCGACCCGCGCCGGTTCGATCTCGATGCCGACGACCCGGGTGCGGGGCGCCACCGTCCGCAGCCGGCCCAGCAGCTCCACGGCGGTCCAGGGGGCGGCGCCGTAGCCGAGGTCGACGGCGACCGGGTCGTCGGCCCGGCGCAGCTCGGCGCCGTGCACGGCCGCGATCCAGCGGTCCATGCGGCGCAGCCGGTTCGGGTTGGTCGTGCCGCGCGTGACCGCGCCCACGGGGCGTCGGGCGGGGGCGCGGGAGGTCATGCCTACGAGGGGAGTGGGGGTTACTTATAAACATCTGAGTC
>NZ_JALLGL010000613.1 GCF_023072675.1 Streptomyces sp. XM83C
CGAGCTCGTGCACGGTAGGCGGTGAGGCGTCGAGGATGGCGGCGGGGCTCGGTGTTCACATCTGCCGCGCCGACGTCAGGTCCGCAGTCTGCTGGTGGGACAGCAGGGCGGCGACGGCCTGGACGGTGTCGCTCATGTGCTCGCGGCGGCCGAGGTGGCGGGTCAGAGCTCGCCAGTTCTTCAGGTGAGCGATGCCGTGCTCGACGCGGATGCGTCGTGAGGAATGTGCCTTGCGCTGCCGCTCGTACATCTCCTCGTACCAGTCCGGAGCGTTCTTCTTGAACTTGCGGTGCGGCGGTGTCACCACCCGGCCGCCGGTCTGCGCGCCCAGGCCCTGGTAGCCGGCATCGGCGAGAATCTCCACGGCAGGCCCGTCGGCCAGGAGCTTGACCAGCCCTAACTGGCGGGCGTGGGTGATGTCCGCGCAGCTTCCGGGCCTGGTCGGGCTGCAGAACAGCACCCGGCCGTCCCCGTCCGTGAGCACCATGGTCTTGACGGCGTTCTGCTTGCTCTTGCCGGAGATGAACTTGTCCCGGTCCTTGCGCCCGGCGGTCGGCCGCCGGACCCGGATCTCGGTGCCGTCGACGATCCCGGTCCTGCCCGCGGAGCCGAGGTGGTCGACGACCTCGGCCAGCGTCCGCAACCGCACGCCGGGACTGACGGTGCAGCCTCGCTCGGCGAGCAGGGGTCGCACCTCGCCGACGGCGCGGGTGATGGTGGAGCGGTCCACGCCGAACCAGCAGGCGAGCACGTCGTGTGTGGCCCCGTGACGGAGGTGCACGAGGGTGGCCAGGAGCCGGTCGATGAAGACGAGCCGGTGCTTCGCGCCGGCGCCTACGGCCCGCTTCCGCTGCCTGGACGCCAGCCTGGCCTGATGCCGTTCATGCCACAACGGGCCCAGCTCGGCCACGAGTTCAGCGATCACGTCGGCCGACAGGCCCGTGATCCTCCGGTCGCTGATGATCGCTGCACGAGACACATTCCCCACCACACGACCATGATCGACGATCGGGAACTCGACGCCTCACCGCCTACCGTGCACGAGCTCG
>NZ_JALLGL010000614.1 GCF_023072675.1 Streptomyces sp. XM83C
GCACGAGGGCCTTTCTGGTCGCCGGTGCAGATCTCGCAATCCACACCGAGCCAGAGGGCCCTCACCCATTTCAAGATCACACGTCAGTGATCGCTGTCACCAACCTCCGTGGACAGAACAACTAGCCAGGCAGGAAGGCGTGTTGGTGCTGCTGGGGGCATGACGAACCGGGCCCATCGGGTGAGCGTGGGGTTCGGGGAGGGGTGATCCGGCCGGTGGTCGGGGTGGCTCAGAGTTGTGCGAGGGCGGCGGTGGCCACGGGCAGGGCGATGCCCATGCGGGTTGCGAGCTGGGCGGCGGTGACCGGTGTTCCGTGCTCGGCGTGGTGGGTGTCCGCGATGCGTCGGGCCGCACTCAGCAGTGCGGCGGGGAGGACCGGTCGGGAGCCGGTGGCAGGCGCCGTGGTGACGGCCGGGGCGGGGGCGGAGTCGGGGACCTTGAGCACGGTAGGCACTTCGGCCGGAGGCGGCGTAGGTGTCGCGGCGGGGACCGGCTCAGGGGCCGGGGCCGCCGTTTCGGGAGCGGGCGCCGAGGTGGCCACCGGCTCAGCGAGGGGTGCGGGGGTGATGGTTGCGGTGGTGTCCTCCCGGTGTGCGGCCGTGTGGAAGTGGGCGAGGAAGGCGGGGCCGACGTGGCCCCAGCCCAGGAGCAGGAGCGGGGCGACGGTGTCCAGGCAGGCCCGTCCGTAGCGTCCGGTCAGCAGGGGTGCAGGCTGGACGAGGCGGAACAGGTCGCGGCCCGGAGCATGGACTCGGTGGAGCCGAAGATCACGGGGGCTGAGCCGGACCACTACGCGGTGTGGGGCGGCCTGGCTATGGAGGCCGCCGCCGCAGCCGCGAGGAACAACCGTCCCGACGAGGCGAAGGAGTACCGTTAAGACGTCGTTTCTGATGGCGTGATCGCTCGTTGAGCCGTGCATGACGGATCTGGTGGAGCGGTTGGTGCCGGACGAGTTGTGGGTGCTGTTCCGGCGGGTGGTCCCTCCGACGGAGGTCATACGC
>NZ_JALLGL010000615.1 GCF_023072675.1 Streptomyces sp. XM83C
GAGCCGCGCGGTGCCGTGCGGGCCGGTCGGCGGGGGCGGCTGTGCCGGTCGGGGGCGGTGTCCGACCGGCACCCTGTGCCCGCGGGGTGCCCGGTGTGCGCGGGCGGCGGGCCGGGTCAGCCTCCCGTGTGGACCTGGAAGGCCGCCCGGCGCACGGCCTTGGCGAGGGCCGGGTCCGGGTGGGCGGCCGCGAGCGCGACCAGGACCTGCACGGTGCGCGGATGGCCGACGGCGCGGACCTCGTCGAGCAGCGCGGGGACGGTCGGCTGGAGGGCGGACTCCAGGTGCCGTACCAGCATGGACGCCTCACCGTGGTCGGCGACCGCGGCGGCCGTGTCCACCCACAGCCAGGTGGCCTCCTCACGGGTGAGCACCTCGTGGGCGTCCTCCGGATCGACACCGTCGTGCTCGGCGAGCCAGAGCAGGGCGTACGGCCTGAGCGCCGGCTCGTCGACGACGGCACGCACGTCGGGCTCGGCGGGGGCGCCGACGACCCGCAGGGCCTCGAAGGCGAGGCCGCGCAACAGGGCGTCGTCACCGCGGGCGGCGTCGAGCAGCTCGGTGACGGCGCTGCCGACGGGCCGGGCGGCGAGCCAGGCGCGGTACTCGGCGCGGGCCGCGTTGGGGCGCAGCTGGGCACAGCCGCGCAGCATGTCCTCGGCGGACTGCTCGATGTTACCGGCGGGGCTCTGCGCGGCGACGCAGATCTGCTCCAGCTTGACCCACACCGCCCAGCTGCCCAGCGGTGTCAGCGTGGCCTGACCGTCGCCGTAGGTGAGGGCGCCGACGGAGGCGAGCGCGCTCAGCGCCCAGTCCAGCAGGGGCGCCAGCTCCGCCTCGTCGGCGGGGGCGTCGGCGGGGGCCGCGTCGACGCCGGTGACCGGGGAGAGCAGCGGTACCGGTGCGACGGCCGCGGCGTCGGCCGGTTCCTCGGGCGCACCCGTCTCGGCCGGGTGGCCGGGCGCGTCGGCGGGAGCGGCGATCGCGTCGGGGG
>NZ_JALLGL010000616.1 GCF_023072675.1 Streptomyces sp. XM83C
GCGGCGGCGGATGTCGTTGAGCCTGGTGATGAGCGGGGCGATGGTGCGGCCCTCACGCTCGGCGGCCTCCCAGTCACGGGGCCGCAGCTGGTACTTCTCCGAGTCCAGATACTCCTCGCTGCCCTCCCGCAGCGGGGTGTTCTCGCACAGCTCGTAACCCGAGTAGATCCCCCACGACGGGGACAGGGTCGCGGCGAGCACCGCCCGCACCTCGAACGCGGGCCGCCCGCCGTGCTGAAGGCAGGCGTGCAGGATGTCCGGGGTGTTGGCGAAGAAGTTCGGCCGCATGTACGCCGCCGCCTCACCCGACAGCTCCGTCAGATACTCGGTCAGCTCCTGCTTGCTGTTGCGCCAGGTGAAATACGTGTACGACTGCTGGAAACCGATCTGCGCCAGCGTGTGCATCATCGCCGGCCGGGTGAACGCCTCCGCCAGGAAGATCACATCCGGGTCGGCCGCGTTGATCTCGCCGATCACCCGCTCCCAGAACACCACCGGCTTGGTGTGCGGATTGTCCACCCGGAAGATCCGCACCCCGTGCTCCATCCAGAACCTCAGGATCCGCACGGTCTCCTTCACGATGCCGTCCATGTCGGCGTCGAAGGCGATCGGATAGATGTCCTGGTACTTCTTCGGCGGGTTCTCCGCGTACGCGATCGTCCCGTCCGGCCGGTGGTGGAACCACTCCGGATGCTTGTGCACCCACGGATGGTCCGGCGAGCACTGCAACGCGAAATCCAGCGCGATCTCCAGCCCGTGGGCCGACGCCCGCTGCACGAACCAGTCGAAGTCGTCGATGGTGCCGAGGTCGGGGTGGACGGCGTCATGGCCGCCCTCCGGCGAGCCGATCGCCCACGGCACCCCCACATCGTCCGGCCCGGCGGTCAGCGAGTTGTTCTTCCCCTTGCGGAACGTCGTGCCGATCGGGTGGATCGGCGGCAGGTAGACGACGTCGAAGCCCATCTCCGCGATCTTCGGCAGCCT
>NZ_JALLGL010000617.1 GCF_023072675.1 Streptomyces sp. XM83C
CCCGGCACCTCGCCCCCGTCCAGATGCTCGGCGAGGACCTCCGCCAGATGCCGCCCCCGCACCCCGGCGAGCTGCTCCAGCTGGGTCCGGCAGGAGAAGCCGTCGGCGAGCACCACCGCGCCCTCCGGCGCCTCGGCGACGGCCGGCAGGAGGCGGTCCTCGGCGCACGCCCGCGACACCTCGAAGTGCCCGCGTTCGAAGCCGAAGTTCCCCGCCAGCCCGCAGCAGCCTCCCTCCAGCTCCCCGGTGAGGCCCGCGGCGTCGCGCAGCCGACGGTCGGCGCCGTCGCCGAGGACGGCATGCTGATGGCAGTGGGTCTGCCCGGTCACCGGACGGTCCAGCCGGGGCGGTCTCCACTTCGGGGCGTGCCGCTCCAGGGCCTCCGCGAACGTCAGCACACGAGCCGCCAGCAGCGCGGCGCGCGGGTCGTCGTGCAGCAGCTCCGGCAGGTCGCTGCGCAGGGCCGCCGCACAGCTCGGCTCCAGCACGACGACCGGGCCGGCCGTCTCCAGCACCGGCTCCATCAGGTCCAGGGTGCGCCGCAGCACCGCGCGGGCCCGGTCCAGCTGGCCGGTGGAGATGTACGTCAGGCCGCAGCAGACCCGGCCTCGGCCCCGCAGCAGACTCACCGGGTCCAGGGCGACCGTGCGGCCGTCCCCGATCGGCGGACGCTTCAGATGCAGTGTCGGCGGCAGCGCCACGCGCAGCCCGGCCGCTTCCAGCACCCGCACCGCCGCCCGGCCGACCGAGGGCGACAGATGCTCGGTGAACGTGTCCGGCCAGAGGATCACCAGATCGCCACGCACCGACCGCCCGGACCGGCCATTCCGGTCGGGCACGTCGGCTCCGCCGCCCCCGACAGCTCCGCCGACCCCGCCAGACCCGTCAGCCCCCTCAGCCCGACCGGCTCCCTCAGCTCGACCAGTCCCCTCAGCCCGACCCGTCCCCTCAGCCCGACCGGACTCACCAGTCC
>NZ_JALLGL010000618.1 GCF_023072675.1 Streptomyces sp. XM83C
GGTCCGGGAGTGGGTGTGGGGTGGTGACGGTGGCGCGGGTTGTGGGTCAGGGGGTCGCCACCAGCAGCTGCACGTCGTACGTCTCCTGCACGGTCCCCTCCGGGAACAGGTCCAGCAGGCGGCGGCGCTCCTCCTCCAGGAACGCGCGGCTTTCCTTCTCGTCGTGGACGAGGAAGACGGAGTGGCTGCCGAGGTTGGCGAGGTGGGTGTCCACGGACACGCTGCGGCTCCAGCGGAGCTGACGGAAGCGGAAGTCGAGCCGGCCGGTGGGGTCGGCCTCGCGGGAGGTCCGGGCCCGGCCGTCGACGCCGGTGGCGTCGAGGCTGAAGTGGATCCGTATCCGCTCCTGCTGCTCGGCGATCCACGGCACGTCCAGCGCGCTCGTGTTCCACCACAGGGCCAGGGCGCCGCCGGGGCGCAGGGCCCGTACCGCCTCCGGGACCGCGCGAGTCCGGTCGGTCCAGTGCCAGGACTGGGCGTAGGTGATCAGGTCGACGGAGGCAGTGGCCAGGGGCAGGGCATTGCCGTCGCCGCGGACCACGGGGAGGTCAGGGTGGATGCTGTGGAACTGCGCCGCCATGCCGTCGCCGGGCTCCACGGCGACGACCCGCGCGCCGCGTTCCCGCAGCAGCGCCGTCGCGATTCCGGTGCCGGCGCCGACGTCCGCTACCCGCGCCCCGTCGAGGGGTCGTCCGGCCAGGTCCTCGATCGCGTCGAACAGGGCGGGCGGATAGGAGGGGCGGTTGGCGGCGTACTGGGCCGCGGCGGCGTTGAAGGAGCGCGCGCGGGCGCTGCGGGAGGGCACGCGGGCGCCGGGGGCGGATGTGGGGGCTTCGGAGGCGCCGGCGGCGGACGTAGTGGCGCTCTGGGAGGACGTGGGGGCTGTCATACGGCCATGATGGCGGCGATGATCGCGCGCGACAGGCGGTTTTTCGCCTATGGGGCGGGGCGTGAGTGCACGCCGGGGGCG
>NZ_JALLGL010000061.1 GCF_023072675.1 Streptomyces sp. XM83C
GTGGGCGGGTGCGCGTCGTGAGCGGGGGCGCGCGTCGTGCCCAGGGGGCGCCGAGGCGCAGGGGTGCGCGCCGTCGGCGGAGGCGTGCCGTCAGCGGGTGCGGGGCCACAGGTCGGGGTCCGGTGCGAACCGTACGCGCAGTTCGCCCTCGCGCAGGCCGGCGCCGTCCACGGTGCAGCGGCGCAGGGCGGACGGCAGCGGCACGACACGGCGGCCGGGGCCTGCGGCGATGACGAGTTCGTCGCCGCGCCGCACCAGGTCGAGGTCCTCGCGTACGGCGCCCGGCAAGGGGATGTGCCAGACGAGGACGCCGTCCTCGGCGATCCGGTCGACGACCGGCCAGTCGGCGGGCGGGGTGTCCGCGGCGGGGGCGGGCACGGCGAGCGCGGTGAGGTCGTCGGCGCCGCTCGGGTCGTGGCCGAGGTGGGGCGCGGTGAGGAGGTCGCCGTACTCCTCCCGCCAGGCGTCCAGTGCCTTGCGCTGCTGGGCCACGGGGCCGGCCAGCCAGGAGCCGGGGGTGTCCTCCTCGGGCAGGACGCGGTTGGCGACGACCGACTCCACGGGCAGGGCCCGCAGGGCGAGGCCGAGACGGGCGGTGCGCAGGGCGTCCGTGCCCGCCGGGCCGGGCTCGGCGACCAGGCGTACGGCGGTGTTGCGGTCGCCGAGGACCGCCTCGACGGCGGCCAGTTCGACGTCCCAGCGGGCGGCGGTCTCGTACAGCCAGTCGGCCGGCATCGGCACGCCGGCCAGCCGGCCGAGGACCGGGCGCAGGGCGCGGGCCGCCTGCCGCTCGGGCGGGAGCAGGCGGCGCAGGTAGCGGCGCAGCTCCTCGGGGAGGGCGAGCAGGGCGAGGGCCTGCGGGGTGGGGGGCAGGTCGACGACGAGGAGGTCGTGGGCGTCGGAGAGCGCGGCGTCGCGGAGGGCGCGGAGGACGGCGAGTTCCTCGGCGCCGGGGAGGGGCGTGACCTCCTCGGGGTCGAGGCGGGAGGCGCCGAGCAGGTCGAGGACGCCCGCGGCGCGGTCCTGGAAGGCGGTGAGGTCCTCGCGGAACGCGGCGGGGGCGTCGGGGCGCCAGGCGGTGAGGTGCGGGGTGACGCGGGTGGGCGTCGGGCCGGTGGGGGTGCCGAGGACGGCGCCGGGGGTGTCGGTGCGGTCCGTGCTGAGGAGGAGGGTGCGGGTGCCCTCGCGGGCGGCGGTGAGTGCGGTGGCGGCGGCGATCGTGGTACGGCCGCTGCCGCCGGGGCCCGTGATCATGAGGGTGCGCATGGGGGTGAACGGTACCGAAGCCTGCGGGGCGCGGGTGGGCGTGCGGGGAGCCCGGCGCGGACCTGGCCGTGCTCGGCGCCCGGTGCTGAAGCTGGGCGGGGGTGGGTCGCGCCGCCCGCCGCTACCGGGGTGCGTCCCCAGAAGGGGACCCCCAGCGCCCGCCCTCCCCCGAGCTCTCGACTTCGCTCCAGCAGGGAACCCGGCGCCTCAGCGGCACGACTGCCCGCAGTTGCGTGGGCACGCGTCCCTGCCCCGAGGCCGCCCGCAGCCGGGTCGGCTCGCTGCCGGCAGGTCCTGGGTCAGGCCTCGCCCGATTCGACCCTCTTCTTGAGGCCCGCCAGCGCGCGGTCGATGATGACCTTCTCCGCCTTGCGCTTGATCATGCCGAGCATGGGGATCTTGACGTCGACGGTCAGCTGGTAGGTGACCTCTGTCGCGCCGTCGCCCGTGGGCTTCAGCAGGTAGGAGCCGTCCAGGGAGCGCAGCATCTGGGACTTGACCAGGGTCCAGGAGACCTCGTCGGGCCCGTTCCAGGTGTAGGCCAGCGTCTGGTCGTCCTTGATCGCGCCCGCGTCCATGACGAGGCGGACCTGTTCGGCGCGGCCCTGCTCGTCGGTCTTGAGGATCTCGGCCTCCTTCACCTCGCCGGTCCAGTCCGGGTAGCGGGCGAAGTCGGCGATGACCGCCATGACGTCGGCCGGTGCCGCCTCGATCGTGATGCTCGAGCTGGTGTGTTCCGCCATCGCCGTGGCTCCTCCAGATGCGGGCCGGTAGATAAGGGTCAGCAGGTGTGCAGGCCGTGCGGGAAGTGCACGTATGCAGCGTGAAGGCTACCGCGCGGTCGCCTCGGCGACGTCACCCCCATTCCAGCACCCAGGGCGTCCCGGTACTGGCGAAGTGACCCACGTTGACGCATTCGGTCGCCCCGATCCGCATGCGCCGTACCAGCGGCTGATGGACGTGGCCGAACAGGGCGTACCGGGGCCGGGTGCGGCGGATGGCGTCCAGGAGGGCGCGGCTGCCGCGTTCGAAGCGGCGGGCCACGGTGTCGTACACCAGTTCCGGCACCTCGGGCGGGATGTGGGTGCACAGCACGTCGACCTCGCCGACCGCCTCGATCTTGGCGGCGTACTCCTCGTCGCTGATCTCGTACGGGGTGCGCATCGGGGTGCGCAGGCCGCCGCCGACGAAGCCGAAGACGCGACCGCCGATCTCGACGCGCTCGCCGTCGAGGACGGTGGTGCCCGGTCCGGCGTACTCCGGCCACAAGGGCGGCATGTCGACATTGCCGTAGGTGGCGTACGTAGGCGTGGGGAACGCGGCGAACAGTTCGGCGTACTGCTTGCGCACCGCCTGCTCGACGACCGCCGCGCGGTCGCCCTCGATGCCGGCCCACAGCCGTCGGCCCAGCTCGCGTGCCTCGTCGAAGCGGCGGGCGGTGCGCAGCTCGACGAGCCGGTCCGCGTTCCGTGTGCCGAACAGGTCGGGGAAGATGCCGCGCGAGTGGTCGGCGTAGTCGAGGAAGAGGACGAGGTCGCCGAGGCAGATCAGAGCGTCGGCGCCGTCCCCGGCACGGGCCAGGTCGCGGGCGTTGCCGTGGACGTCGCTGACGACATGGACACGGTGGGTCCGCCGGGCGCGGCGTGCGGGGCCGGTGCGGTTTCCGTCCGGTGTGGAGGGCATGGCGATCAAGGGTAGGAGGCGCGGGGCCCTTGTGAACAGTGCTGGCCCGACCTGCGGTTACTGGCTGGGCCGGAAGGGGGTGGACTACTGTGCGGAGAGTAAGAGCAATCCGTGTGACGCAGCGAACATCTCCCCGGGACCCCCTGTCGGAGAAGGCATACCGGCGGGTAACGTCCGGGCAGTCCAGTCGTGCTCAGGATTTCAACCAGTGGGTTTCCCATCCTCCTGGCGTCATCCCGAGCACCTGCCCGAGCCTTGGACCGCACCGTCGCATCACACAACGTCGTGGCGCCGGCGCCCTATGAGGAGCAGCAGTCTTGCGCGAGTTCAGCCTTCCGGCTTTGTACGAGGTCCCTGCGGACGGAAATCTGACCGACATCGTCCGCAGAAACGCCGCGCAGCACCCCGATGTCGCCGTCATCGCCCGCAAGGTCGGTGGCGTGTGGCAGGACGTCACGGCCACGGAGTTCCTGGCGGAGGTGCACGCCGCCGCCAAGGGGCTCATCGCCTCCGGTGTGCAGCCGGGTGACCGGGTGGGCCTGATGTCCCGCACCCGCTACGAGTGGACGCTGCTCGACTTCGCGATCTGGAGCGCGGGCGCGATCACCGTGCCGGTGTACGAGACCAGCTCGCCGGAGCAGGTGGAGTGGATCCTGTCCGACTCGGGCGCCACCGCCTGTGTCACGGAGCTGGACAATCACACGGCGGCCGTGGAGTCGGTGCGGGAGAAGCTGCCCGCGCTGAAGAACGTGTGGCAGATCGAGGCCGGTGCCGTGGACGAGCTGGGCCGGCTCGGCAAGGACGTCTCGGACGCGACGGTCGAGGAGCGCAGCTCGATCGCGAAGGCCGACGACCCGGCGACCATCGTCTACACCTCCGGTACGACGGGCCGCCCCAAGGGCTGTGTGCTCACGCACCGCAGCTTCTTCGCGGAGTGCGGCAACGTGGTGGAGCGGCTGCGTCCGCTGTTCCGCACCGGTGAGTGCTCCGTGCTGCTGTTCCTGCCGCTGGCGCATGTCTTCGGGCGGCTGGTGCAGATCGCGCCGATGCTGGCGCCGATCAAGCTGGGCTGCGTCCCGGACATCAAGAACCTCACCGAAGAACTGGCCGCGTTCCGGCCGACGCTGATCCTCGGTGTGCCGCGGGTGTTCGAGAAGGTGTACAACTCGGCGCGGGCCAAGGCGCAGGCCGACGGCAAGGGCGGCATCTTCGACAAGGCGGCGGACACGGCGATCGCCTACAGCAAGGCGCTGGACACGCCGTCGGGCCCGTCGCTGGGTCTGAAGATCAAGCACAAGGTGTTCGACAAGCTGGTCTACAGCAAGCTGCGCGCGGTCCTCGGCGGGCGCGGCGAGTACGCCATCTCCGGCGGCGCCCCGCTGGGCGAGCGCCTGGGCCACTTCTTCCGCGGCATCGGCTTCACGGTCCTCGAGGGCTACGGCCTGACCGAGTCCTGCGCGGCGACGGCGTTCAACCCGTGGGACCGGGTGAAGATCGGCACGGTGGGCCAGCCGCTGCCCGGTTCGGTGATCCGTATCGCCGACGACGGCGAGGTGCTGCTGCACGGCGAGCACCTGTTCAAGGAGTACTGGAACAACCCGGGCGCGACCTCGGAGGCGCTGGAGGACGGCTGGTTCCACACCGGCGACATCGGCACCCTGGACGCGGACGGCTATCTGCGGATCACCGGCCGCAAGAAGGAGATCATCGTCACCGCGGGCGGCAAGAACGTGGCCCCGGCGGTGATCGAGGACCGTATCCGGGCGCACGCGCTGGTCGCGGAGTGCATGGTGGTCGGCGACGGGCGGCCGTTCGTGGGCGCGCTGGTCACGATCGACGAGGAGTTCCTGGGCCGGTGGGCCGCGGAGCACGGCAAGCCGGCCGGTTCGACGGCGGCGTCGCTGCGGGAGGACCCGGATCTGCTGGCCGCGATCCAGGCGGCCGTCGACGACGGCAACGCCGCGGTGTCGAAGGCGGAGTCGGTGCGCAAGTTCCGTGTCCTGCCGGCGCAGTTCACGGAGGAGTCGGGTCATCTGACGCCGTCGCTGAAGCTGAAGCGGAACGTGGTGGCGCGGGACTACGCCGACGAGATCGAGGCGATCTACACGAAGTAGCACGATGGAGCACGATGCAGGGCGTGTGCCCGAAGAAGAGGGGGGAGGGGCCGACGAGCGCGGCCCCTCCCCCCTTTCTTCCGCTGTCTACAGCAGTGCCTTGAGCCTCTCCGCCAGCAGGTCCCAGCGCCACTTCTCCTCCACCCACTGCCGGCCCCGCTCCCCCATGCGGCGGCGCAGCTCGGGGTCGCCGAGGAGCGCGACGATGCGTTCGGCGGCCTCCTCGGGCGAGCCGCCGCGGACCACCCAGCCGGTCTCGCCGTCGAGAACGGCGTCGGGCGCGCCGCCGGAGTCACCGGCGACGACGGGCAGGCCGGTCGCGGAGGCCTCCAGATAGACGATGCCGAGTCCCTCGACGTCCAGGCCGCCGCGGCGGGTGCGGCACGGCATGGCGAACACGTCCCCCGCGCCGTAGTGGGCGGGCAGCTCGGACCAGGGGACGGCGCCGGTGAAGCGGACGGAGTCGGCGACACCGGTCTCGCGGGCGAGGCGGCGCAGGTCCTGCTCGTAGGGGCCGCCGCCGACGATCAGCAGGACGGTGTCGGGCTCGGCGGCGAGGATGCGGGGCATCGCCCGGACGAGGGTGTCCTGGCCCTTGCGGCGCACCAGCCGGGAGACGCACACCACCACGGGCCGGTCGGTGAGGCCGAGGCGGGCGCGGATCTCGTCGCCGCCGGAGCCGGGGTGGAAGGTCTTCTCGTCGACGCCGGGCGGCAGCTGCACCATGCGGGCGGCGGCCTGCGGGGCGAGCGCGGCGGCGATACGGGAGCGGGTGTACTCGCCGAGGTAGGTGATCGTGTCCGTGGTCTCCCCGATACGGCGCAGGAGTTGCCGGGCGGCGGGCAGCTGGGCCCAGCCGGCCTCGTGGCCGTGGGTGGTGGCGACGATCCGCTCCGCGCCGGCCCTGCGCAGGGCGGGGGCCATCAGGCCGAGGGGGGCGGCGGCGCCGAACCAGACGGCGGAGCAGCCGTGTTCGCGCAGCAGGCCGACCGCGCGCCGGGTGGCCTGCGGGGTCGGCAGCAGCATCGTCGTACGGTCGCGTACGACGGTGAAGGGCTGCTCGGCGTCGAAGGCGGCGGTGGCCTCGATGCCCTCGCGGGTGCGCTTCCAGGTGGAGGCGTAGACGACGAGGCTCGCCGGGTCCAGGCGCAGGGCCATGTTGTGCAGGAAGGCCTGGATGCCGCCCGGGCGGGGCGGGAAGTCGTTGGTGACGATCAGGGTCTTGTGCATCGCCGCCGACCCTACCGAACGGCCCCGGCGGTGGTTGTGGCACGCGCGCAGGGCGGCAGGACATCATGTGTCACTCGACCGCACATCACGGGGAAGCGAACGGCAGGGGATCTGGTGGAGACGACGGTGGCGAGGCGGCCCCTGCTGTGGCCGGCCACGGCGGTGTGGGCGGCTGGGCGGGTCGTGCTGCTGCTGTTCGTGTTCAAGGTGGTCGTGTTCCCCGGCCCGGACGTCACCAGCGATGTGTCGGTGATCTATCACGGCTGGTACGACGTGCTGCGCGGCGGAACGTTCCCGCTGGAGGACGTCACCTGGCAGTACCCGCCGGCCGCCGCGCTGGCGGTGCTCTCCCCCGGCCTGCTGCCGTTCCTGGGGTATGCCGAGGCGTTCTTCGTGCTGGCGTTCCTCTCCGATCTGGCCGCGTTCGCGCTGCTGCTGCACGCGGGGCGCCGGCCCGGCCGGACGCTCGCGGGGGCGTGGCTGTGGGTGGCGGGCGTGCCGCTGCTCGGGCCGACGGTGTACGCCCGGTACGACGTGATGGTGACCGCGGTCGCGGTGGCGGCGCTGCTCGCCGGTGCCCGGCGGCCCCGGGTGATGGGGGCGCTGGTGGGGCTCGGGGCGATGCTGAAGGTGTGGCCGGCGCTGCTGCTGATCGGGGTGCGGCGGCGGGCGGTGTGGGCGGCGGCCGTGGTGTCGGCGGCGGTGCTCGCGGGGGTGTTCGCGCTGGCGATGCCGGGTTCGTTCGCGTTCCTGACGTTCCAGCGGGACCGGGGCACGGAGGTGGAGTCGCTGGGCTCGCTGGTCTTCCATGTGGCCCGGCAGTACGGCTGGGACGGGGACGTGCTGCTGAACTACGGCTCGGTGGAGTTCCTCGGCCCGTATGTCTCCGTGGTCTCCACGGTGGCGCTGTTCCTGACCGGGGCGGCCTTCGCGTGGCTGCTGCTGTGGCGGCTGGTGGCGGTGCGGTTTCGGCCCTGCACGGTCGTGGACGCGGCGTTCGCGGCGGTGCTGCTGTTCACGGTGACGAGCCGGGTGATCAGCCCGCAGTACATGGTGTGGCTGGTGGGTCTCGGCGCGGTGTGCCTGTGCTTCCGGGCGACGCGGATGCGGTGGCCGGCGCTGCTGGTGCTGCTGGCGTGCCCGGTGACACTGCTGGAGTTCCCGCTGTGGTTCGCGCATGTCGTCGCCAGTGACACGCTCGGTGTGTCGCTGCTGTTCGCGCGCAACGGGCTGCTGGTGGCCGCAGCGGTGACGGCGGCCGTGCTGCTGTGGCGGTCGACGGTGCCGTCCCTCCGCAAGGAACGGCCGCCCGCTCAGGCCGAGCCGGCCGAGGAGACACCGGTCTCCTCCTGAACGGGCCGCGCCGGCCGCGGGCGCCCGGGACGCGTCAGCGCGGCGGTCACCGCCGCGCACTGGGCGGCCGTCGCGAGCGCCAGGGCGAGGCAGATCCCCGGCAGGCCGAGCCCCGACAGGGCGTGGGCGAGCGGCAGTTGCAGGGCGGTGCCGGCGACGGTGACCCGCAGCAGCAGCGGCGCGCCCCCGCTGCCCTCGAAGACGCCGCCGAGCGCGATGAAGCAGGCCAGCAGCATCAGGTAGGGGCCGGCGCAGCGGAGGAAGAGGACGCCTTCGCGGGCCACGTCCGGTCCGGCGCCGAACGCGGCCATGATCCACGCCGCGGTCAGGGCGAGCAGCGCGGCGGCGCTGAGGCCGACGGTGCCGGAGACGAGGACGGCCTGGCGGGCGATGGCCCGGCGGGCGTCGGTGCCGGTGCCGCGGGTGTGCGCGGTGTGGATGGAGGCGGCCTGGCGGACGGCGTAGAAGGCCATGGTCGCGACGTACATCACCTTGTACGCGATGGCGTACGCGGCGACGGCGGTCACTCCGATCCGTGCCACGATCGCGACCAGCACGAGGGCGCCGCCCTGCCGCACGGTGAAGTCGGCCGCCATGGGCAGGCCGGTGCGCAGCACGGCCGCGGCGGAGCGGGCGGGGCGTGGTCCGGCCTCGGTGCGCAGCTGGGCGTTGCGGCGCAGCGCCACCAGCCCGGCGGCGAGGGCGACGGTCCGGCACAGGACGGTGGAGGCGGCGGCGCCCGGGACGCCGTACAGATGGATGAGCAGCGGGTCGCCGAGGAGTATCAGTCCGTTGGCGAGGAGGGCGAGCCGCATCGGGGTGCGGGTGTCGCCGGTGCCCTTGAGGAGTCCGTCCACGAGCTGCTGGACGAAGAAGACGGCCGTGCCGGGCAGGGAGATCGCGAAGTAGGCGACGGCGAGCGGCAGGGCACCGCCGTCCTCGCCGCCGAGGACGAGACGGGCGAGCGGCTCCCGCAGCAGGAAGCCGCCGGCGGCGACCACCGGGGTGATCAGCGCGCACAGGGTCCAGCCGCCGCGTACGGCGGCGCGGACGGCGGCCGGGTCACGGGCGCCGCGGGCGTGGGCGACGAGCACGGTGGTGCCGGAGGCGAACAGCAGGGCCACGCCGAGCAGGACGTTCTCGGTGTTGGTCGCGACGGCGACGGCGGCCACGGCGTCGCCGCCGAGCCGGGAGACCCAGACGGTGTTGATGATCCCGGTGGTGACGGAGGCCAGCAGGGAGAAGTAGACGGGGTGGGCCAGGGAGATGATCCGGGCGCGGTGCGCGTTCATGGTGGTGGTCCCCTCGGACACGGAGTGCGGGAAGTCATACCTCGATTCGAGGTAGCCCGATTAGAGGTAGCATGACGGCGGGGCACCCGCAAGGAGGAATCAAGGAGTGCTGGAGCTGTCGATCCTCGGCTTCCTGGCCGAACAGCCGCTGCACGGCTACGAGTTGAAGGAGCGCATCCGGGCGCTGAGCGGCCATGTCCGCCCCGTCAGCGACGGGGCGCTGTATCCGGCGATCAAGCGGCTGGTCGCGGCGGGCCTGCTGACCGAGCGTGTCGAGGAGGGCGCGAGCGCGGCGCCGCGCCGGGTGCTGTCCCTGACGGGTGAGGGCCGGGCGGAGCTGGAGCGGCGGCTGCGCTCGCCGAAGCCCGTCGAGATCAGCGACCAGGTGCGGTTCAACACGGTCCTGGCCTTCCTGCGGCACCTGCCGGACCGGCGGGAGCAGGCGGCCGTGCTGCGGCGCCGGCTGGACTTCCTGGAGGAACCGTCCAGCTTCTTCTACGAGGGTGACCGTCCCGTCGCCGCCGAGGACGCCGGGGACCTGTTCCGGCAGGGCATGCTGCGGGTGGCCCGGGCGACGGGGCGGGCGGAGCGGGAGTGGCTGCGGGAGGCTGTCGCCGTACTGGAGGGGGACGGCTGACCGGCCGGGGCGGCACCCGGCGACCGCCCACGCGCGGGCCTCGCCGGGCGGGAGTGCCGCCGGCGCGGGCGATCCGCCGGGCGGGGAGAGCTCCCGGCACGGACGATCCGCCGGCGGGGAGAGCCCCCCGGACACGGGAGAGCCCCGGCTCCTCCCCTTGAGCCGGGGCTCCCGTTCCTGTGGACGGACGTGCCGCGAGGGCCGTCAGCGGAACTCGGCGTGCAGCCGCCGCGTGTGGTCCACGTGCCGCGCGGGCCCGGTCAGACGGACGCTCGCCGTCAGACGCGGGGCGTCGCTCGCGGCGGACAGGCGCAGCTCCAGCTCGCCCGGCTCGACCACGCGCCGTCCGTCGCGGCCGGTGAAGGAGGCGACATCGGCCGGGACGGTCACCGTGAGCCGGCGTGCCTCGCCCGGGGCGAGCGGCACCCTGCGGTAGCCGATGAGCCGCTGCACGGGCTGGACGACGGAGGCGACCGGGTCGTGCAGATAGAGCTGGACGACCTCGGCGCCGTGCCGGTCGCCGGTGTTGCGGACGGTGAAGGAGAGGGTGAACTCCCCGTCGGTGGCGGCCTCCTCGGCGGCGACGACGAGATCGCTCCAGTCGAACGTCGTGTACGACAGACCGTGCCCGAAGGCGAACGCCGGGGTCGGGTCGATCGCGGAGACGTCGCTGCGGCCGGCGAGCCGGGCGGCGAGATAGGTGGCGGGCTGGCCCCCGGACCCGGCGGGCACGCTGACCGGCAGCCGGCCGGAGGGGTTGACGGCGCCGCTGAGCACGCGGGCGACGGCGGCGGTGCCCTCGGCGCCGGGGAAGAAGGACGCCACGATCGCGTCGGCCTCGGCGGTGGCGCGGCCCAGCGCGTAGGGCCGGCCGGCGAGCAGCGTCACCACGAGCGGCGTTCCCGTGTCCAGCAGCCGGTCGAGCAGCGCCTGCTGCACGCCGGGCAGCGCCAGCGACTCGGCGTCGCAGCCCTCGCCGCTGGTGCCGCGGCCGAACAGGCCGGCCCGGTCGCCGAGCGCCACGACGACGACGTCGGCGTCGCGGGCGACACGGACGGCCTCGTCGAAGCCGGAGGTGTCGTCGGTGTCGACGTCCGCGCCGCGCACGGTGACGATCTCGACGCCGGGGAACTCCCGCACCAGGGCCTCGCGCAGCGTGGGCAGTGCGATGCCGACGGGCACCTCGGGGTGGTGGACGCCGACGTGCAGCGGGAAGGAGTAGCAGCCCAGCACCGCGGTGGGTTCGTCGGCCTGAGGACCGATCAGGGCGATGCGGCGGGGCGCGCTCAGCGGGAGTGCGCCGTTGTTGCGGAGCAGGATCACCGACTCGTCGGCGGCGCGGGCGGCCAGCTCGCGGTTGCCGGGCGAGTCCAGGTCGACGGTGCCGCGCAGGGCGTCGGTGTCGGCTCCGTCGTCGGTGTCGGCGTCCTTCAAAGCGGGCGGCACCGG
Organism: Streptomyces sp. XM83C; assembly: GCF_023072675.1. Lineage (GTDB taxonomy): Bacteria > Actinomycetota > Actinomycetes > Streptomycetales > Streptomycetaceae > Streptomyces > Streptomyces thermocoprophilus. The sequence goes on from NZ_JALLGL010000061.1 coordinate 11,025, forward strand.
GTCGAAGTCGGCGTCGAGCAGGCCGAGTTCGGCCTTCTGCGCGAGCACGCGGCGCAGGGCGCGGTCGACCAGCTCCTCGGGCACGGTGCCGTCGGTGACCGCTTGGACGAGGTCCGCGCCGAACGTCTTCACGCTGGGCAGTTCGACATCGACGCCGGCGCGCAGGGCGAGGGCGGCGGCCTCGGTGAAGTCGCCGGCGACGCCGTGCAGGATCTTCAGGAAGGCGATGCCGAAATAGTCGGCGACGACGGTGCCGGTGAAGCCCCAGGTGTCGCGGAGCAGCCCGGTCAGCAGTTCCTCGTCGGCGGCGGAGGGGATGCCGTCGGTGTCGGTGTAGGCGTGCATGACGGAGCGGGCGCCGCCTTCGCGCAGGGCCATCTCGAACGGCGGCAGCAGCACGTCGGCGCGTTCACGCGAACCCATCGACACGGGCGCGAGGTTGCGTCCGGCGCGGGAGGCGGAGTAGCCGGCGAAGTGCTTGAGGGTGGCGACGATCCCGGCCGACTCCAGGCCCTGCACATAGGCGGTGCCGATGGTGCCGACGAGGTAGGGGTCCTCGCCGATGGTCTCCTCCACGCGTCCCCAGCGGGCGTCGCGGACGACGTCCAGGACGGGGGCGAGGCCCTGGTGGATGCCGACGCGGCGCATGTCCTCGCCGATGGCGGCGGCCATACGGCGGATCAGCTCCGGGTCGAAGGTGGCGCCCCAGGAGAGCGGGACGGGGTAGGCGGTGGCGCCCCAGGCGGCGAACCCGGCCAGGCATTCCTCGTGGGCGAGGGCCGGGATGCCGAACCGGTTGGCGGACATGATGCGGCGCTGGGTGCGCAGCAGGGACAGCGCGCCGAGGGCCGGGTCGACGGGGGCGGTGCCGAAGGGCCGGGTGAGCTGTCCGAGCCCGGCCGGCAGCAGGGCGTCGAGGTCGACCGCCTCCTCCATGTCGTGCTGGTGCGGGGCGACCTCACCGCCCTCGGCGGAGGCGCCCACCCAGACGCCGAAGAGCTGGGCGATCTTCTCCTCGACGGTCATCGCCTCGATCAGAGCCGTGACACGGGTGTCGATGTCCTGGGCGGGATCGTTCCAGACAGGGGTGACGGGGGTGGTTGTCTCAACGGCCACGTGGCGGTCACTTTCCTCCGACGCCCATCAGACCCTGGACCAGGGCGCGACGGGCGAACAGGTAGACGAGCAGGACGGGCACCATCGACAGCACCACCGCGGCCAGCAGGCCGGGGATGTTGATGCCGTGCTCGGTTTGGAAGTTGTACAGGCCCAGCGTGATGACCTTGGTGGAGTCGGACTGGGTGAGGACGAGGGGGAAGAGGAAGCCGTTCCAGGCCTGGAGGGCGGAGAACACCACGATGGTGGAGATCCCGCCGCGCGACAGCGGCAGCACGAGCTGGAAGAACATCCGGCGCGGCGTCGCCCCGTCCATGGCCATCGCCTCGAACAGCTCCGGGGAGATGTCCCGCATGGCGCCGCTGAGGACGAGCGCGGAGACGGGCAGGCAGAACGCGGCCGTGGGCAGGATGACGCCGATCAGGTTGTCGTACAGGCCGGCTTCGCTGATCAGGTAGAACATCGGCACGATCACCGCCTGGGCGGGGATGGCGAGGCCGAGCAGGAACAGCCGGAAGACCAGCGAGGTCACCCGGGAGCGGCTGCGGACGATCGCGTAGGCGAGCGGCGGCACCAGCAGCAGGACGATGCCGACGACGGCGACCGTGACGATGACCGTGTTGAGGTAGTACTGCCCGAAGCCCTCGTCGAAGGCGCCGGTGAAGTTCTCCAGGGTGAAGTTCTCCGGCCAGGACAGCGGCCCGCCCTTGGAGTAGTCGGAGCGGGTCTGCACGGTCGCGGCGAGCAGGACGTACAGGGGCAGGCCGACGATGAACAGCCAGGCGAGCGAGGCCGCGCCGGCCAGGTAGTTGGGGCGTCGCCTCATGACATGCCCTCCATGGTGCCGCGCATCTTGTCGTAGCCGGACAGGCGTACGACGATCAGCGAGATGATCGTGGCGGCGACGACCAGCACGAGCGCGATGGCCGCGCCGGCGCCGAAGTCGAAGCTCTTGAAGGCCTTCTGGTACATGTAGTAGGCGCTGATGGTGGTGTCGGTGCCGGGACCGCCCTGGGTCAGGATGAGCACCGTCTCGAAGGTGGTGAGACCGCCGACCACCATGAGGATCATCGAGGTGATGATCGAGTTGCGCAGCTGCGGCAGTGTGATGTGGAAGAACTGCCGGAAGCGGCCCGCCCCGTCGATCTCCGCGGCCTGGTAGAGGACTTCGGGGATCGCGCGTGCGGCGCCCTGGTAGATCAGGGTGTGCAGCGGGGTGAACTGCCAGGTGCTGACGAAGGCGAGGACCCCGATCGCGGTGGACTGCGCACCGAACAGGTTGCCGTCGCCGAACAGCCAGGTCGCCTGGGCGGGGACACCGAAGTTCGGGTCGAGCAGGGCCCGCCACAGCACGGACACGGCGGTGGACGACAGCAGCAGCGGGACGAAGTAGATCGCCGAGAGCACGGCGCGGTTGCGCTGCTTGCCGGCGGCCCACACGCCGAGCAGGATGCTCAGCGGGGTCTGTAGGGCGACGCCGAGGAACGTGAGCAGCAGCGTCAGCCAGATGCTCTGGATCATCACCGGGTCGTCGAAGACCCGCTTCCAGTTGTCCAGGCCGACGAACTCGGGTTCGGCGAGGCCGTTCCAGTTCATGAACGACAGGACGGCGACCATCACCAGCGGGGCGATGGCGAACAGGGCGAAGAACAGCGTGGCGGGGACCGCCCAGGCGAAGCCCGGGCGGCCCACGTCGGCGGCCGTCCCCCGCACCGGCCGGCTGGTCTTGCCGGTCACGGTGCGGGGCGCGGACGCGCGTGTCATCTGCGTGGTCATGAGGTGCTCATTCGGTGGGCAGGGCCTGCATGGCCTTGATGAACCCGTCGGCGTCCAGCCGTCCGTTGAAGAACTGCTGCACGGCCTGGTGCATCGCCGTGGACGCCGACTGCGGGTAGGCCTGGTCCCAGGAGAGCTGGAAGCTGGGCGCCTTCTTGACCAGGTCGTACTGGTAGCGCGAGTACGCGGGGTTCGCGCTGGTGTCGAGGTACTGCTCGGTGTTGGTGGTGGTGGGCAGGTTGCCGATGGCGAGCTGCTGCTTGACGAAGTCGTCGGAGTACATCAGCTTCAGGAACTCGGCGGCGGCCTCGGGGTGCTTGGTCTTCTTCAGCACCGAGTAGAAGTTGTTGGTGTTGCCGACCAGGTTGGCCGGGTCGCCCTTGCCGCCGGGCACGGTCGGGAAGGCGGTGTAGCCGAGGTTCTTCTCGGCGAACGGCTTGTCGAAGTCCTGGATGGTGGAGTACTCCCAGGAGCCCATCAGCTCGAAGGCGGCCTTGCCGCGGGCGAGGAGGGTCGGGGAGCCCTGGTCGGTGAACTTCACCGAGTCGTAGTTGGTGCCGAAGGCGCCGGCGTCGACCAGCTCCCTCAGCATGCTCAGCGCCTTCTTGCTGTCCTCGCCGGCCCAGGCGTTCTTGTCGCCGGAGAGGGCCTTGTTGAACAGCTCGGGTCCGGCGATGCGGTCGTAGAGGTACTCGAACCACATCAGGGTGGGCCACTGGTCGCCGCCGCCGAGCGCGATCGGTGTGATGCCCTTCGCCTTGAGGGTCTTCACCGCGGCGAGCAGCTCGTCCCAGGTCTTCGGCGGCTGCACGCCGGCGTCGGCGAGGACCTTCTTGTTGTGGAAGAGCATCACCGGCTGCGTGCCGCGCATCGGGACGCCGTACGCCTTGCCGTCGACGACCGCGGAGTCGAAGACGGACGGCAGGAAGGCGTCCTTCAGCTTGGCGTCCTTGGCGATGAAGTCGTCCAGGGGGAGCAGCAGGTCCGCCTTGACGAACGGCACGATGCTGCCGCCGCCCCAGTTGAAGAAGATGTCCGGGGCCTGGGGCGTGTTGATGATCGTCTGGAGCTTCTGCTGGTAGTCGGCACCGGGGATGGTGTCCAGGACCACCTTGACCTCGGAGGTCTTGTTGAACTTGTCGACGATCGCCTTCTCGACCTTGTTCGTGGCGTCGCCGTAGACGAGGACGTGGATCTTGTCGCCCCCGCCCGCCGACGACCCGTTGCCCCCGCACGCCGTCAGCGACAGCGCCGCCGCCAGAGCGACGCCGCACGCAAGTACCCGGGAGAACCGCACGCGTGTCCGCACTGCGCCCCACCCCTTTCGCTCGAAAGTTTCGATTACAAGCGCGAAATTTGTTGTTGCCGGGACATTAAACGAGCCCCCCTTTTCGGTCAACGGGGTCGTACGGACGCGATCGAACCGTTACCAGGACGGTGACGTATGCTGCGGCCATGGGAGCGAGAGAAGAGGACGAAACCGCCGGTCGGATCACGTTGGCGGAGATCGCGGCACAGGCGGGGCTCTCCCTCTCGACAGTTTCGAAGGTCCTCAACGGACGATCGGATGTCTCCGCCGCAACACGCAGCCGCGTCGAGCAGCTACTGGCCGAACACGGCTACCGCCGGCGCAGCGCCGCCGCCTCGCACGCCCCGCTGATCGAGCTGGTCTTCCACGAGCTGGAGAGCGTCTGGGCGATGGAGCTGATCCGCGGCGTGGAGAACGTCGCCCAGCGCCACCGGCTCAGCGTCGTCGTCACCGAGAGCGGCACCCGGCACGCTCCGGGCCGCGAATGGCTCGACGGCGTGCTCCAGCGCCGCCCGCGCGGAGTCGTACTGGTCTTCTCCGCGCTGCCGGACCATGTGAAGAAGCAGCTGCGCTCCCGCGCGATCCCCTTCGTCATCGTCGACCCGGCCGGCGACCCTCAGCCCGACGTCCCGTCGGTGGGCTCCGCCAACTGGTCCGGGGGCGTGGCCGCCACCCGCCATCTCCTCGACCACGGGCACGAGAGGATCGCCATCATCACCGGCCCCGCCGACCTGATGTGCTCGCTGGCCCGGCTGGACGGCTACCGCTCCGCGATGGCCATGGCCGGCCTGCGGCCCGACCCACGCCACATCCGGCACGGCGACTTCCACGTCCAGGGCGGCTTCAGCCACGCCATGGAACTGCTCGACGGCCCCGACCGGCCGACCGCGATCTTCGCGGGCAGCGACCTCCAGGCGCTGGGCGTCCTGGAGGCCGCCCGCCGCAAGGGGCTGAGCGTGCCCGAGGACCTGTCGGTGGTCGGGTACGACGACGTCCCCGCGGCCCAGTGGTCCTCGCCGCCGCTCACCACCGTGCACCAGCCGCTGCGGCAGATGGCCGAGGAGGCGGCCCGCATGCTGCTGGCGCCGCAGGACCCGGCGCGGCCCACCCGGCGCATGGAGCTGGCCACCAAGCTCGTGGTCCGGCAGAGCACGGCACCCCGGGACCCGGCCACCGCACCGAACGGCACCGAAAGCATGCACTGACGTCCGGAGCGGCACGCGTCACACAACGCTCCCCGAACGAGCCGCCCCCACCGCGCCGACCTGCGATGACAAAGTCTGTGAGGTCTGCTCGCCCTTCCACAGGGGCCCGAATCTCGCGGAGCACCCCTGAAGCGAAGCCACCGGGAAGACACACGGCGAGGTCCCCGCACGTCCTCCGCGCCTCACGGACCACGGGGCCGTACGGCGCTCTCCGCGCCGGCCCCCCGCACGGGCACGGGGCGGGAGCCGAGCCGACGGGCTCTCACCCCAGCTGCAACCGCAGATACTCCCGCCAGTCCGCGGTGAACTCCTCCGGCGTCGTCCCGAGCACGTCGCGCAGCGCCTCCTCCACCGCACCGTCCCGCTGCCGGTGCGCCCCGACCGCCCGGTAGAACTCGCCGAGCCGTGCCTCGCCCCACCGCTCGGCGATCATCCGGCAGGCCAGCCAGCCGCCCTCGTACGCCCGCGCCAGCCGGTCGGCGTCGCCGGTGAACGAGAAGTCGCCGTCGTCCGGCAGCTCCTCGGGCATCTCCCCCTCCGCGACGGCCCGCTGGAGCTCCGGCGCCGCCTGGTCGGAGCTGCGCCCGCTGCCCCGGTAGCCGACCCAGTCGGCGTACCCCTCCGACAGCCACAGCGGGGTGGACGCGTCCGTGGCGCGGCGGGTGGCGACATGCGCGGTCTCATGGGTGAGGACGACCTGCCGGCCCAGCGAGCCGAGCATGCCGTACGCCTCAGGGTTGACGATGATCCGGTCGGCGGGCGCCTTCGCCGGGGCGCCGGTCTCGCCGGTCGTCACAGCGGCGATGCCCCGGTAGGAGGAGGCGGGCGAGTTCAGCAGCGCGGCCATGTCCTCCAGCGACCGAGGCACGTACACGACGACGCGTCCGCTCCAGCCGCTGCCCCACGCGTCCGTCACCGCCGGCACGGCACGGTCCGCGAGCCGGGCGTACGGGCTCAGCGCCGCCGCGCTCAGCCCCGTGCCGAGGACCAGGCTGTGGGTGCCGCGCACCACGGTCACCGCGCCCTGGTCCCACAGCTGCTGCCCGGCGCCCCGCGCGGGCCGGTCGGCGGCCACCGCCCACCCGCCGCCGGCGGTGCGCTCCAGCCGCAGCGTGCGGGAGGCGGTCACCGGTGCGGTGTCGTAGTCCCGGATGCGGTAGCGCAGCTCGGCGTCGGCGGTCGCGCCGTCGGCGGAGGTGCGCACGGCGGTGACCCGGTAGCCCCAGTCCGCGAGAGGAACCTGCCGCAGCTCGGCGTACCCGGCGAGGGTGCCGGTCGCGCCGTACCCCTGCTCGTCGTGGCCGAGGACGGCCTCGGCCCGCCGGTCCAGCAGCCGCTGTACCTCGGACCGCGCGGTGTCGGCGGCGGGCCGCCCGCCGCATCCCACGAGCGGAACCAGCAGCAGACACAGCCCCACTGCCGTGGATCCCCACGCCCTCCGACGACCAGCCACTCTCCCGATCGTACGGTGCGGAGCCGGGGGCACGGACACGGTGCGGGACGGACGCGGGGCCGGCGGGTCAGACCCGCGTCACCGACGCGACCGGCATCATGCCGACCGGGTCGTAACGCACCGGGGCCCCCGGGTAGGGGGCGTGGATGACCTGCCCGTTCCCCACGTACATGCCGACATGGCTGGCGTCGGAGCGGTAGACGACGAGGTCGCCGGGCCGCGCCTGGGACAGCGGCACCTGCCGGCCCGCGTACCGCTGCGCCTGCGAGGTGCGCGGCAGGGCGACCCCGGCCTGGGCGTACGACCACTGCATCAGACCGGAGCAGTCGAAGCCGGAGGGGCCGTTGGCGCCCCACACATAGGGCTTGCCGAGGGCGGAGCGGGCGGCGGCGAGCGCGGCGGCGGCGCGGCCCGAGGCGGGCACGGCCCCGCCGGTGAACACGGGCAGGTCGGCGCGGCCGGAGCGGGAGGCCCGGTCCCAGGCGGCGCGTTCGGCGGGCGCGAGGGCGTTGAGGAGCTGCCGGGCCCGGGCCAGTTTGCGTTCGACGGTCTTCTTGTGGCGGGCGACCGCCTCGCGGCTCTTCTCCAGCTCCGTCAGGGCGCGGGCGGCCTCGGCGCGTTCCTGCGCCAGTTCCCGCATCTCCGAGCGCAGCTCCCGCAGTTCTCCGGCCTGGTGGGCGCTGATCCGGTCGAGGGTGGCGGCCTTGTCGAGGTAGTCGGCCGGGTCGTCGGAGAACAGCAGCGCCAGGGACGGGTCGAGTCCGCCGGAGCGGTACTGGGCGCCGGCCAGCGAACCGAGCGTCTCCCGCAGGGCGTTGACGCGGTCCTGTCGGCGGGCGATGCGGTCCTGCGCGGTGGAGACCTTCCGGCGCAGCGCGTCCGCCTTGTCGTCGGCGGCGTTGTAGGCCTCCGTGGCCTTCTCGGCCTCCTCGTAGAGGCGGTCCACCTCGGCCCGGGTGTCGTCGTGCGGCGCCGCCGTGGCGGTGCCCGCCGGTACGGCGCCCAGAGCGGCGGTCGCGGCCGACAGCAGACCGAGGGCGGCGACGGCGCCCTTGTCGAACCCGGTTGGTGCAAGGCGGCGATGGGTGCCCACGGAAAGCCGCACTCCTTCCACTGGGGGACGGGGAGTCCCCCGGTGCCGGGGCGGACGGGGGCACGCCCCGGCGGCGGGGGGAAACGCGGCAGACAGTAGCCCCGCGACGGGCACCCGGCCAAAGACCTCCACGGCCACACACGGTGACGCCCCGCCAGTGACGCAGGTCACCGGCGGGGCGCGGGGTCAGAACACGTCCACAGGATTCGCCCGTTCGGGCGGCACGGCGTGTTGATCTTGCGGAGATCCGGTGCCGGGGTCCGTACGGAGCCGGGTCCGGCCCGGTCCGGACCGGACGCCGGGATTCCGGGCGGTGGCGGAGCCGGCCCGGGTCAGATCCGCACGCCGAACTGGAACGGCATGTTGTTGATGGACTCGTAGCGCACGACCGTGCCGGTGCGCGGGGCGTGCAGGATCTGGCCGTTGCCCGCGTAGAAGCCGACGTGGTGCTGGTCGCCGTAGAAGATGACCAGGTCGCCGACGCGCAGGTCGGACTGACTGTAGATCCGCGTGCCCGCGCTTGCCTGTGCCTGGGAGGTGCGGGGGATGGCGACGCCGGCCTGTGCGTAGGCCCAGCTGGTGAGGCCCGAGCAGTCGAACGAGGACGGGCCGGTGGCGCCGTAGACGTACGGGGAGCCGAGCTTGCTCTGGGCGGCCTGGAAGGCGGCCATGGCGCGGCTGGAGCCGGCCGGGGCGTCGCCGAGGTCGACGCGGGTGCCGGTGGAGCGGTTGGCGCGGGCGTTCTCGGCGTCGAGGGCGGCCTTCTCGGCGGCCGTCAGGGAGTTGAGCAGCTTCTGCGCCTCGGCGAGCTTCGCCTGGACTTCCTGCTTCTTCTTGCCGAGTTCGGTGCGGGTGGCGGCGAGGTCCTTGAGCTTCTCGGACGCCTCGGAGCGCTCCTGCGCGAGTTCGCGCTGCTTCTCCTGGATCTTCTTCAGCGACTCGACCTGCTGGGCGCTGAGCTGGTCGGCGGTGGACGCCTTGTCCAGGTAGTCGTCGGGGTCCGACGACAGGAACAGCTGGAGGGAGGAGTCGATGGTGCCGGTGCGGTACTGGGCCGCTGCCGCGAGGCCTATGGAGTCACGGAGCTTGTTCAGCTCCTCCTGGCCGCGGGCGACGTTGTCCTGGATGGTGGAGATCTCCTTCTGGAGCTTCTCCTGCTTCTCCTTGGCGCCGTTGTACTTCTCGGTGGCCTGCTCGGCCTGCTCGTACAGCTTGTCGACCTTGGCCTTCACCTCGTCCTTGGTCGGCTTCTCGCTGGGGGCTGCGTTGGCGGCCTGGGCACTGAAGGCGACGGCGGCGGCTGCTGCGGTGGTGAGCACGGTCACACGTGCCCGGCTCGGCTGCTTGGGTCGACGGTGGGACGCCACGGAGGCGAACTCCTTCTTGTGAGTGATCACCCGTTCGGAGGTTCGAGCCCAGACCCTAGTGACCCAGTTGTGATCAGTTCAAATCCTGATCCCAAAAATTTCGGCGACAGCCCGCATTCTTTGCCATCAACACACGTGCAGTGATGCCGGATTGACACTACGTTGCGTGACGGTTCCGTCAATTCGGACATCGAGTGCGCGAGTCGGGCCTTCAGGACAGTCGCTTCAGGAGCACCGCAGAAGCCACCGGTCGGGCACCGGCCCGCGCGACCCCGTCGGCCACCTCACGGTCGGTGGAGGCGACGATGACGGGCCGGCCGGGCGGCTCGGCGCGCACCAGCTGGCGGATCAGCTCGTCGGCGGTCACCCCCGGCTTGGAGAACAGCACCCGCACCCCGCGCGGCGGCGCGAGCAGCACCGGCGCGGCCAGTTCGGCGCCGTCGAAGACACAGGTGACCTCGGCGCCGGTCTGCGCCGCCAGCGCCGACAGCTGCCCCAGCAGCCGCAGCCGCTGCTTCTCCAGCGGCATCTGCGGATAGCCGGTCTTGGTGACGTTGTAGCCGTCGACCACGAGATGCGCCTGCGGCAGTGCCAGCAACTGGTCGAGGATCGCCGGGTCGTTCTCGGACAGGGCGCGCGCGGCGATGTCCTTCGGGGTCATCCGGCCCGGCTCGACCGCGTCCACGGTCTCCGCGGGCCGCACCGACACCGGCGGCAGCGCCAGTTCCCGCCGCAGACCCTGCGTGGCGTCCAGCAGGGTGTCCAGAAGCAGACGGACGCGCATGTCCTCGACACTGCGCCCCTCGCGCGCCGCTCTGCGCGTGGCCTCCAGCGCGGCCTCCGCCTCACCCAGCCGGGCCTTGAGCCGCCGCGTCTCGCTCTCCGCCGCCGACACCTGCGCATGCGCCTCAGCGCGCTGCGCCTCCAGCTCGGCCTGCGCCTTGCGCAGCGCCGCCTCGCCGCGTCTGACGTCGCTGAGGGCGGCGCGCAGCTTCCGGTGAAGCGACTCCGCTTCCTTCTTGGCCGCCTCGGCCTCCCCGCGCAGCCGGTCCGTCTCGGCGCGGGCCTGCTCACGGGCCTGCTCCAGCTGGGCACGCAGCCGCTCCAGCTCGGCGCGGTTCTCCTCGTCGGCGCGCTCGGCGTCGGCGCGCTGCGCCTCCTCGCCGGCGGCGGTGACCAGCTTCACCCAGCCGGCGGGCCGCAGAACATAGGCCGCGGCCGCCACGTCGAGCGGGTCCGCGGCCGGAGGCGGGGAGCCGGAGTCGAGGGCGCCGGCCAGTTCCGGCTGGGCCTCTCTGAACCGCTCCCCGATGCGCTGCCGGAACAGCGGATCGGTCTCCAGCGCCGCGGCCATCGCGTTCCCGGCGAACTTGGCCCGACGGTTGGGTGCGAAACGGGCGTACTGCCGCAACTGGGCGGGCAGTTCGCCGACGGTCAGCGCGCCGAAGCCGTCCGCGACGATCTGGACGACCCTGCGGCGCACTCCGTCGGGCAGCGGACGGTCGAGCACCTCAGCGGCGCCGTCGCCCGGCCCCCCGCCGGCGGTCTCCACCATCCGTCACCTCATCACCTGTCGTGCCGATCCCGCGAGGGGATCACCTGTACGCGTACGCCCGGCGCGGCCCGCTCAGGACGCGCCGCCCTCGGCGTCCCCGCCCTCGGAGGACTCCGCGCCCGGACGGTCCACCAGCTCGACCTTGTCCACGGCGTTGCACCAGCGGCAGCGCACGGACTCGATGGTCTCACTGAGGACCTCGCGCTCCTCCACCTTCGGCTCTCCGGCGAGGTCGAGGTGGACGTACTCCACGACCTTCGAGGAGCGGGTCACGTCGAAGCGGGTGAGGTTGCCGCAGAGAGTGCAGCGCCATCGCGTCGTGGCGGTCGGCAGGGGAACCGTCATCGTGGCTGTTCGCTTTCTTCCAGTGTCGGTGACGCACCGGACTCCCCGGTGCGTGTGGCTCGTAACCCTACGGCCTGGGGGCGACTCGCCGCTGGTCCGCCCACGGCGGCGAGGCGGTCTGTGCAGGTGCGTCCCGTTACGTCATGCTCTGTGTTCATGATCGGCGAGACGAGCGGGCCCGTGGGCGCCCTGAGCAGAGCGGTCCGGCGGCCCACGGCGCCGGTGACGTACGGGCTGATCGCCCTGTGCTGTCTGATCTTCCTGACCGGCCCGGCCTCGGGCCTGAACCCGGTGTACGGCTCCGGCGACGAGCTGCTCGCCGCGCAGCGCGTCTACTTCCGGCACTGGGGCGTGGTCCCGGCGGAACTCTTCCACGGCTCCGCGCGGGCGGCGCTGACCCCGGCGACGGCGCTGTTCGTGCACGGCAGCTGGGTGCATCTGCTGGGCAACATGCTGTTCCTCTTCGTCTTCGGCGCGATGACGGAGGAGCGCATGGGCCGGGTGCGGTTCACGCTGTTCTACATCGGCTGCGGCTGTCTCGCCCTGCTGGGTTACGCAGCCGCCAACGCCTCCTCCGAGCAGTCCCTGGTGGGTGCGTCCGGGGCGATCTCGGCGGTCCTCGGTGCGTTTCTGTATCTGTTTCCCCGCGCCCGCGTGACCAGTCTTCTGCCGTTCCTGTTCTTCCTGCCGGTACGGCTGCCGGCCTGGGTCGTGCTGCCGTTCTGGGCGGCGCTTCAGTGGCTGGCGGCGGGCCGGGCGGGCTCGGGGCCCGGGGTGGCGTATCTGGCCCATCTGATGGGGTTCGGCGCGGGCCTGGCGTACGCGTGGGCGCGGTTCCGCCCTGCGACTAGAGTGAAAGCCGCCCCTGCTCCGGCCCCCGAGGGAGAGAAACAGCCGTGATCACCGCGATCGTCCTCATCAAGACCAGCGTGGACCGGATCCCCGAGATCGCCGAGCAGATCGCGGCGCTGGACAGCGTCAGCGAGGTCTTCTCCGTCACCGGCACCTACGACCTGATCGCGATGGTCCGGGTCCGCCGGCACGAGGACCTCGCCGAGGTGATCCCCGGCCGGATCAGCAAGATCCCGGGCGTGGAGGCGACGGACACGCATGTGGCGTTCCGTACGTACTCCCAGCACGACCTGGAGGCCGCGTTCGCCATCGGGCTGGACAACTGACCCCCGGGCCGCCCGTCCGTCACGCCCGCGGGCGAGGGCCGGCGGCGGCTCAGGCGGGGAGGTCGACGGCCGCGATGCCGGTGCCCGAGGAGACGTAGATCCTGCGCCCGTGGACCAGGGGGCCATGGGCGGCGTCCTCCTCCGCGGCACTGCCGACCGTGGCCGTCCACCGTGCCTTGCCGTCCGTGCCGACGGCGTGCAGCTGGTCCTTGACCCGCGCGTAGACGATCCCGCCGGACACACCGACCCCCGGGTCGGCCGCCGCTTCCGGGAGGTAGTACGTCCACGCGATCGAACCGTCCGCGGCCCGCAGGCCCTGGAGGGTGCCGGCGGAGACGGCGATCACGAGGTCGTCGTCTCCGGGGAGCAGCAGGCCGTTCTCCTCGCCCGTCTTCTCCCACAGCAGCTTTCCGTCCCGGCGGCGGAACGCGTGACGGTTGGTCTCGCCACCGGAGTGCGCGACGAGGATGTCGCCGGCCAGTACCGGCGCGGCGACGTCGAGGCCGCCCGGCACGGACCACCTCCGGGTGCCGTCGGAGGCGTTCAGCGCGAGCAGGCGGTCGCCGTAGCTGCCGGTGTAGACCACGCCGTCCGCGACGAGCGGGGTGTCGGTCGGCCCCGCGGGTGTGGTGGCCGTCCAGACGGTGCTTCCGTCGGCGGTGATACGGCGCAGACCGCCCGCGTCGCTGTCGCCGAGCGCGACGAGGATGTCGCCGTCCAGCAGCGTCGGCCGGTCGTAGCCGTTGACGCCGAGCGTCCGCTCCCACCGGCGCGCGCCGTCGGGGCGCAGCGCGTACAGCTTGCGCGAGCCGTTCTCCTCGTCCTGCCACGCGATGCAGAACACTCCGGCGGAGGTGGCCACGGGTGTGGAGGCCTGGCCGCTCAGCTTCACCGACCAGCGCTTGACCCCGTCGGCGGACACGGCGTGCAGGGTGCCGTCGACGCTCGCCGCGTAGACCGTCGAACCGTCGGGGGACACGGCGGCGCAGGGGCCGTCGATGCCGCCCAGGCCGCCGACGTCGTACTGCCAGAGCAGCACCGGCTTGCCGGTGGCGCCCCCGGTCCCGGAGGCCCGCGGGGTCCGGCCCGGCTCGGCCGCATCGCCCGTCTCGTCCGTCTCGTCCGGTCCGACGGCTCCGGAGTCGGTCCTGTTCCGCCCCCACAGCCACCAGCCGCCGGCGCCGGCGGCGGCGGTCACCGCACCGCCGGCCAGCATCCCGAGCACCCGCCGCCGCGCCGGGCCCTCGGCGGAGGGCGGGCCGGGAGTGTCGGCGGGGGTGTCGGCGGGG
>NZ_JALLGL010000619.1 GCF_023072675.1 Streptomyces sp. XM83C
GGTGGGCGCGGGGCAGGAGTGGCAAGGGGGCGGCGTCCGGGCCGGCGGCCGACCGAGGTGGCGGACGCCCCGCCCGTGCCTATCGTGGTCAGAGGGGCCGTGACCAGAAAGAGCGAGGTCCCGATGAGCAGTACCGCCGCACCGCGCAGCACCGAGGGCGCCGGCAGCCGGACACAGGGGCAGCACATCGCCGAGGGCGCCATGGGCCGGGACTACGGACGGCACTCCGGGGTCCAGCACCACGCGAACGACTACGGCATCCCTGTCCTGCGCCGGGCCCTGGAGGCCGTACCCCTGCCCGAGACCGGCGCGCCGTTCCGGGCGGCGGACCTGGGCGCGGCGTCCGGGAGCAACTCGCTGGACCCGATGCGGGTCGTCGTCGAGGGCGTACGGGCGCGTGCGGGGGCGGACACGGCGGTGACCGTCGTCCACACGGACATCCTCGCGAACGACTTCGACGCGCTCCTGGCGACGATCATGGACTCGCCCGGGTCGTACGCCCGTGAGCCTGGCGTCTTCGCCTATGCCGAGGCGCGGTCCTTCTACGAGCCGCTGTTCCCCGCCGGGGAGCTGCATCTCGCGTGGAGCGCGATCGCCGTGCACTGGCTGTCCCGGGTGCCCGAGCCGATCCCCGACCACATCTTCTCCTCGCGGGCGCGCGGAGAGGTGCGCGAGGCACTGAAGGCGCAGTCGCGGGCCGACTGGGAGGCCTTCCTCGGGCACCGGGCGCGTGAGCTGCGACCCGGCGGGCAGCTGGTCGTCGTCGGCGGGGCGGCCTCCGACGACGGGGACAGCGGGGCCGACGGGCTGATGGACGCGGCGGTGGAGGTTTTGCGGGAGCTGGTCCGGCAGGGGCTGATCGGGGAGGACGAGTTCGCGCGGATGACGATCCCGACCTGGAACCGGACGGCGGGGGAGTTCCTGGCGCCGTTCAGGGAGGGGAGCGGGGAGG
>NZ_JALLGL010000620.1 GCF_023072675.1 Streptomyces sp. XM83C
TGAACCGCTCCGGGTCTGATGGAGGCTCGATTCCCTGAGAGGATCGAGTCATGGCACGTCCGTCCCCTTACCCTGCTGAGCTTCGCGAGCGTGCGGTGCGCATGATCGCGGAGATCCGTCCGAACTATCCGACCGAGTGGGCCGCGATGAAGGCGGTCGCGGCGAAGCTGGGCATCGGTGCGGCAGAGACGGTGCGGACCTGGGTCCGCAAGGCCGAGGTAGACGCCGGTCAGCGGCCCGGCACGACGTCGGAGGAGGCCGCGGAGATCAAGCGACTGCGGGCCGAGAACGCCGAACTGCGGCGGGCCAATGAGATCTTGAAGGCGGCGTCGGCTTTCTTCGCGGCCGAGCTCGACCGGCCGTCGAAGCGCTCGTAGCGTTCATCGACGAGTTCAAGAAGGTGTTCGGGGTCGAGCCGATCTGCCGTGTGCTGTCCGGCCACGGACTGAAGATCGCGACGAGCACCTACTACGCCGCCAAGAACCGTGCTCCAAGCGCCCGCGCGGTGCGCGACGCGGAGTTGAAAGCGCACATCAGCCGGGTCCATGCCGACAACTACGGCGTCTACGGGGTCCGGAAGGTGTGGCGGCAGCTGCATCGCGAGGGCATAGCCGTGGCCCGCTGCACGGTCGCGAGGCTGATGCGCGAGCTGGGTCTGGAAGGCGCCCGTCGCGGCAAAAAGATCCGCACCACCGTGCGCGGCGAAGGGCATGAGCGGGCCGATGACCTGCTGCAACGCGACTTCACCGCGTCCCGGCCGAACGAGAGGTGGGTCGCTGACTTCACCTACGTGGCCACCTGGTCCGGGATCGTCTACGTCGCGTTCGTCGTGGACGTCTTCTCCCGGGCGATCGTCGGCTGGTCCGCAGCCACCAGCAAGCGGGCCAAGCTCGTCCTCGACGCCCTCGACATGGCCCTGTGGCGGCGCGACCGTGCTGGGACTCCC
>NZ_JALLGL010000621.1 GCF_023072675.1 Streptomyces sp. XM83C
TCGGTGCAGTCGATGACGACGACCCGTACGTCGGACATCGGGGCGACGTTGCAGCAGATCGCGGAGCTGACCGCGTCCGGCTGCCAGATCGTGCGGGTGGCCTGCCCCACGCAGGACGACGCGGACGCGCTGGCGACCATCGCGAAGAAGTCGCAGATCCCGGTCATCGCCGACATCCACTTCCAGCCCAAGTACGTGTTCGCCGCGATCGAGGCGGGCTGCGCGGCGGTGCGGGTCAACCCCGGCAACATCAAGAAGTTCGACGACCAGGTCAAGGAGATCGCCAAGGCGGCCAAGGACCACGGCACGCCGATCCGGATCGGTGTCAACGCGGGCTCTTTGGACAAGCGGCTGCTGGAGAAGTACGGCAAGGCCACCCCGGAGGCGCTGGTGGAGTCGGCGCTGTGGGAGGCGTCGCTGTTCGAGGAGCACGACTTCCGCGACATCAAGATCTCGGTGAAGCACAACGACCCGGTCGTGATGATCGAGGCCTACCGGCAGCTCGCCGCCCGGTGCGACTACCCGCTCCACCTGGGTGTCACCGAGGCCGGCCCCGCCTTCCAGGGCACCATCAAGTCCGCCGTCGCCTTCGGCGCCCTGCTCAGCGAGGGCATCGGCGACACCATCCGCGTGTCCCTGTCCGCGCCGCCCGCCGAAGAGGTCAAGGTCGGCCTGCAGATCCTTCAGTCCCTCGGCCTGCGCCGGCGCGGCCTGGAGATCGTCTCCTGCCCCTCCTGCGGACGCGCCCAGGTCGACGTCTACAAGCTCGCCGAAGAGGTCACCGCCGGTCTCACCGGCATGGAGGTCCCCCTCCGCGTCGCCGTCATGGGCTGCGTCGTCAACGGCCCCGGCGAGGCCCGCGAGGCCGACCTCGGCGTCGCCTCCGGCAACGGCAAGGGGCAGATCTTCGTCAAGGGCGAAGTGATCAAGACCGTACCCGA
>NZ_JALLGL010000622.1 GCF_023072675.1 Streptomyces sp. XM83C
CGGTGGCCTGCTCGGGGGTGGGGATGTCCTCGGCGGGCGGCACGGTGGAGCCGTCGACGGGCTTCAGCGCGTACGTGATCGCCTCGGTGTTGGCCGCGAAGTCGCAGTCGGGGCAGTCGGCGAAGGTGTCCTCGCCGGCTCCGGCGGGGGCGAGGAACTCCTCGGACCTGGAGCCGCCCATGGCGCCGGCGGTGGCGGCGCAGATGCGGTAGTCGAGGCCGAGGCGGGCGAAGATCCGCTGGTAGGCCTCGCGGTGGAGGGCGTAGGAGCGGGCGAGGCCGTCGTCCTCCAGGTCGAAGGAGTAGGAGTCCTTCATCAGGAACTCGCGGCCACGGAGGATGCCGGCGCGGGGGCGGGCCTCGTCGCGGTACTTGTGCTGGATCTGGTAGAGGACCACCGGCAGGTCCTTGTAGGACGTGCACTGGTCCTTGACGAGGAGGGTGAAGATCTCCTCGTGGGTGGGGCCGAGGAGGTAGTCGCCGCCCTTGCGGTCCTTCAGGCGGAACAGTTCCTGCCCGTACTCGTCCCAGCGGCCGGTTGCGTCGTAGGGCTCGCGGGGCAGCAGGGCCGGGAGGAGGACCTCCTGGGCGCCGATGGCGTCCATCTCCTCACGGACGATGCGCTCCACGTTGGCGAGGACCCGCTTGCCGAGGGGCAGCCAGGACCAGACGCCGGCGGCGGTGCGGCGGACGTAGCCGGCGCGGACGAGGAGTTTGTGGCTGAGGACCTCGGCGTCCGCCGGGTCGTCGCGCAGGGTCTTCGCCATCAACTGGGACATGCGCTGGACCGGTGCGTTCGCCATGGTTCTCGTACTCCTGCTGCGTAAGGGTGATGCCAGGAGGTTATCCGGGGGGCGGGCGCGGCCGGAAATCGGTCAGGACGGGCCCGGCGCGCGGCGCAGCGGCAGGGGGGCGCCCATCACGGCGTAGGGG
>NZ_JALLGL010000623.1 GCF_023072675.1 Streptomyces sp. XM83C
GTTCTGGGGCGGGTATTTCGGGGTGAGCACGGTAGGGGTCCTTTCGGTGTCGGTCACTTGTGGAGGGCGGTGCTGAGGACGGGGCTGAGGAAGCTGTCGGCGGCGAGGTAGCCGCCGAGCAGGAGCACGGCCACCAGCCACCACGGCGGGCGGACGAGCTTGATGCCGAGGAAGCCGACGGCGAGCAGGGCGAGCCAGAGCGGAACGTCCATGACGGTGGTCTCCTATGCCTTGCAGCGGTGGGTGCGGGCGGCGAGTTCGGCGCCGGAGCGGTCGGGGTAGTCGGCGGAGAAGCCGCAGCCGGGGGCGGTGCAGGCGGCGGTGTGCTTGTCGCGGCCCCGGCCGTCGTAGTAGGTGGCGACCTGGACGGGGCCGATGCGGATGCGGTCGCGGAAGCGGCGGTAGACGGCCATCGGTTCAGCCCTCCTGCCGCAGGCTGTGGCCGGGGAAGTCGGCGAGGATGCGGGCCTTGTCCTGCGGGTCCGGGGTGCGCTCGGCGGCTTCCTCGGCGAGCAGGCGGGCCAGCGCCGGGCGGCCGGAGTCGGCCATCTCGCGGGCCGCGTCCAGGTAGTCGGACGGGCGGTTGAAGGTGCGCACGGTTGTTCCTCCTTCTCTTGCTGGTCAGGTGAGTTGCAGGTGGGCGGCGATGGCGTCGACCATCGGGGCGGGCAGGCCGAGCCGGGCCGAGAGCACGTCGGCGGGCATCGGGGAGCCGGTGGAGGCCCGGTGGTTGTCGGCGAGCTTGCGGGCGTGCTCCAACAGCGCGGCCGGAACCGGTGGAGCCGCAGGCGCCGGCTGCTTCGGCGCCGAGGGCGACGGGGCCGGGGCTAGTTCGGGCACCGGAGCCGGGTCGGGTTCGTCGGCCCGGTCCAGGGCGACCTCCGGCGCCGGTGACGTGGCGGGCTCCTCCGGGGCGGGGGCGGGC
>NZ_JALLGL010000624.1 GCF_023072675.1 Streptomyces sp. XM83C
ATGAGCTGCCCCGAGTTTCGTAGAGTCCGGTGATCTTGTTTCAGGCGGACTGCGGGGTGGCTTCCTGTTGTCGCCACCACTCGCGTTCGTACTCGGCGGGCGGTACGTAGTCGAGGGAGGAGTGGAGCCGTTCCTCGTTGTACCAGGTGACCCACTGGAAGATCGCCCGCTCGACATGGTCGACGTCCCGCCACGGGCCTTGCATCTCGATCAGCTCGGCCTTGAAGGTGCCGTTCAGCGCCTCGGCCATCGCGTTGTCATACGAGTCCGCGACCGAGCCGACGGATGCGGCGGCCCCGATCTCGGCGAGCCGGTCGGTGTAGCGAATTGACACATATTGCGACCCTCTGTCGCTGTGATGGATCAGGCCGGAGTCCTTCTTGATCCGGCGTCTCCACAGCGCCGTCTCCAGCGCGTCCAGCGGAAGTTCGGTCCGCATGTGGTTCGCGACCTGCCAGCCGACGATTCTCCGGGAGAAGACGTCCAGGACGAACGCCACATACACCCAGCCCGTCCAGGTGCGGACATAGGTCATGTCGGCCACCCACAGCTGGTCGGGCCGGCTCGCGGTGAAGTCGCGGTCGACCAGGTCCGGCGGCCTGGGTGCCGACGGCTCCGGCGCCGTGGTGCGGCGCCGCTGGCCGCGGACGACGCCCTCCAGACCCAGCTCGGCCATCAGCCGCTCGACGGTACAGCGTGCCACGAGGACGCCCTTGCGCCGCAGTGCGCGGGTGATCCGGCGGACGCCATAGGTGCCGCCGGACTCGGTATGGACCTGTTCGATCAGCGGCTTAAGCTGCTCGTCACGCAGCCGACGGGCAGACTTCGGCCGCTTCTTGCGCGCGTAGTACGCCGACTCCGACAGTCCCAGCACCCGGCAGGCGAACCCGACCCCGAGGCCCTTGTCCTTG
>NZ_JALLGL010000625.1 GCF_023072675.1 Streptomyces sp. XM83C
CTAGGCAGTTTCGTTTGGATCACCGGGCGGACCAGAGGAAGATGCCTGCGATGTGGAGTCCGGCCAGGTAGATGGTGGCGGTCTTCTCGTAGCGGGTGGCGATGCCTCGCCATTGCTTGAGGCGGTTGATGCACCGCTCGACGGTGTTGCGCTGCTTGTAGGTCTCGCGGTCGAAGGCCGGTGGTCTGCCGCCCCGGCTGCCCCGACGTAGCCGGTGTCTGCGCTGGTCTGCGGGGACGGGGATCACTGCCCGGATGCCGCGCTTGCGCAGGTGCTCGCGGATCGCGCGGGAGGAGTACGCCTTGTCGGCCAGCACCAGGTCTGGCCTGGTGCGGGGCCGTCCTCGCCGGCGGGGAACGCGCAGGCGGGCCATGACGTCGGTGAACGCGGGTGCGTCACCGGCTTGTCCGGCGGTGAGAACGAACGCGAGGGGCCGGCAGCGGGCATCGGCAGCGAGGTGGATCTTCGTGGTCAGTCCGCCGCGGGACCGGCCGATGGCATGGTCGCCGGGTTCGTCGGGCGGAGCCCCTTTTTGCGGGCCCCGGCCGCGTGCTGATGGGCCCGCACGATCGTGGAGTCGACCGAGACGGCCCAGTCGAGGTCCTCGTCCGCGTCGGCCTGGGCCACCAGGGCGGTGAACACCCGCTCCCAGGTGCCGTCGAGGGCCCACATCCGCAGCCGGTTGTAGATCCCTCGCCAGTTGCCGTACTTCTCCGGCAGGTGGACCCACTGCGTGCCGGTCTGGAACTTGTAGGCGATCGCGTCGATCACTTCACGATGGTCACGCCAGCGGCCACCCCGCTTCGGTGTCCGGTCCGGGAGCAACGGCTCAATCCGCGCCCACTGCGCATCAGTCAACGGCACACCCGGACCAACGACCGACTGATCCAAACGAAACTGCCTAG
>NZ_JALLGL010000626.1 GCF_023072675.1 Streptomyces sp. XM83C
ACCCCAGCCACAGCAGATACGCCGCCCCCGCCACCGTCAGCGCGGTGAGCAGCTCCGGGGACCCGGCGACCAGGACGGCGAGGCCCGCCGAGGCCAACACGGTGTGCAGCCCGTACCCGGCGACCAGCCCCGCCACCGCCACGGTCACCGACCGGCCGCGCAGGCCCGCCGCGATCGCGTACGCCCAGTCGGCGCCCGGCACGCAGACCAGCAGGAAGTCGACGGCGAGGAAGGAGAGGAGGGTTCCGGAGTGCATATCGGCGAGATTAGGCGCGATACGGCCGAAAGTGTTCCCGAACTTTCTCGGGCAACCCCCGCTGTGGGGGAGAATCTGCCCCATGGACGACGTGGACCGGAAAATCCTTGCCGAGCTGCAACAGGACGGGCGGCTGACCGTGACCGAGCTGGCCGCACGGGTACGCCTCAGTGTCTCGCCCTGCCACCGGCGGCTGCGCGAGCTGGAGCGGTCCGGCGCGATCAGCGGCTACCGGGCGCTGGTCGACCCGACGGCCGTCGGGCTGAACTTCGAGGCGCTGGTCTTCGTCTCGATGCGGCAGGAGGACCGGGAGACGGTCGTGGAGTTCGAGCACGCGCTGAGCGAGGTGGAGGAAGTGGTGGAGGCGCAGCGGCTGTTCGGCGAGCCGGACTATCTGCTGCGGGTCGTCACCGCCGACCTCGCCGCGTACCAGCGGCTGTACGACGAACGGCTGGCCGCCCTGCCGGGCGTGCAGCGGCTGACGTCGACGCTGGTGATGAAGCACGTGGTGAAGGACCGCCCGCTGCCCGCGTGACGTGAGCACCCAGAAGGCACGACAGGACTCGGGACGGCTCGGGGCACGGCATGCGCGCGCACGGGCGGTCACGACGGGACACTCCGCCGGACAGGGGGGAGCGGGCGG
>NZ_JALLGL010000627.1 GCF_023072675.1 Streptomyces sp. XM83C
CTAGGTGGTGTCTTCAAATGTCACGCCCACATCAGGAGCGAGGCGAGGGTGACGGCTGCCTGGTAGGACTCGACGGTCTTGTCATAGCGGGTGGCAATGCCGCGCCACTGCTTCAAGCGGTTGAAGCAGCGTTCGACCACGTTGCGCCGCTTGTATAGCTGCTTGTCGAAGGCCGGCGGGCGCCCTCCCCGACTGCCGCGCCGGAGCCGGTTACGGACCTGGTCGGCCCGTTCGGGGATGGTGTGGCCGATGCCCCGCCGCCTGAGCCAGGTCCGGATGGCCCTGGAGCTGTAGCCCTTGTCGCCCAGCACGTGGGCGGGCCGGACCCGTGGCCGCCCCGGGCCGGGCCGGGGCACCCGTATCGCCTCCATCACGGCGGTGAACTGGGTGCAGTCGTTGGTGTTCCCACCCGTGATCGTGAAGGCGAGCGGACGGCCAAAGGCGTCGCAGGCCAGATGAATCTTGCTGGTCAGTCCGCCTCGGGAACGTCCGAGTGCCGGGTTGTGGAGCCCCCTTTTCGGGCCCCGGCGGCGTGCTGGTGGGCGCGGACCACGGTGGAGTCGACCGACACGAGCCAGTCGATGTCCCCGGCCGCATCCGCCCTTGCCTGGGCGGCACGGAGCATCCGCTCGAACGTGCCGTCCAGGGCCCACCGGCGGAAGCGGGTGTGCAGTGTCGCCCACGGACCGTACCGCTCAGGCACATCCCGCCAAGCGGTCCCGGTCCGGAACTTCCACACGATCCCGTTGAGCACCGTGCGGTCGTCCAGCCGCTTCCGCCCCCGCAACGACTCGGGCAGCAGCGGCCGGATGAACTCCCACTCAGCATCGGACAGTTCATGGCGACGTATCACCCAGCCATGATCCACCACCCAAGATCATTTGAAGACACCGCCTAG
>NZ_JALLGL010000628.1 GCF_023072675.1 Streptomyces sp. XM83C
GCACCCCCACATCGTCCGGCCCGGCGGTCAGCGAGTTGTTCTTCCCCTTGCGGAACGTCGTGCCGATCGGGTGGATCGGCGGCAGGTAGACGACGTCGAAGCCCATCTCCGCGATCTTCGGCAGCCTGCGCGCGGCCGTGCGGAACGTGCCGTGCGGGCACTCCGGGGTGCCCTCCGAGCGCGGGAAGAACTCGTACCACGAGCCGTACAGCGCCCGCTCCCGCTCCACCAGCAGCGGCAGCGGCTGCGACGCCGTCACCAGCTCCCGCAGCGGATGCCGGGACAGCACCTCGTCCACCTGCGGGGTGAGCGCCCCGGCCAGCCGGGCCGCCGCCGGCCGGGTCTCGTCCCGCAGGGCCGCCACCGCCTCCAGCAGCGCTTCCCGCTGCCCGTCTTCCTCCGGGGCCTGCGCGGCGGCCCGCTCGTACAGCCGCGCTCCCTCCTCCAGCACCAGGTCCCCGTCCATCCCCGCGGGGATCTTGATACGGGCGTGGTGGCGCCAGGTCGCGATCGGGTCGGCCCACGCCTCCACGCGATACGTCCAGCGGCCCGGAGCGTCCGGCGTGACCTCCGCGCCCCAGCGGTCGGTGCCCGGCGCCAGCTCCCGCATCGGGGTCCAGGGGCCGTCGCGGCCCTCCGGGTCCGTCAGCACGACGTTCGCGGCGACCGCGTCGTGCCCCTCACGGAACACCGTCGCCGTGACCTGGAACGTCTCCCCCGTCACCGCCTTCGCGGGACGCCGGCCGTGCAGCACGACGGGCCTGACGTCCAGGACCGGGATACGGCCGACAACCGTGCCGGCCCCCGTGGGGGCGGGTGCGCGTCCCGGCTCCGGGGCGGGCGCCGGCTTCCGTGCCGAGGCGGGTCCCGGTTTCCGTCGCGAGGCCGGGCGTGGGC
>NZ_JALLGL010000062.1 GCF_023072675.1 Streptomyces sp. XM83C
GCACAGCGGCGGCGGTGCAGGGCGATCGCCGCCGCTGTGCCGCCTGCCACCGCCCCGACGCCGGCCGCGGCCGGGATGCCGACCTTGGCTGCCTTGCGGCCAGTGCGGTAGTCCCGTAGGCGCCAGTCCAGTTCTCGGGCGTGGCGGCGCAGTTTGGCGTCCGGGTTGATGGCGTAGGGGTGCCCCACGAGGGACAGCATCGGGATGTCGTTGTGGCTGTCGCTGTACGCCGCGCACCGTGAGAGGTCCAGGCCCTCCGCCGCCGCCAGGGCGCGTACCGCCTCCGCTTTCGCCGGGCCGTGCAGCGGCTCGCCGACCAGCTTGCCCGTGTAGACGCCGTCGATCGACTCCGCGACCGTGCCCAGTGCCCCCGTCAGCCCCAGCCTCCGGGCGATGACCTGGGCGATCTCCACCGGCGCCGCCGTGACGAGCCACACCTTCTGTCCGGCGTCGAGGTGGGCCTGGGCCAGTGCGCGTGTGCCGGGCCAGATCCGCTCGGCCATGTACTCGTCGTAGATCTCCTCGCCGATGGACTTCAGCTCGGAGACGCGGTGGCCCTTGACGATGGACAGCGCGGAGTCCCGCGCCTCCTGCATGTGCTCGGGGTCCTCGACGCCGGCCAGCCGGAACCAGGTCTGCTGCCAGGCGAAACGCAGCAGTTCACGCGTGTCGAAGAACTTCCGCTTGTACAGGCCCCGCCCGAAGTGGAACAGCGCGGCGCCCTGCATCACGGTGTTGTCGAGATCGAAGAACGCGGCGGCCTTGTCGTCGCCGAGGACGGGGAACTCGGGCTCCTCGTCCGGTACGGACTTGCGGGCGGCCTCAGCCGAGGCCTCGCCTGCCAACACGCTCCGCGCCGTGGCGGAGCGCCTACGGGGGGTGAGCCATCCGAGAGCGGCCATGACCGTGAGCATAGCCAGTTTGTTCGGAACTTCCGGTGCGGTCAGGTTCGAAGGGTGTGAACTCTCCGCGGCCACGGCGTTAAACGGTGCGCGTCCGCGCGCGAGAATGGCCGACATGAGTCCCTTTCTCCGTCGCAAGGTGGCCTCCGGACCGTCCGCCGGGACGAGCACCACCAGCCCGTCCGCCGGCCCGTCCACCGGGGCCAACGCCCCCGGTGACCACCTGGTCACCCTGATCCGCAAACCCGGCTGCCATCTGTGTGACGACGCACAGGTCGTCGTCGAGAAGGTCTGCGCCGATCTGGGCGTGCCCTGGGAGCAGAAGGACATCACCGAGGATCAGCGGCTGCACGATCAGTACTGGGAGCAGATCCCCGTCGTGCTGATCGACGGCCGGCAGCACACCTTCTGGCGGGTGGACGAGAAGCGGCTGCGGTCGGCGCTGACCGCGTGACACGCGGCACGCACCTCACCACGGGTGCGGCGCTCGCCCCACCACGCGGGCGGCGCTCGCCTCCCCGCGGTCGAGGCGCTCTCCTCGTCGCGGGTCGCGCGAGCCACTGACCGACGAGTCCAAAAAGGCCGGGAAGTCGCTTAGGATCGACGGCGTTGTGGTCTCGGGGGCGGGATGCATACGGATTCACAGAGGAGAGTGTGCGGTTTTGCCCCCTTCGGAAAAGGAACGGTCACAGCCCTGCGCCGGTTCCGGGACCGGGTGCCGGGGCCGCGTGAGCCCGGTCACGTTGGCCGGGCAAATCGGACACCATCTTTGTGCACGCGTTCACAAAGACATAGCCTGCTATCGACGGGGCGGTCACGTAGGGACGTATGACCGCCTACAGCCCCGCTCTACCCGCAGGAGCACCGTGGCAACTGGCCGAACTCACCGACCGGCGACCCGTAGCCGAGGGATTCCCGAGGCCACCGTCGCCAGGCTTCCGCTGTACCTCCGCGCGCTGACCGCACTGTCGGAGCGCTCGGTACCGACGGTCTCCTCCGAGGAGCTCGCCGCCGCCGCAGGGGTCAACTCCGCGAAGCTGCGCAAGGACTTCTCCTACCTGGGCTCCTACGGGACGCGCGGCGTGGGCTACGACGTCGAGTATCTCGTGTACCAGATCTCCCGCGAACTGGGCCTGACCCAGGACTGGCCGGTTGTGATCGTCGGTATCGGCAACCTCGGCGCCGCCCTCGCCAACTACGGAGGTTTCGCCTCCCGCGGCTTCCGCGTCGCCGCGCTGATAGACGCGGACCCGGCGCTCACCGGGAAGCCGGTCGCGGGCATCCCCGTGCAGCACACCGACGACCTGGAGAAGATCATCCAGGACAACGGCGTGTCGATCGGCGTGATCGCGACCCCCGCCGGTGCCGCCCAGCAGGTCTGCGACCGGCTCGTCGCCGCCGGCGTGACCTCCATCCTGAACTTCGCGCCGACCGTGCTGAACGTCCCCGAGGGGGTCGACGTACGCAAGGTCGATCTCTCCATCGAGCTGCAGATCCTCGCGTTCCACGAGCAGCGCAAGGCGGGCGAGGAGGCGGCGGCCGAGGCCGCTGCCGTACCTGCCGCCGCCGCGCGTGCCGCCGACTCCGCCGACCAGGGGCCCGACGGGGACGTACCCGCCGTGATGCCGGCATGAGTCTCCTCGTCGTGGGGCTGAGCCACCGCAGCGCGCCCGTCAGCGTGCTGGAGCGGGCGTCGCTCGGCACGGATGCGCAGATCAAGTTGCTTCAGGACACCGTCGCCGCGGAGCCGGCCGCCGAGGCCGCCGTGCTGGCCACCTGCAACCGCATCGAGCTGTACGCGGACGTGGACAAGTTCCATGCCGGTGTCGCCGAGCTGTCCACGCTGCTCGCCCAGCACAGCGGGGTGGGGCTCGAAGAGCTGACCCCTTATCTGTACGTGCACTACGAGGACCGGGCCGTGCACCACCTGTTCTCGGTGGCGTGCGGGCTGGACTCCATGGTCGTCGGCGAGGGACAGATCCTCGGGCAGATCAAGGACGCCCTCGCCAAGGCGCAGGACCTGCACACCGCGGGCCGCCTGCTGAACGACCTGTTCCAGCAGGCGCTGCGGGTCGGCAAGCGGGCCCACTCGGAGACCGGCATCGACCGTGCGGGCCAGTCGCTGGTCACGTTCGGCCTGGAACAGTTCGCCCCCGACGGTGACGTCCCGGCGTGGGCCGAGGGCAAGAAGGCGCTGGTGATCGGCGCCGGGTCGATGTCGTCGCTGGCCGCGGCGACCCTGGCGCGGGCCGGGGTGGCGGAGATCGTCGTCGCCAACCGCACCTTCGAGCGGGCCGAGCGGCTCGCGGAGATCCTCAACCAGGCCGAGGACACGGAGACCGTCGCCCGGGCCGTCCCCATGGAAACGGTGGGGGTGGAGCTGACACGTGCCGACGTCGCCGTCTCCTGCACGGGCGCGACCGGCCTGGTGCTGACCGCCGAGGACGTCGCCGCCGCCGTGGCCGGCCGGCTGCCCGCCGACATGCCGCCCGCCCGGACACCGGAGCCGTACGACGGTGACGAGCAGGCCCGCGCCGCCGCCGCTGTCCCGTCGGCCGCCGAGCCGCACACCGACGACGAGAACTGCCCCCTCGACCTGGCCGCCGTACAGCCCGGCTTCTCCGTGATGGGGGAGGCCGCCGTCGCCGGCATGGACGCGGCGACGCTGGAGCAGCACGCCGTCTGGGTCGACAAGGGCAGCGAGGTGCAGCGACGCGAGGACGCCCGCAGCGCCGCCGAGGCCGACGCCGAGCTGATCGGCGCGCTCGTGGCGACCGTGGCGACCGTCGGCCGCATCCCGGAGCGGCGCCGCCCCGAGCCCGCCGACACCGCCGTACGGTCCGAGCCCGTGCTGCACCTGCTGGACCTGGCCATGCCGCGCGACATCGACGCCGCCGCGCACCGGCTGGCCGGGGTGCGGCTGGTGGACATCGAGTCGCTCGCCGAGGCCAGCGCGAACGCGCCGATGGCCGCCGACGTCGACCAGGTCCGCCGTATCGTCGCCGACGAGGTCGCCGCGTTCGGCGCCGCGCAGCGGGCGGCGCGCATCACGCCGACCGTCGTCGCGCTGCGGACCATGGCCGCCGATGTCGTCGCCGGTGAGATCGCCCGGCTGGAGGGCCGGCTGCCGGGGCTGGACGACAAGCACCGCGCGGAGATCACGCAGACCGTCAAACGGGTCGTCGACAAGCTGCTGCACGCACCGACGGTGCGCGTCAAGCAGCTCGCCGCCGAGCCCGGTGGCGCCGGGTACGCGGACGCCCTGCGCACCCTGTTCGACCTCGACCCCGAGACGGTCGCCTCCGTCTCCAGGGCCGAGGACACCCACGAGAAGAACCGAGAGCCACGATGACTGAGCCACATGCAACCAGGGCACTGAGGCTCGGCACCCGGCGCAGCAAGCTCGCCATGGCCCAGTCCGGGCTGGTGGCGGAGGCCGTCAGCCAGGTGACCGGGCGGCCCGTGGAGCTCGTCGAGATCACCACGTACGGCGATGTCTCCCGAGCGCACCTGGCGCAGATCGGCGGCACCGGCGTGTTCGTCACGGCGCTGCGCGACGCGCTGGTCAGGGGTGAAGTGGACTTCGCGGTTCATTCACTCAAGGACCTGCCGACCGCGCAGCCCGAGGAACTCGTCCTGGCCGCCGTGCCGGAGCGGGAGGACCCGCGGGACGTGATCGTCGCGCGGGACGCCCTGAAGTTCACGGACCTGCCGCGCGGTGCGCGCATCGGCACGGGTTCGCCGCGCCGCATGGCGCAGCTGAACGCGTACGCGCGCAGCCACGGACTGGACATCGAGACGGTCCCGATCCGCGGCAACGTCGACACCCGCATCGGGTACGTGCGCGACGGGGAGCTGGACGCGGTGGTGCTGGCCGCGGCCGGCCTGAACCGCATCGGACGCATCGACGAGGTCACCGACTTCCTGTCGGTGGACACGGTGCTGCCCGCCCCCGGCCAGGGGGCCCTGGCGATCGAGTGCGCCGCGGACAACGCG
Source organism: Streptomyces sp. XM83C (assembly GCF_023072675.1). Classification (GTDB taxonomy): domain Bacteria; phylum Actinomycetota; class Actinomycetes; order Streptomycetales; family Streptomycetaceae; genus Streptomyces; species Streptomyces thermocoprophilus. Next base: position 4,899 of record NZ_JALLGL010000062.1, read on the forward strand.
GAACTCATCGCGGCGCTCGCCGAGCTCGACGACCCGGTCACCCGGGCCGCCGTGACCGCCGAGCGGTCCCTGCTCGCCGCCCTCGAGGCCGGTTGCAGTGCGCCCGTGGGCGCGCTGGCCGACCTCGTGGCCGACGGACAGATTGTCAAGGAAATGCGCCTGCGCGGCGTCGTCGGCACGACCGACGGCACGCGTGTGGTGCAGTTGTCCACCACCGGTCCCGTGCCCGACACGCACGACGGGGCAGGGGCGCTCGGCCGCGCACTCGCGGACGAGATGCTCGCCCAGGGCGCGGCCGGTCTGATGGGGGAGCGAGCACATTGAGCCCCACCACCCTTCCCGCCGGCCTCGAACAAGGGCACGTCACCTTCCTGGGTGCCGGACCCGGGGATCCGGGACTGCTGACTCTGCGCGCCGTGGAGGCGCTGGCGAACGCCGACGTCCTCGTCGCCGAGCACGAGGTGCTCGACGTCGTACGGACGCACGCCCGGCAGGGCGTGACCGTCGTGCGCACGGACGACGACTCGTCGCCGGGCAGCGGCGTGGGCACGCCCCAGCTGACGGTCGTTGACGGCTCGTCAACCACCGCTGCTGGTCCCGCGGAGCGGGATGCCGCACATCTTGTCATGGAGGCCGCGCGGGGCGGCAGGCGGGTCGTGCGTGCGGTGTCCGGGGACCCCGGGCTCGACGCGTACGCCGCGGAGGAGATGCTGGCCTGCGCCAAGGCCGGGGTTCCCTTCGAGGTCGTCCCCGGTGTCGCGACCGCCGTCGGTGTGCCCGCGTACGCGGGTGTGCCGCTGCGGGACGCGGACGGCGCCGACGTCCGGTTCGTGGACGCCCGGACGGCGTCGGAGCGCTGCTGGACGGAGGTGGGTGCCTCCGACGGCACGGTCGTCGTCTCCACCACGCTGGACGCGGTCGCCGCGGCTGCGGGTGAGCTGGTGACGGCCGGGCGCCGCCCGGACACCCCGATGACGGTCACCGTCGCCGGTACGACGACCCGGCAGCGCACCTGGTCGGCGACGCTCGGCACGATCGCGCAGACGCTGAAGCAGGCGAAGGTGCTGCCGTCCCCGGAGGGCGGCCGGCCGGTGATAGCCGTGGTCGGAGACCGCAGCGCTCCCGCCCAGCGCGACCAGCTGGCGTGGTTCGAGTCCAAGCCGCTGTTCGGCTGGAAGGTGCTCGTGCCGCGGACGAAGGAGCAGGCGGCGTCGCTCTCCGACCAGCTCCGCTCGTACGGCGCCGTCCCGCACGAGGTGCCGACGATCGCCGTGGAGCCGCCGCGCACCCCGCAGCAGATGGAACGCGCGGTCAAGGGCCTGGTGACGGGCCGCTACGAGTGGATCGCGTTCACGTCGGTCAACGCGGTGAAGGCCGTGCGGGAGAAGTTCGAGGAGTACGGCCTCGACGCGCGCGCCTTCGCCGGGATCAAGGTGGCCGCGGTGGGCGAGCAGACGGCCAAGGCCCTGATCGCCTTCGGTGTGAAGCCGGACCTGGTCCCGTCGGGCGAGCAGTCGGCCGCGGGCCTGCTGGAGGACTGGCCGCCGTACGACCCGGTGTTCGACCCGATCGACCGGGTCTTCCTGCCGCGCGCGGACATCGCCACGGAGACGCTGGTGGCGGGTCTGATCGAGCTGGGCTGGGAGGTCGACGACGTCACCGCCTACCGCACGGTCCGCGCCTCGCCGCCGCCGGCGGAGACGCGGGAGGCGATCAAGGGCGGCGGCTTCGACGCGGTGCTGTTCACCTCGTCGTCCACGGTCCGCAACCTGGTCGGCATCGCGGGCAAGCCGCACAACGTGACGGTGATCGCGTGCATCGGCCCGGCGACGGCGAAGACCGCCGAGGAACACGGCCTGCGCGTCGACGTGATGGCCCCCGAGCCGTCGGTCCACAAGCTGGCGGAGGCCCTGGCCGACTTCGGCATGAAGCGCCGCCTGGCGGCCCTGGAGGCCGGCGACCCGGTCACCCGCCCGAGCGAGCGTCGCCCGGGTGCGCGGCGGCGCCGGTCGACGACATGAGCTGACGCGGCACGCGACCGAGGCGGGCGCCCCCTGGATGCCGGGGGGCGCCCGCCTCGCTTCACGGGAGGGCGTGGCGGCCGACTGGGCGTCGGCAAAGGCACCCGTGGGGCGGGCGTAGCGTAGGTGTATGACGAAGTACGGTTCCTTTCCCGGTTCGCGTCCGCGTCGGCTGCGTACCAGCCCTGTCATGCGCCGTATGGTCGCCGAGACGCGGCTGCACCCGGCCGACTTCATCCTTCCCGCGTTCGTGCGGGAGGGCGTGAGCGAGCCGGTGCCGATCGCGGCGATGCCGGGGGTCGTGCAGCACACGCGGGACAGCCTGAAGAAGGCGGCCGTCGAGGCCGTCGAGGCCGGGGTCTCCGGGATCATGCTGTTCGGTGTGCCGGAGGAGTCGAAGAAGGACGCCGTGGGGACGCCCGGTACCGACCCGGAGGGGATTCTCCAGGTCGCCATCCGGGACGTGCGGGCCGAGGTCGGGGACGAGCTGCTCGTCATGTCGGATCTGTGTCTCGACGAGACCACCGACCACGGGCACTGCGGTGTGCTCGACGGCGAGGGGCGCGTCGACAACGACGCCACTCTGGAGCGGTACGCCGAGATGGCGCAGGTCCAGGCCGACGCCGGGGCGCATGTCGTCGGGCCGAGCGGCATGATGGACGGGCAGATCGGTGTCATCCGTGACGCGCTCGACCAGATCGGGCGGGAGGACGTGGCGATCCTCGCGTACACCGCCAAGTACTCCTCCGCTTTCTACGGGCCCTTCCGGGAGGCTGTCGCCTCCTCGTTGCAGGGCGACCGCAAGACGTATCAGCAGGACCCCGCCAACTGGCGTGAGTCGATGCGGGAGCTGGCCCTCGACCTGGAGGAGGGCGCGGACATGGTCATGGTCAAGCCGGCCGGGCCGTACCTCGACATCCTCGCGCGGGTCGCCGACGCGGTGGACGTGCCGGTGGCCGCGTACCAGATCTCCGGTGAGTACTCGATGATCGAGGCCGCCGCCGAGAAGGGCTGGGTGGACCGGGAGCGGGCCATCCTGGAGACGCTCACCGGTATCAAGCGGGCCGGGGCGCGGAACATCCTCACCTACTGGGCTGTCGAGGCCGCCCGCATGGTGCGGTAGCGGTCACCTTCCGGGTCGCGCCGGGGACGTGGGCGTGTCCGTGTGGGACGGGCCCTCGTCGCGCAGGCCCTCGCCGTCGCGGCACGCCGTCGTCAGCGTGAGCGCGGTGAGGGCTGCGAGGGCGGCCAGCAGGGCGCGGGTGGCGGTGGTGCGGGCGGGTTTCCGGGTGTCGTCGTCTCGTGTGGGCATGGGTGCCTTCCGGGCCGTATCGGTCGGGGGGCCGACAGGTGTCCCGCCCAGCCTGGGACGCAGGGTGATGCTGTGGCCAGAGTTATGGGTGAAGTTGGGACGTCCGTCCCGTGCGCACGGCGCTGACCTGCGCGGATTCTCGCGGCGTGGGACGGCCCACGGGTCGTGGGACGGTCCGGCAGCGCTCAACTCACCCTGAGGGATAGGTTGTTGTCCCCAAGATCGGTTGCGCGTTGAAGGAGACGCCCATGTCCGGTGATGCCCTCGGCCAGGACCCCGCCGAGCTGCGCAAGAGGATCGACAGCACCAAGGCACACCCCGCCCGCGTCTACGACGTCTTCCTCGGCGGCAAGGACAACTACCCCGCCGACCGTGACGCGGCGGCAGCCGCGCTCACCGCCAACCCGCGCGGCTATCTCGACGTACGGCACAACCGTGACTTCCTGCGCCGGGCCGTCGGCACCCTCGCCCGCGAGGACGGCATCCGCCAGTTCCTCGACATCGGCACCGGCCTGCCGACCGCCGAGAACGTCCACCAGATCGCCCAGCGCGTGAACCCGGACACCCGCGTGGTCTACGTCGACAACGACCCGGTCGTCCTCGCGCACGCCCGTGCGCTGCTCACCTCCGGGCCCGAGGGCCGCACCGACTACATCGACGCCGATCTGAAGGACCCGGCGCACATCCTCGAACAGGCCGCCAAGACCCTCGACTTCGACCGGCCGATCGCCCTGTGCCTCGTGGCGATCCTGCACTTCGTCGAGGACGCCGAGGCCTACCCCATCGTGCGGACGCTGATGGACGCCCTGCCGTCGGGCAGCCGGCTGGTGCTCAGCCACCTCACCGAGGACCTCAACCCGGAGAACATCCGCGCGGTCCAACGCACCTACACCGAACGCGGGTTCACCTTCGTGCTGCGCACCAGGGCCGAGGTGGAGCGGTTCTTCACCGACAACGGCCTCGAACTCGCCGAGCCCGGGGTCGTGCCCGTGCACCACTGGCGGCCCGACGGGGCCGCACCCGTGCCGGAGCAGCCCGACCCCGAGTACCTGGCGTCCCTCACGCCGATCGAGCGGGTGCGCTACGAGGACATCAACGACGTCACCGACGCCGACATCAATGTGTACGGCGCGCTGGGCCGGAAGGCCTGACGTCCGCCGCCTCAGCGGACGCGGTCGCTGAAGCACTCCTGCCCGGCCGCGCGCGCCGGACGGAAACAGGCCCGCAGCGGTGTGCCCTTCGGGGCGGCCGTCATGGGCGTGTAGATGTACGACGCCGCCGCCCGCGCGTCGGCCACACGGGCGGCCCGTGTGTGGCTGGGCGTCGCCACCTCCAGGCGGTCGCCGGGCCGGGTGGACCACATGCGGGCCCAGGCCGTGCCGCACGGCCTGCTGTAGCGCAGCTCCAGCCAGGCGCCGGACGCCGTGCGGTGCACGGACAGGGTCGTGGGGGCGCGGGCGCAGACCATCGCCATCGGGTCCTGCCCCTCGCAGGCGGCGCCCCGGCAGCGCGGGCCGGTCGTGGCGGCCGTGGGGCGGACGGGCGCCGGCCTGCCGTCCGGCAGCAGGAGCAGGCCGGCGGCCACGGCGGCGACCGTCACCGCGCACACCGTGACGATCAGCGCCAGCAGCAGCGGATGCCGGTCCGGCGCGGTGTCCGGTACGTCGTCGGGCGCGGCCTTCGGCGGGGCGGCGGTCCCGGGCCGCGGGGTGCGGGGCCGCTCGGTCGCCGCGCGGTTGCTCCACGCCGCCTCCGCCAGCTCCCACAGCGCCAGACAGCGCGCCTCCGGTTCGCCCGCCAGCCGGCACAGCTCGGCCACCGCCTCGCGGGGCGGCAGCCCCTCTCCCTTGACGTAGCGCCCCCAGGAGGCCCTGCTGTACGGGGTCTTCTGGGCGAGCGCCGCGATGCTCAGGCCCGTACGGGCGCGCAACTCCTGGAGCGCCGAGGCCAGTCGGGCGACCTCCGGGGGCGGCGGCGTCATCGCCGCAGCACTTCCCAGGTGTGCGGGCCGATGATGCCGTCCACGACGAGCGCGGCCCGCGCCTGCAACTGCCGTACCGCCGCTTCCGTACGCGGGCCGTAGATGCCGTCGATGACGCCGGGGGAGCAGCCCGCCCGGCGCAGCAGGCACTGCGCCTCGGCGACGTCGGGGCCGGCGAGCCCGTCGGCGAGGACGGCGTCCTCGGTGGTGCTGAGGCCCGCGTACCAGCGGCCGTCGGTGCGGTGCAGACGGCAGGTGTAGAGCGGTGGCGGGGCCGGGGACGACGGGGGTGCCGTGACCGGCACCGGTGGTGCGGAGGCCGCGGTGGAGGCCCGGCCGTCCGGGTCGGCGGCGGTGAGACGTACGGCCAGCAGGACGGCCGCGCACACCGCCAGCACCAGGGTCACCGAGCCCGCCACGAGCGCCACCCGCAGGGGGCGGTGGGCGGCCGGGCGGCCCCCGCCGGAGGCCGCCCCCGGCTCGGCGTCCGGTGCGTCCGGGGTGTCCCGCGGCCGGGTCGCCCAGGCCTCCGCCGCCACCTCGTGCAGCGCCAGCAGCCGGGCCGGGTTCTCCCCGCAGACCCGCGCCAGCTCCGCCACGGCGTCCCCCGGCGGCAGCGTCCTGCCTCCGAGCCAGCGCTCCCAGGACTTCTCGCTGTAGCCCGTCCGTGCCGCCAGCTGCCGCAGGCTCAGGCCCGAACGGTCCTTGAGCCGGCGCAGCCGCACCACCAACCGGCGGACGCGCGGGTCCAGTTCCGCGGGCAGCGCCTTCCAACGCGACATGTTCCCCCCAATCGCGTGCGCGGTCCGGGCCCGGCGGCCGTGGTCGGCGGCCCCTGTGCCCGGTTCGCATTGTGCAGCAGCGTCGCTGCTGTCATCCACGGACGGTACGCGCCCACGGTTCCCGCACCCGCGGGGAATCAGCCACCGAACTGCTGTCCAACCGTCCCGCCGTACCGTCTCACGGGACGGTGTTCCCGCAGGTCAGGGCGGTGGCGTCCCGTACGGCCGTCACTTGCCCGGCAGCTCTGGCGGGCGGCGCCCCGCACCCCGCACGCTCGGTGTCGAGCCGGCCGGACGGGCCGGCGTCGTCCAACGGAAGGGAACCGAACGGGATGCCCAGGACCACCACCCGCCAGCGTGTCTCGCTTCTCCTCGCCACCGCGGCCCTCGGCACCGCCCTCGCCGTGCCCGCGACCGCCTACGCGGCGGCACCGCAGTCCGCGTCGGCGTCGGCCGCCGGGGTCGCCGCGAAGGCGTACTCCTGCACCATCAAGAACGTCAACGGGCACAAGCAGGCCGGCTACTACAGCGGCAACACGGTCGTGCCGTCGTCGACCAAGGTCACCAGCGCCGGTATCGAAGCCCAGTGCATCCTCAAGGTCATGGGCTACCCGACCGGCACGGTCGACGGGATCTTCGGGAAGAACTCCAAGGCCGCCATGCGGCAGTTCCAGACCGACGTCAACAACTACTACGGCCGCAAGGTGCTCACCGTCGACGGGCTGCCCGGCCCGCAGTCGTGGCCGTACCTGCGCAAGTTCTGGTGATCCGGCCGCCGGGGCCGCACCCGGTGGGACGGGCGCACCCCGGTGGCACGGCCGCACCCCGGTGAAACAGCCGCGGCCCGTCCTCCCCACGGGGGAGAGGACGGGCCGCGGCGCGCTGTACGCCGGAGCGGGACGTCAGAGCCGCTCGGGCGTGCGGATGCCGAGCAGCGCCATGCCCTGGTGCAGGGTGCGCGCGGTCAGGTCGCACAGGAACAGCCGGTTCTCCACGACCTCGGCCGGGTTGTCGTCGGACAGCACCTGGCACTTGTCGTAGAACGACGTGAACAGGGAGGCCAGCTGGTAGAGGTACGCCGTCATCTTGTGCGGGGCGTACTCGGCGGCGGCCTCCGCGACGGTCTCCGCGAACGCGTCCAGGTGCAGGCCGAGGGCCCGCTCCGTGGCGTGCAGCTCCAGCTCCGGATGCGCGGCCGGCCGGGCCTCGCCCGCCTTGCGCAGGATCGACTGGATACGGGCGTACGCGTACTGGAGGTAGACCGACGTGTCGCCGTTGAGGGAGACCATCTGGTCCAGGTCGAACTTGTAGTCGCGGTTCGCCGACGTCGACAGGTCCGCGTACTTCACCGCGCCGATGCCCACCTGGGCGCCCCGCTCGGCGATCTCCTCCTCGGACAGCCGGCCCAGGGTGTCCTTCTCGCGGACGACGGCCGTGGCCCGGTCGATCGCCTCGTCGAGCAGGTCCACCAGCCGGACCGTCTCCCCCTCACGGGTCTTGAACGGCTTGCCGTCCTTGCCGAGGACCGTGCCGAACGCCAGCTGGTACGCCTTCACGTCGTCGTTCAGCCAGCCGGCCCGGCGCGCGGTCTCGAAGACCATCTTGAAGTGCAGGGACTGCCGGGCGTCCACGACATAGATCAGCTCGTTCGCCTTCAGGTTGAAGACGCGGTCGCGGATCGCGGACAGGTCGGTGGCCGCATAGCCGTACCCGCCGTCGGACTTCTGCACGATCAGCGGGACCGGGTTGCCGTCCGGGCCCTTGATGTCGTCGAAGAACACGCACAGCGCGCCCTCGGAACGCACCGCGACACCGGACTCCTCCAGCAGGCGGCACGTCTCGGCGAGCATGTCGTTGTAGCCGGACTCGCCGACGATGTCCGGGTCGCGGATCTCCATGTCCAGCTTGTCGAAGACGGAGAAGAAGTAGATCTTCGACTCGTCGACGAACTTCTGCCACATGGCGAGCGTCTTCGGCTCACCGGCCTGAAGGTCCACCACCCGGCGGCGGGCCCGCGTCTTGAACTCCTCGTCGGCGTCGAACTTCTTCCGCGCCGCCTTGTAGAGGCGGTCCAGGTTGGACATCGCCTCCTCGCCCGCGTCGGCGCCGTCCTCGGCGGACTTGTGGTCCAGCTCGTGCGGGTGCTCGTCCAGGTACTGGATGAGCATGCCGAACTGGGTGCCCCAGTCGCCGATGTGGTGGCGGCGGATCACGTTCTCGCCGGTGAACTCCAGCAGCTTCACCACGGAGTCGCCGATCACCGCGGACCGCAGATGGCCGACGTGCATCTCCTTCGCCACGTTCGGCTGCGCGTAGTCGATCACCGTGGTGCCGGGCTGCCGCGCGTACGGCACGCCGAGCCGGCCCGACTCGTCCGCGTAGCGCTCGGCCAGGTTCCGGGTGATCGCGGTGTCGGCGATCGTGATGTTGAGGAAGCCGGGGCCGGACACCTCGACGTCCTTGATCACCTCGCCGGTGGTGACACGGGAGACGACCTGCGTGGCCAGCTCGCGCGGGTTGGCCTTCGCCTTCTTCGCCAGCGCCAGGATGCCGTTGGCCTGGTAGTCGGCCCGGTCGCTTCGTCGCAGCAGCGGGTCCGCGCCGGCGGCCTCCGGCAGAGCAGCCGAGAGGGCGGACGCGAGGTGCTGCTGGACGGAATCGCTGAGCGACGTGACCGAGGCCATAGGAAGGTGTGCCGTTCTCCTCGTGGGGATGGATGGTCCCAGCCAGTATCCCACGGGGGGTAAAGCGGTTTTCCCGGTCGCGAGGCCGTCTGTGACAATGGGGTGTCACCCGTTCAGAAAGAAGGACGTGCCGATCGTGGCTCAGAGCACCGAGACCACCGACTGGGTCTCCCGTTTCGCGGATGAGGTCATCGAGGAGTCGGAGCGCCGGGCCCCGGGCAAACCGGTCGTCGTCGCGTCCGGACTCTCCCCCTCCGGCCCCATCCACCTGGGCAACCTGCGCGAGGTCATGACCCCGCACCTGGTCGCCGACGAGATCCGCCGCCGCGGCCACCAGGTCCGGCACCTGATCTCCTGGGACGACTACGACCGGTACCGCAAGGTCCCCAAGGGCATCGCCGGCGTCGACGAGGAGGCCTGGGCACAGCACATCGGCAAGCCGCTCACCTCGGTCCCCGCCCCGGAGGGCTCGCCGTACCCGAACTGGGCCGAGCACTTCAAGGCCGCGATGATCGAGTCGCTGGCCCAGCTCGGCGTCGAGTTCGACGGCATCAGCCAGACCGAGCAGTACACCTCCGGCGCCTACCGCGAGCAGATCCTGCACGCCATGCGGCACCGCAAGGACATCGACGCGGTCCTCGCCCAGTACCGCACCAAGCCGAAGCCCGCGCCCAAGCAGGGCCAGAAGCCGGTCGACGAGGCCGAGCTGGAGGCCGCCGAGGGGTCCGGCGCGGCCGGTGAGGACGACGGCTCCTCCGGCTCCGCCGGGTACTTCCCGTACAAGCCGTACTGCGGCAACTGCGGCAAGGACTTCACCACCGTCACCTCCTACGACGACGACTCGACGGAGATGACGTACTCCTGCACGGAGTGCGGCTTCTCCGAGACGGTCCGGCTGAACGAGTTCAACCGCGGCAAGCTGGTCTGGAAGGTCGACTGGCCGATGCGGTGGGCGTACGAGGGCGTGATCTTCGAGCCCAGTGGTGTGGACCACTCCTCGCCCGGCTCGTCGTACCAGGTCGGCGGTGAGATCGTCGGCATCTTCGGCGGCAAGCAGCCCATCGGCCCGATGTACGCGTTCGTCGGCATCTCCGGCATGGCGAAGATGTCGTCGTCGCGCGGCGGTGTGCCCACCCCGGCCGACGCGCTGAAGATCATGGAGCCGCAGCTGCTGCGCTGGCTGTACGCCCGCCGGCGGCCCAACCAGTCCTTCAAGATCGCCTTCGACCAGGAGATCCAGCGGCTCTACGACGAGTGGGACCGCCTCGACGCCAAGGTCGCCGACGGCACGGCGCTGCCCGCCGACATCGCCGCGCACTCCCGCGCGGTGCGCACCGCCTCCGGTGAGCTGCCGACGACGCCGCGCCCGCTGCCGTACCGCACGCTGGCCTCCGTCGCCGACATCACCGCCGGCCACGAGGACCAGGCGCTGCGCATCCTGTCGGAGCTGGACCCGTCGCGCCCGCTGTCCTCCCTGGACGAGGCCCGCCCGCGGTACGACAAGGCCGAGGCGTGGATCAACACGCACGTGCCGGCCGACCAGCGCACCATCGTGCGCGAGGAGCCCGACACGGAGCTGCTGAAGTCCCTCGACGACCAGGGCCGCGAGTCGATCCGGCTGCTGCTGGACGGCCTCGCCGAGAACTGGTCGCTGGACGGGCTGACGCACCTCGTGTACGGCGTGCCGAAGGTGCAGGCCGGGTTCTCCGCGGACGCCACGCCGAAGGAGCTGCCGCCGGAGATCAAGACCGCGCAGCGTTCCTTCTTCGCGCTGCTGTACCACCTGCTCGTCGGCCGCGACACCGGCCCGCGTCTGCCCACGCTGCTGCTGGCCGTCGGTCAGGAGCGGGTGCGGCGCCTGCTGGGGGAGTGACGGCGGCCCGCTGAGGGCATGAGGACGCCCGGTGCCTGGACGAGGCACCGGGCTTCTTCGCACGTGGGGCGGGGTATGCGGAGGGGACTTACGCGATGTGGTCCTCCTCCAGCATCTGGTTGTGGCGGGCGGTGAAGCGGTCGACCATGCGCTTCGCCTCCTCGGCGGGCAGGTCGATGCCGAACTCGGCCTGCACGTTGTCGATCAGCTCGCGCGGGGTGGGGTAGCTGCCGTTGATCGACTGGCGGAAGACCTGGTAGTAGTCCTCCTCCGTCGGCTCGGGCAGCGGCGTGCCGCCGCCGTCGCCCAGCTCACGGGTGCGGCCCGGGGCGACCGGGATGGGGAAGCTGCCGGTCTGCTCGGGCGAGATGTCCGCCTGCTGCGGGTCCTGCGGGTACTGCTCCTCGTACCACTGCTCGTACTGCTCCTCCGGCGTGTAGGAGGGGTCGCTGTACGAGGGGTCGAAGGTCGGGTCGTAGTTGCCGTGGTACTCCACCTGGCGCGGCGCCTGGAACCAGGGCGACTGGTCGTCGAAGGGGTCCGGGTGGGCCGGGTCGGGTCCCGCGTTCTGCGGGCCGGGGCCGCCGGGTCCGCCCGCGGTCACGGCGGCCGGGCCGCCGCCCGCCGTCAGGGCGGCGTTGCCCGAGCCGCCGGCCAGGGTGTTGGCGGCGCCGCCGGACTGCGGGGCCGGGGGCAGCAGCGCCGGTTCGATGCCGGCCGCCGCGAGGCCCGCGGGGGCGGTCTCCGCCAGCGGCACGCCGTAGCGGGCCAGGCGCAGCGGCATCAGGGACTCCACCGGGGCCTTGCGGCGCCAGGCGCGGCCGAATCGGGAACGCAGCCGGGCCTGGTAGACGAGACGTTCCTGCTCCAGCTTGATGACCTGGTCGTAGGAGCGCAGCTCCCACAGTTTCATCCGCCGCCACAGCAGGAACGTCGGGACGGGGGAGAGCAGCCAACGGGTCAGCCGCACGCCCTCCATGTGCTTGTCGGCGGTGATGTCCGCGATCCGGCCGATGGCGTGCCGGGCGGCCTCGACGGCGACGACGAAGAGGACCGGGATCACGGCGTGCATGCCGACGCCGAGCGGGTCGGGCCAGGCGGCGGCTCCGTTGAACGCGATGGTCGCCGCCGTGAGCACCCAGGCCGTCTGCCGCAGCAGCGGGAACGGGATGCGGATCCAGGTCAGCAGCAGGTCCAGTGCGAGCAGGACACAGATGCCGGCGTCGATGCCGATCGGGAAGACGTAACTGAAATTCCCGAAGCCCTTTTTGATGGCCAGTTCGCGGACGGCCGCGTACGACCCGGCGAAGCCGATGCCGGCGATGATGACGGCACCGGTGACGACCACGCCGATGAGAACCCGGTGCATCCGTGTCAGTTGTATGGGCGCGGCCACCCGTACTCCCCTCCCATTGCGTGCTGTTGCGCGGAACAGGGTTGCACACTCGTGCGGGAATCGTACGGGTGGCCGGGAAAGCGCAGGTCGGATCAGCTCTTGGCGGCCGATGCGGACGGCGACGGGGCGCCGCTGGACGGCTTCGCGGCGGAGCCCGAGCCCGTGCCGGTGTTGGCGGCGGTGACCGACGCGACGGCCTCCTTGGCGGCCTTCTGCGCGGCCTTCGTCAGGTCGTCGGCGTCCGGCGTCTTGTCGCCGGCGAGGCCGGCGCCGTTGTAGTCGACGGTCACGACGACGTTCTCGACGCGGGCGACGACCGTCTGCTGCTTGAACGCGCCTTCCTTCTTCTTCAGGTCGTAGCGCACCGACGTCGCCTCGTTGCCGGTGCCGGCGAGCGGCTCCTGACGGGTCTGGGCGGCGCCCTGCACGGAGGTGGCGCCCTTGACCTGCTTCTCGTAGTAGGCGTGGGCCTGCTGGTCGGCGGCGCCGCCCGCGATGTCCGACTCGAAGCGCAGCAGGGAGACGTTGAGCCAACGGAACTGCGAGCCCTTCACGCCGTTGTTCTTCAGGCTGTCCCAGGAGCAGTTGGCGCGGGTGGACGTGTCGTCGGTGTTGCCGGCCTTGCCCGCCTTGGCCTCGGGGACCAGCTCCTCCAGCGTCTTCTTCGACAGCACGTCGCACACCTTCGGCAGGGTCTTGTACGCCGCGGGCGGCACCGTCGGCGCGGCGCTCGACGACGCCGACGTGGTCTGCCCGGCCCCCGCCGCCGGGGAGCCGCCGTCGTCCGAGCCGGAGCCGGAGTCGCCGGAGCAGCCGGCCGCTACCAGCATCACGGGTACGGCGGCGACGGCGAGGGCGGCCCGCAGGCGCCCCGTCCGCTGCACGCTCTGGTCGTCACGCTGGTCTCGCTGGGCTCGTCGCTGCATGGTTCCTTCACTCATGACGCTCTTGGTTCCTGCGGTCGGATCGGGTCCGAGAGGTCACGGTACGCGGTGCGCGAGAGGTGCGGCCGGGGTTCCCGTGGATGGCGCTGGGGCGTGAAAGGAGGTCAGCCGGAGAGCGAATCCGACAGCTGCGCCGCCAGTTTCCGGGCCTTGTCCTGCATTTCCTTGCTGTCCGGCTCGGCGGTGACGGACGTCGGCTGCTCCTCGTACTCGAGGGTGACGATGACGTTGGACGTGCGGAACGCCACAGTCACCTTGCGCTGCTTGGCGGTCGAACCGGAGCCGGCGAGCTGGTCGTCGAGGAACGCCTCGTCGCCGAGGCCGTCGAGGAGACGCGGCTGGAGTTCCTCCGTCGCGGACGGCGACGGGGTGGAGGACGGCGACGCCGTCCCGGACGGGGAGCCGGAGGGGGAGGCGGAGGCCGAGGGGGTGCCCGCCGGGCTGCTGCTGTCGCCGGACGGCGAGGCCGAGGTCGTGGCCGGCTCGGGCAGGTCGGCCGCCGCGATCTGCTTGGCGAAGATCTCCTCGGCCTGGGTGTCGTCGCTGACGCTGCTGTCGTAGCTGACGACACGCTCGAAGTCGACGTACAGATGGTTCATGCCGGTCGCGGAGTCCGCCTTCCAGCGGCAGCCGACCTTGCGGTCGGTGTCGTAGGTGAGGAGCGCGGTGCCCGCGTAGGCCTTCTCCCGCTGCTTCTCGTCGGTGATCTGCTGCAAGCCGGGCAGCATGGCCTCCAGCGTGGCCTGCCGGACCGCGCCGCACGGCTCGGGCAGTGTGCGGTACTTGCCGGGCTGGGCCTGGGCGCTCTTGGAGTCGGGCTCGCCGGGGTTGGAGTTGTCGGCGCCGCCGCCGCTGCCGGAGCCGCCGGTGCAGCCGGCCAGCAGCGCGGTGAGGAGCGCTGCCGTGGCGGGTACGACGTACGCCTTCCGCTGCACGGTGAGGCTCCTTCCGGTGGGTCCACGGTGGGTGGGGGCGTCGCGGGCCCCGCCGGTTAATCGATTGCCGGGCGGGGGCGTGCCCTGACCACAATGTCTATCGCACGCACTGCCGTGGACGCCGGTCCATTGTCCCATTTGTCGATCCTGGCGCCGGTTTTGCGATCTGAGTCTTTTGTGTGATTTCCGGGGGAATGAGGATTACATGGCTTTCACCGAGCTGCCCGGCGCGAAGGTGCCCATCCGGATGTGGGCCGACCCCGCCACGGTCGAGGACGCGGCGATGCAGCAGCTGCGCAATGTCGCGACCCTGCCGTGGATCAAGGGTCTGGCCGTGATGCCGGACGTCCACTTCGGCAAGGGCGCGACCGTCGGTTCCGTCATCGCGATGCAGGGCGCGGTGTGCCCGGCCGCGGTGGGCGTGGACATCGGCTGCGGCATGTCCGCGGTGAGGACGTCGCTGACCGCGAACGACCTTCCGGGTGATCTGTCCCGGCTGCGGTCGCGGATCGAGCAGGTCATCCCCGTCGGCCGGGGCATGCACGACGACCCGGTCGACCCCGCCCGGCTGCACGGCTTCGCGACTTCCGGCTGGGAGGACTTCTGGGCCCGGTTCGGCGGGGTCGCCGACGCCGTGCGGTTCCGTGAGGAGCGGGCGGCCAAGCAGATGGGCACGCTCGGCTCCGGCAACCACTTCGTCGAGGTGTGCACCGACACCACCGGCGCGGTCTGGCTGATGCTGCACTCCGGCTCCCGCAACATCGGCAAGGAACTCGCCGAGCACCACATCGGCGTCGCGCAGAAGCTCCCGCACAACCAGGGCCTCGTCGACCGCGACCTCGCGGTGTTCGTCGCGGACACGCCGCAGATGGCGGCCTACCGCAACGACCTGTTCTGGGCGCAGGAGTACGCCAAGTACAACCGCTCGATCATGATGGCGCTCCTGAAGGACGTCGTCCGCAAGGAGTTCAAGAAGGCCAAGCCGGTCTTCGAGCAGGAGATCTCCTGCCACCACAACTATGTGGCGGAGGAGCGGTACGACGGCATGGATCTGCTGGTCACCCGTAAGGGCGCGATCCGGGCCGGGTCCGGGGACTACGGGATCATCCCGGGGTCGATGGGCACGGGTTCGTACATCGTGAAGGGCCTCGGCAACGAGAAGTCCTTCAACTCCGCGTCGCACGGCGCCGGCCGGCGGATGAGCCGCAACGCCGCCAAGCGGCGGTTCACGACGAAGGACCTGGAGGAGCAGACACGGGGCGTGGAGTGCCGCAAGGACTCCGGTGTCGTGGACGAGATCCCGGGCGCCTACAAGCCGATCGAGCAGGTCATCGACCAGCAGCGGGACCTGGTGCAGGTCGTGGCGCAGCTGAAGCAGGTCGTCTGCGTGAAGGGCTGAGCCCGGTCCGCGTTCCTCACTCGGCGTGCCGGACGGGCCGGTGGGCGGGGCGCGGGTGCGTCACTTGGCGTGCCGGACGGCGTAGATCATCACGAACGCGATGAAGTGGATGCCGAAGAGGAAGTACGCGAGGAAGTACCAGACCTTGCGTTCGTCCTTGGTCTCCTGGTCCAGCCGCTGCCGCTCCAGGTCCTTGGCCTCCTGCGCCCGGCGCTGCGTCTCGAGTTCTTCGTGTTCCATCACAGCTCCCGGTGCACTTTCGTGTTGGAGGCCTGGGCGCGCGGCCGGACAACGAGCAGGTCGATGTTGACGTGGCTGGGGCGCGTCACGGCCCAGGTGATCGTCTCGGCGACGTCGTCGGCGGTGAGCGGTTCGGCGACACCGGCGTAGACCTTCTCGGCCTTCTCGCGGTCGCCGCCGAAGCGGGTCAGCGCGAACTCGTCGGTCTTCACCATGCCGGGCGCGATCTCGATGACCCGGACCGGCTTGCCGACGATCTCCAGGCGCAGCGTCTCGGCGAGGACGTGCGCGCCGTGTTTGGCGGCGACATAGCCGGCGCCGCCCTCGTACGTGGCGTGCCCGGCGGTGGAGGACACGACGACGACCGTGCCGTCGCCGCTCGCCTCCAGCTTGGGCAGCAGGGCCTGGGTGAGGTTGAGGGTGCCGATGACGTTCGTCTCGTACATCGTGCGCCAGTCGTCGGGGTCGCCGGTGGCGACGGGGTCGGCGCCGAGCGCCCCGCCCGCGTTGTTGACCAGCACGCCGATCGTCTTGAAGGCGGTGGCGAACTCGTCGACCGCCGCCCGGTCGGTGACGTCGAGGCGGTACGCGGTGGCCGAGCCGCCGGCCTCGTTGATCTCCTTGGCCAGGGCCTCGATGCGGTCCTCGCGGCGCGCGGTGAGGACGACGCGGTACCCGGCGGCGGCGAGCTGCCGGGCCGTGGCGGCGCCGATGCCGCTGCTCGCCCCGGTCACCACGGCGATGCGGGAGGCGGCGGAGGGGGCGGCGGTGGCCATGGGCGGCTCCTCGGGCGGTGTGCGGTCGGGTCCGCTGACCAGGGTAGGCGACCGGGGTGCGCGCACGGCCCGGGATCCGGCGGGGGGTGACCGACGGCACGCCCGGGCGCGGGGGTGGGCGACGGCCCTGTTCAGCCCTGTCCGCGCGGCGCCCACATGATCAGCGCCATCCCGGCCAGGCAGACCAGCGCGCCCGCCACGTCCCACCGGTCGGGGCGGTAGCCGTCGGCGATCATGCCCCAGGCGAGGGAACCGGCGACGAAGACACCGCCGTACGCGGCGAGGACGCGGCCGAAGTGGGCGTCGGGCTGGAAGGTGGCGACGAAGCCGTAGGCGCCGAGGGCGAGGACACCGCCGGCGGCCCACAGCCAGCCCCGGTGTTCGCGCACCCCCTGCCAGACGAGCCAGGCGCCGCCGATCTCGAACAGGGCGGCGACGACGAACAGGGAGGCGGAGCGCAGGACCGTCATGCCCGGCAGGGTCGCACAGGCGCTGTCACCTGATGGACGGCGCCTGCCCCGGCGCGGGCGTGGAAGGGATAGGCCGTGGAAGCACGGGACCGGGATGTCGGCTGAGGAGTGTGCGGCGTGCGGAGGTTTGTGATGTGGGGTACGGCGCTGGCGGCGCTCGGTGCGGTCGGGGCGGCGCCGCCCGCCGGTGCGGGCGTTCCGGAGGCCGACCTGGCCTACCACGGCTCGGCGGCGATGGCGGGCGGCCTGATGGACGTGGCGCTGACGCCGCGCAACCACGGCCCGTCGGCGGTGCCGGAGGCGGCCGTACGGCTGCGCTGGTCGGCGCCGCTCGCGGAACGGCAGCCGGAGCCGGCGCCGGGCTGTGTGCGCACCGGGCTGCGGGAGGTGGTGTGCCGGACGGGTGCGCTGCCGGCGGACGGGGTGGGGGAGCGGATCGAGCTGGTGGTGCGGCTGGCGGGGCGTCCGGCCGAGGCGCGGCTGGAGATCGAAACGGTGTGGGGCGGCGGACGCGTGGACCGCGACGTGGACAACGACCGGCAGCGGGTGCTCGTGCTGGACACGGGGGATCGTTACTACTTCTGACGCGGGGCGCGGGCGCGGGGCGCGGGCGCGGCGCAAGGCGCGGACCGGGGGCGCGTGACCGAGCCTGGACCGCAGGTGCCGCGGGACCGGGGGCGCGGATTCCCGGACCCCGGGGCGCGGGCGCCGTCCGGTGCCCGCGAGCGGTCGCTGCGTCGTACGCTTTCTGCGCCACGCAACGAAATTTGTGGCGTGCAGCCGGGTGAGTGCCGGCTGAGGGGCCGGCTCAGCCGGCCCCGGCCCGCGCGAACGCCTGCGCGTAGGCCGCCGGCGGCAGGCCCACCGTGGCGGTGAAGTCCCGTACCAGATGGGCCTGATCGGCATAGCCGAGGTCGGCGGCGAGACCCGCCCAGTCCACGTCCCGGCGGCGCCCGGCGAGCTCCAGCGCCTCATGGAGCCGGTAGCGCAGGACGACCCACTTCGGGGACACCCCGACGTACGCGGAGAACAGCCGCTGGAGCGATCGCACCGACAGCCCCCGGTCGCGGGCGAGGTCGCCGACGCGGCGCACGGAACGGTCCGCGCGGACGTGCTCCACCAGCTCCACGGCGAGGTCCGCCTGCGGGTCCGGCGCCCACGGCAGGGACATCAGGAACGCGTCCAGCGCCGCCACCCGCGCGCGGTCCGACCCCGGCGAGACCACCGACCGGGGCGTGTCCCCGCCGGCCCCGGCGAACGCCTCGTACGCGGGCAGCGCACGGCCCGTCCAGTGCGTCGCGGGCACGTCCGGCGCGAACGGCCGGAAGCCGCCCGGCCGGAACTTCGCCCCGCACACCCGGCCGCGACCGCTCAGCCGCCGCGCGTACATGCCCAGTGCCACCCCCGTCAGCTCCCCGTACGGCGGCCCCTCGTCCTCGTCCCACTGGAAGGTCAGATTGACCGAGGGGTGCGGCACGATGTGGGAGACGTACGGCTCGGACAGGTCCCAGTCGATCAGCCAGTACCACTCGACATAGCGGCGCAGCGGCCCGGCCGGCTCGTGCCGGCGGAACCGCACACGGGTCAGCAGCCCTGCCGGGTCGACGATCCCGCGGGTGTCGCGACGGGGTGCGGCCATGGCCGGATCGTACGTCGCGTTTCTTCAAGAGACCCCCGGACCGCGTCCCTAGGGTCGAGGCCATGGACACCTACGGCATCAGCAGCGAGGAACGGGCCCGGACCCCGTACGGCATCGGCGCGCTGATGGAACGGGCGGCGGCGCGGACCGTGCCGCTGGTCCGGGACATCCCCGACGAGGCGCTCACCGCGCCCACACCCTGCCCCGACTACGACGTGCGGGGCCTCGCCAACCATCTCTTCCACGTGGTGGTGGAGTTCCAGAAGCTGGCCGCCCGGCAGGACGCCGACTTCACCTCCACCCCGTCGCGGGTCGCGCCCGGCGGCGACTGGCGGGAGCGGTTCGCGCAGGAGACGGACAAGCTGGTGGCGGCCTGGTCCGTACCCGGAGCGGAGGACGGCACGACCGGGGCGTGGCAGCTGCCCGCGCGACTCGTCGGTTCGATGGCGTTGCTCGACCTGGTCGTCCACGGCTGGGACCTGGCACGGGCCACGGGGCGGACGTACCCGGTGGACGAGGAGCTGGCGCCGGTCGTCGAGGAACTGGAGGGCGCGGTGGCCCGGCTGGCGCCGACCGGCCGCAGCACGGGCGCCTTCGGGGAGGCGGTACCGGTGCCGGAAGGTGCGCCGGCGTTCGAGCGGCTGCTGGGGGCGACGGGACGGTCACCGGCGTGAGCACGCAAGGGCCCGGCGGCACACCCGCCGTACCGGGGACGGTGAGAGGCCGGTGAGAAGGGCGGCCGGGGGACCGCTCCCCCGGCCGCACCCCCGCCGCCCTTGGCAGACTGGAGGCGTGCCGCAGACTGTGCTCCTCGCCGAAGACGACCGCGCCATCCGCCACGCCCTGGAACGCGCCCTGACCCTGGAGGGATACCGGGTCACCGCGGTCGCCGACGGCGTCGAGGCGCTGGCGCAGGCGCACAAGTCGTCGCCGGACGTCCTCGTCCTCGACGTGATGATGCCGGGCATGGACGGGCTCGAGGTGTGCCGGGTGCTGCGCGCCGAGGGCGACCGCACACCGATCCTCATGCTCACCGCGCTCGTCGAGACCGCCGACCGGATCGCCGGTCTGGACGCGGGCGCCGACGACTACGTCGTCAAACCGTTCGACGTGGAGGAGGTCTTCGCCCGGCTGCGTGCCCTGCTGCGCCGTACGAGCCCGCCGCCCGCCGAGAACGAACCCGGCCCCGCCC
>NZ_JALLGL010000629.1 GCF_023072675.1 Streptomyces sp. XM83C
CCCCCACCGCTCCCCCCACCCCGACCGACACGGTCGACCACCTGGCAAGCGCCGGCCTCACCCGGCTCACCGCCATGGCAGGAGACGCGTTCACCCCGCGGATCAGCGTCCGCGCCGAGAACGCCGCCGGCAAGCCCGTCGCCAAGGTCCGCATCCGCTTCACCATCACCGGCGACACCGACGCCACCTTCGACGGCGGCGAGACTGTCGCCACGATCGTCACCGACAGCACCGGCGTCGCCGTCGCGCCCGTCCTGCACGCCGGGGAGAAGACCGGCGAGTTCACCGTCCGAGCCACGCCGGCGGGCCGCACGCTGCCCGCCGTGCAGTACGCCGCCACCGTCATCGCCCGCGCCGCCGACACCCTCACCCGCACCGGTGACACCCCGCTGACCTGCACACCGGGCGGGAAGTTCGCCGAACCCATCGAGGTGAAGGCCACCTACAAGGGCGCCGTCGCCGACCGGGTCGCCGCCACCGCCACCCTCGTCGAGTCGGCCGACGACAAGACCACCGCCGACAAGGGCCCCTACTTCAAGGGCGCCGACGAAAAGCCGGTCCGCACCATCGACCTGCGCACCGACGCCGACGGCCTGCTGAAACTGCCCCAGCTGTACGCGGACGACACCACCGGCACCTTCCTGCTGATCATCAGCACCACCGGCGGGGCCACCCTCACCGTCGAACTGACCGTGGCCGAGGAGCAGACGACACCCGACCCGAGCCCGAGCCCAACGACCGGCACCGGCTCCGGCTCCGGCTCCGGCTCGGGCTCCGGCTCGGGCACCGGCTCGGGCACCGGCTCCGGCTCCGGTGGTGAGCCGACCGGGTCGGCGTCGCCGACGAGCCCGTCCGTTTAGGGGGCGCTCCCTCCCCCCC
>NZ_JALLGL010000630.1 GCF_023072675.1 Streptomyces sp. XM83C
GGTGCGGCGCGGGCGGGCATGACCGCGTGTGCGGGGATCACGGGGTGTGCGGGGCTTGCGGATCATCCTGCTCAGGGCGGTCGTGAAGTTCCGGGCTGAGGCGGAGACGCGTGCCATTGGTGCCGTATGCCCGGCTTCGCGGGTGATCATGCCTGGTGGTGCGGGAGGGGCCCGTTCGGTGCGGTCGGGGTTCGTCCGGCGTGGGCGGCCCGTGGCGGGGGTGTGTGCCGGACAATGGCGGTGTGCTGGAGATGACGCGCGAGGAGTTCGAGGAGCTGGTCGCCGAGGCGCTGGACCGGATCCCGCCGGAGCTGACGCGGCTGATGGACAACGTGGCGGTGTTCGTGGAGGACGAGCCGCCGGCGGACGATCCGGAGCTGCTGGGGCTGTACGAGGGGACCCCGTTGACGGAGCGGGGGGAGTGGTACGCGGGTGTGCTGCCGGACCGGATCACGATCTACCGGGGGCCGACGCTGCGGATGTGCGAGTCGCGGGAGGACGTCGTCGCGGAGACGGAGATCACGGTGGTGCATGAGATCGCGCATCACTTCGGGATCGACGACGCGCGTCTGCACGCACTGGGGTACGGCTGACGGGGTGTGAACGAGGGGCGCGTGTCCTCTTGCGGGCGGCGGGAGTTGGGCACATCGACTCACTCTCACTCCCGGAGGTGGCTTCGTGCGCCCCTTGTACGTTCCTGTCCGCCTGGCCGCCACGGTCATGGCCGTCGCCGCAGCCGCCGGCTGTATGAGCGTGGGGGACGACGACACGGGCGGGAGCCGGCCGTCGCACTCGGCGGACCAGCGGGGCGGTGCGGAGCCGGACGGCGGGTCGGCGGACGCGGGTGGTGCGGCCGGGGCGGGGAGTGCCGGGGG
>NZ_JALLGL010000631.1 GCF_023072675.1 Streptomyces sp. XM83C
AGACGTCGTCTCATTTGGCGAGTCTGCGGTAGCAGATGAGGCTGCAGGCGATGGCGGTGAAGGCCAGGAAGTGCTCGACCTTGCGTTCGTAGCGGCGGTGCAAACGGCGGCAGCCGCCCAGCCAGGACATCGTGCGCTCGATGGTCCAGCGGTGCCGGCCCAGCCGGGTGGAGGACTCGATGCCCTTGCGGGCGATGCGGTGGCGGATGCCTCGCTTGCGTAGCCATCGGCGCAGGTGGTCATAGTCGTAGCCCTTGTCCGCGTGAAGCTTCGAGGGTCGTCGTCGGCGGGGGCCGCGGCGGGATCGTATCGGCGGGATCCCACGCACGAGCGGCTCAAGCGCCTGGCTGTCGTGCACGTTCGCACCAGAGATGCCGATCGAAAGGGGTAAACCGGTCCGCTCGGTGATCAAGTGGATCTTCGAGCCCTTCTTGCCCCGGTCTACAGGATTCGGACCTGTCAGGTCCCCCCTTTCAGGGCCCGCGTGTTCACCGAGTCGATCGCGCAGCGCGACCAGTCCAGCTCTCCGCGCGCGCCCAGCTCGTCGAGGATGACGCGGTGCAGCTTCGCCCAGACCCGGGCGGCGGTCCATTCGGTGAAGCGTCGGTGCGCAGTCGGCCCCGACGGGCCGAAGACCGGCGGCAACTGCCGCCAGGTGCAACCCGTCGTGGCCACGAAGATGATCGCGGCCAGCACCTCACGATCCCCGTACCGGCGCCGGCCGCCGCCCTGCGGCCGTGATGGAGCAGGTGGGACCACCCGCTGGAACAGCTCCCACAACTCGTCCGGCACCATGCGCTCGACCATCACCACACGGTGCAGACTACCCAGCATTCCAAATGAGACGACCTCT
>NZ_JALLGL010000632.1 GCF_023072675.1 Streptomyces sp. XM83C
CCACCCAGCCCTGCCCGCCCCGCTTCTCCTGCCGGCTCAGGCCGGTACGTCGTCCTCCTCTCGCACCTGATCGAACACCTGGCCTTCCTTCGCCTCGGTGAGCAGATAGGCCTGCGCCTCGCCCACGTGGAAGTACATCCCATGCAGCTCCAGCACCCCGGCCTCCAGCGCTCGCGCCACCGACTCGTGCGCCCGTAGATGCTCCAACTGCTGCACCACGTTGGTGAGGCACAGCAGCTCCACCGCGTCGGTCGGATGCCGTCCGGCCAGCCTGGCCCACGGTCGGCTGTCGTCCGCCATGCGTTCCAGACTCGGCACCCCGTGCCGCAGCCACCGCCGCAGCGGTGTCTGTGTCTCGCCCGCCGCCTCCTCGCCCGGCTCCGAGCGCAGCAGCGCCTGCATGGCCCCGCAGCCGGAGTGGCCGCACACGGTGATGGACCGCACCTGGAGCACCTCCACCGCGTACTCGATCGCCGCCGCCACCGAGTCGTCACCGCTCTCCGCACCCGGCAACGGCACCAGGTTGCCCACATTGCGCACCACGAACAGATCCCCCGGACCACTGGCGGTGATCATCGAGGTGACCAGCCGTGAGTCGGCGCACGTCAGGAAGAGCTGCGAGGGCCGCTGCCCTTCCCGCGCCAGCCGCGCCAGCTCGGCCCGCACCAGGGGCGCGGTGTTCCGCTGGAAGACCCGGATGCCCCGCGCGAGTCGATGCCCGCCACGCCGGCCCGTACCGAGCCCGACAGGGGCATGCCCGGCAGCCCCGTGCCCGGCAGCTCCGTGCCCGGCAGCTCCGTGCCCGGTACGGCCGTGAGCGCCCGGCCCGCCGCCCCCGTGACCGGCGCCC
>NZ_JALLGL010000633.1 GCF_023072675.1 Streptomyces sp. XM83C
GTGCCGGGGGGTGTCCGTCCTCGGTGCGACGCTCTGTCTCGTAAAACCGCACCCGGGGTTTCCGCCGCACGCTGCGGGCGGGCACCCCCCGGCACACCCCCTCCCCGCCATCGGCGGCTCTCCCTTGTCACCGGCCCGCGGGGCGAACACGACGGCCCAGCCACGGACCGACCCCGGTGAACACATACCGCACGGCCGTTCAATCCCCCACCCTCACACCTTTGAGATCTCTTTGTCGATACGGACACTTTGTGACCCAAGTGGCCACCCAATCGGACCCAACCGCACCCGACCGATCCGATTCGATCTTCGGATGATCGAGCACGTGTCCGAATTGCACGGATTGTTACTCACTAGATCGTGATCATTTCCTAAAGCCCACCCGCCTCGGTGCCGAAGACGACAGTGACCTTGAAAGCAGGGTTCGTCCCCATCCCGCACCCCAGGAGGCCTGGTGTCCGTTCTCCTCGAGCAGCCCGCAAGCCTGGTCGCCTACCGCCCGAACAAGCCCACCGCCATGGTCGTCGTCGCCGACCCGCGCGTCCGTTCCACCGTCACCCGCCACCTGTGGGCGCTCGGTGTGCGCGACGTCATCGAGGCCTCGTCCATCGCGGAGGCTCGTCCCCGCATCGGCAACCCCCGCGACATCTGCGTCGCGGACGTCCACCTGCCCGACGGTTCCGGGCTGACCCTCCTGTCGGAGACCCGCGCCGCGGGCTGGCCCAACGGGCTCGCCCTGTCCGCCGCCGATGACATCGGCGCCGTCCGCAACGCCCTCGCCGGCGGCGTCAAGGGCTACGTCGTCACCGGCACCCGCACCGCCGTGGGGCTCCCCACC
>NZ_JALLGL010000634.1 GCF_023072675.1 Streptomyces sp. XM83C
GCCTACACGTTCGGGTTCAACGGGCCCGCCCTGTCCGTGGACACCGCCTGCTCGTCGTCGCTGGTCGCGCTGCATCTGGCGGTGCAGGCACTGCGGCGCGGCGAGTGCTCCATGGCGCTGGCCGGCGGTGTGACGCTGATGTCCCGGCCGGGCACCCTGGTCGAGTTCAGCCGGCAGAACGGGCTCTCGCCCGACGGCCGCTGCAAGCCGTTCTCCGCCTCCGCCGACGGCACCGCGTTCGCCGAGGGTGTGGGCATGCTGCTGCTGGAGCGGCTGTCCGACGCCCGCCGCAACGGCCATCAGATCCTCGCCGTCGTCCGCGGCTCCGCCGTCAACCAGGACGGCGCCAGCAACGGCCTGACCGCACCCAACGGCCCCGCACAGGAACGCGTCATCCGCCAGGCCCTCGCCGACGCCCGCCTCACCCCCGACGCCGTCGACGCCGTCGAGGCCCACGGCACCGGCACCCCCCTCGGCGACCCGATCGAGGCGGAGGCGCTGCTCGCCACCTACGGCACCGAGCACGACACCGACCGCCCGCTGTGGCTGGGCTCGCTGAAGTCCAACATCGGCCACACCCAGGCCGCCGCCGGTGTCGCCGGCGTCATCAAGATGGTCCTGGCCATGCGCAACGGCCTCCTGCCCGCCACCCTCCACCTCGACGAGCCCACCCCGCACGTCGACTGGGACCGAGGCGGCGTACGCCCCCTCGCCACGGCCCAGGAATGGCCCGACACCGGCCGCCCCCGCCGCGCCGCCGTCTCCTCCTTCGGCATCAGCGGCACCAACGCCCACATCATCCTCGAACAAGCCCCGCAGGCCCAGGAGGCCG
>NZ_JALLGL010000635.1 GCF_023072675.1 Streptomyces sp. XM83C
CCGCCCCCCCCCGACCCCGCCTACCGCCCGCCCGAGTCGTCCGTGCCGGGCGGCACACAGCCTCCGCCGCCCCCGCCGTCGTATCACCGGCGCGGCCGGGCCGCGAACGGCGGCCACAGTGTCGTCGAGGGTGCGGTGCGCGGCTCGCAGGTGCGGACCGAGTACCGCGGCGAACGAACGTCCGAGGTGATCTGGACGCTCCGGGTGGAGACGTACGACACCGACGGCAACCTGTTCTCCGTCGTCCCCGTGGAGATGCGCGGGCAGACCTTCGAGGGGTCCGTCGGCGACGGCGACTGGGTGCGGGCCCGGGGCCGGATGAAGTCCGGCACTCTGCGACCCACCGAGCTGGAGAACCTCACCACCGGTGCCGTGATGCGCGTCAAGGGCGTGCCGCGGGCCGCCCTCGTCCTCGCCTGGCTGTTCATGGCCGCCGTCGTCGGGTTCATCGTCTGGGGCTTCGTCACCGTCATCACCGGCGGGCCCGAGCCGCCGGAGTTCTCCGGCCCCTGGTGACGTACCCGAAGGACCGACAGGCCCCAAGGACGCGGGAAGGCCGGGGGCCTGCGAGATCCCAGAGGCGTGAGACGCCCGAGAGACGAGAGAAGCCTGCGTGACCCGAGAGACCTGAGAGACCCGAGAGACCCGAGAGGCCCGAAAGACCTGAGAGATCTGAGAGACCCGAGAGGCCCGAAAGACCTGAGAGATCTGAGAGACCCGAGAGGCCCGAAAGACCTGAGAGACCCGGGAAGCCCGAGAGACCCGGGAAGCCCATGAGACCCGAGAGACCCGAGAGAAAGGCCGCGCCATGTCCCACCCGCTCCCGCAC
>NZ_JALLGL010000636.1 GCF_023072675.1 Streptomyces sp. XM83C
GGCCGGCGGGGTCGCGTGGGGCTGGTGCCGGGGCTTGTTCGTATGCTCAGGGCATGACCGACAGCAACGCGCTCGACCCCGAGGACCGCAAGATCGTCACGTTGGCCCGTTCGGCCCGCGCCCGCAACGGTGTGCCCGAGGGTGCCGCCGTCCGCGACGAGACCGGCCGCACCTATGTCGCCGGGACCGTGGCGCTGGACTCGCTGCGGCTGAGCGCGCTGCGTACGGCCGTCGCGATGGCGGTGGCGTCGGGCGCGAAGTCGCTGGAGGCCGCCGCCGTGGTCTCGGAGGCGGAGTCGCTGCCGGCCGAGGACCTGGCCGCCGTGCGCGACCTCGGCGGTGCGGGCACGCCGGTGCTGCTGGCCGGGACGGACGGGGCGGTACGGCAGACGCTGTCCGCGGGCTGAGCACCGGGCACCGGCCGGGGTGTGTGTGCCCGGGCTTCCCGGCTGTCTACAGGGCGTCCGGGCCGCGTTCGCCCGTGCGGACCCGGACGACCGTCTCGACGGGCAGCACCCACACCTTGCCGTCACCGATCTTGCCGGTCTGCGCGGCCTTCACGATCGCGTCGACGGCATCGTCCACGGCGGAGTCCTCCACCACGACCTCGATACGGCTCTTCGGCACCAGGTCGATCTGGTACTCGGCGCCCCTGTACACCTCCGTGTGCCCCCGCTGCCGGCCGTGACCGCTGGCCTCGCTGACGGTCAGGCCCTGGATGCCCAGCTCCCGCAGGGCGGCCTTGACGTCGTCGAGGCGGTACGGCTTGACGATCGCGGTGATCAGCTTCATGCCGGGTGACCTTTCGGGGCGGGTGGGGTCGGCG
>NZ_JALLGL010000637.1 GCF_023072675.1 Streptomyces sp. XM83C
CGGCGGATCAGGAGGTCGCCGTTGGCGTCGTAGAGGTAGTCGGTGGTCTTGGTGCCTTCGGTGAGGCGGGTGAGTTCTCCCTCGAGGTCCCAGGTGAGGTTCTGGGCGTTGCCGGTGGGGCCGTAGCGTGTGGTGGTGTTGCCCTGCTCGTCGTAGGTGTACGTGTTGGCGGTGCCGCCGTTGACGGTGACGGAGGTCAGGGTGTGGGGCTGGCCGGTGCCGGAGGCGTTGACTGCGGGGTAGCCGTAGACAGTCTTGGCGTCACCGGTGGTTTTGTGCTCGGTCTGGGTGTCGCGCAGGCCGCCGGTCTTGTAGGTCCAGCTGGTCCAGTACGGGGCCGGGCCGCCGAGTGCGGACGCCGAGCGGGCGGTGGTGCAGTCGTTGGAGGAAGGGGTCCAGGCTTCGGTCAGGCGGCGGTAGCCGTCGTAGGCGAAGCACTGGGTGTCCTTGCCGTTGGCGTTGTCGGTGATCGACTTGATGTTGCCGGTGGCGTCGTAGGAGTAGTCGACGTCGCTGGTGTAGCCGGCGTTGGTCTGGTCGACTGTGTGGCTGTTGGTCAGGCGGCGGGTGCCGTCCTCGTAGTGGTTGAGGATCTGCAGTTGCTTGGCCCCGGTGGAGGTGCCGAGCCTGGTTTCCTCGATCTCGCCGTAGGGGGAGTAGCCGATGTTCTGGACGTAGTCGGTCATGCCGTCGGTGCCGGTGAGCATGCCGAGGTTGTTGTAGGTGTTGTGGACGCTCTCTGCGGGCAGGCCGGCCAGCGCGGGCATCGAGGTGGACTGGATGGTGCCGTCGATGTTGTAGACGGTGGAGGTGGTGAAGGTCTG
>NZ_JALLGL010000063.1 GCF_023072675.1 Streptomyces sp. XM83C
GGGAGGGGGTGTGCCGGGGGGTGCCCGCCCGCAGCGTGCGGCGCAAACCCCGGGTGCGGATTTACGAGACAGAGCGTCGCACCGAGGACGGACACCCCCCCGGCGCGCCCCCGTCCCACCCACCGGACAGGTGGCGCTACACCAGCCACGCACCCACCGAAACGGGCCGCCGCAGGCATCAGGGGCGCGGGGAACTGCGCGCCAAGCCCCCCACCGGCCCGCGGTGAAGAACGAAACCGAACGCACCCCGGAAGGGGCGCGGGGAACTGCGCGCAAGCGGCGTCACCGGCACCCCCGGTGGCAAGAGGGCGCGGGGAACTGCGCACAGGGGCGTCACCGGCACCCCGGTGGCAAAGGGGGACGCGGGGAGCTGCGCACAAGCGGCGTCACCGGCACCCCGGTGACGACGGCGACCGCCGCGCCGAGAACCGCGTTCACGGTGCCGTGCCGGGGCTGAGCGCCGACAGCCACACCACCGACTCGTTGCCGCCGACCGGGACCTTGCCGCCCTTCCACGGCACCTCGAGCGGTTCCCGCTCGTCGGGCGGTGTCACCAGCAGGACCGCCGGTACGGCCGTGCGCGCCTCGCTGATCTCGGGGTTCGCGAACCGCAGCCCGGCCCAGGCGCTCCGCCCCGGCGCCAGTGTCACGGTCCGCACGGTCGTCCCGGGCTGCCGGCGCGGGTCCGGGCCGAGCTGCCGGCCGTCGGTGGTGGTGAACGCGGCGCCCGGGTAGCCGCGCACCGTGCAGGTGCGGGAGGAGGTGTTGGTGAGGACGACCGGGAAGTTCTCCTGGCCGGCGCCCGGGTCGACCCGGCCCACGGAGGCGGTCAGCTCGGAGGTGTGGCAGCGTGTCGTGGCGGGACGTCCCGAACCGGGCGCGCCGGCCGGGTCACGCGGGTTGCCGGATCCGCCGGGTCCCACGGTGTCGTCGCCGGGGACGCTCGCCGAGGGCGTGGTCCCCGGGGTGGTGACGGCGCCCGCGGGGCCCTGCGCGGTGACCGCCGGGTCCACGGTGTCCGCCGTACGCGTCGGGGGTGCGGCACTCCCCGCGGCATCGGACGTGCCGCCTCCTCCGCCGCCGCATGCCGTGAGCAGGAAGGACAGGGCGTACACGCTCACGATCGCGGTCGTCGCACGCTTCAAGTGAGACATACCGGACGACTGCCCCACCCGCCGCGGTCGAAGCATTCCGGGACGGGCGCACACGGGCTTCTCCTCGGGCGGAGTGCGCCCCGCTCGCGGCCCGCGCTCCGCCGGTGCGTGCGCCGGGCGTACACCCCGGAGCGCATCCCGGCGCGCGCCCCACGGCTCTCGTACGAGAGGAGGGACCGCCCGCGGTCCTATGCCTCCACCAACCCCAGCTCCGCCCAGATGGTCTTGCCCTCCGTGGTGTGCCGGCTGCCCCAGCGCTGGGTCAGCTGGGCGACCAGCAGCAGTCCCCGGCCGCCCTCGTCCCAGGTCTTCGCCCGGCGCAGGTGCGGCGCGGTGTGGCTGGTGTCGGACACCTCGCAGATCAATGTCGCCGAGTCGTGGATCAGCCGCAGCCGTATGGGCGGTGTGCCGTAACGGATGGCGTTGGTGACCAGCTCGCTGACCACGAGTTCCGCGGTGAAGGACGCCTCCGTCAGCCGCCATTCCCGCAGCTGGTCCACGACCTGTTTGCGGACGGGCCCGACGAGGGCGGGGTCGGCGGGGATGTCCCAGGTCGCCACACGGGACGGCGCCAGCCCCTGGGCGCGGGCCAGCAGCAGCGCCACGTCGTCGGCGGTGCCGCCGGGCGGCAGCAGGGCGTGCAGGATGCGGTCGCAGCTCTCCTCGAGGGAGTCGGCGGGCGCCTCCAGCGCCTCGCACAGCACCCGCAACCCGGCGTCGGCGTCCCCGCCGCGCGCCTCGATCAGACCGTCCGTGTAGAAGGCGAGCACGCTGCCCTCGCGCAGCTCCACCTCCGTGCACTCGAACGGCAGCCCGCCGACGCCGAGCGGGGGACCGGCGGGCACCGGCACCCGGTGCGGGGGGCCGTCCGGCGGGAGCACGACGGGCGGGGCGTGTCCGGCGCGGGCGATGGTGCAGCGCCGTGAGACGGGGTCGTAGACGGCGTACAGGCAGGTGGCGCCGACCTCGCCGGGGCTGCCCTGGTCCCCGGCCTCCTCCGACAGCCGGATCACCAGGTCGTCGAGGTGGGTGAGGAGTTCGTCGGGGGAGAGGTCGATGTCGGCGAGCGTGCGCACGGCGGTGCGCAGCCGGCCCATGGTGGCGGAGGCCTGGATGCCCTCGCCGATGACGTCCCCGACGACCATGGCGACCCGCAGTCCGGACAGCGGGATCACGTCGAACCAGTCGCCGCCGACGCTGGAGCGCGCCGCCGGCAGATAGCGGGACGCCGCCACCACGGCTGCCGTGCGCGGCAGGTTGCGGGGGAGCAGGCTGCGCTGGAGGGCGAGGGCGGTGTCGCGTTCGCGGGAGTAGCGGCGCGCGTTGTCGATGCACACGGCGGCCCGTGCGGTGACCTCCTCGGCGAGCAGTACGTCGTCCGGGGTGAACGGGTCCTGCCGCCGGTAGCGGGTGAGCACGGCCACGCCGAGCGTGGTGCCGCGGGCGCGGATCGGCACGGACATCGTGGTGTGCACGCCGAACTCCTGGGCGCGGGAGTGGCGCACCGGGTCCCACGCGAGCCACCGCTGCAGGCTGCCCGAACCGGCCGAGGCGATGACGGTACGGCCCTGCATGAGGGAGTCGGCCTGCGGGGAGGCCGCCGGGTAGGACTGCACCTCGCCGGGCTGGGCGGCGGCCTCGGGCGTGCCGGGGCTGACGGAGCGGTGGGCGACCCGGCGCAGACTGACCGGCGCGGTCGGCCGGGGCGGGGGCTCGCCGGTCTGGTCGGCCGCGTCGAGCAGGTCGACGCTGACGAGGTCGGCCAGCGCGGGCACGCACACGTCCGCCAGCTCCTGCGCCGTACGGGTCACGTCGAGGGTGGTGCCGATGCGCACGCTGGCCTCGTTGACGAGCTGGAGACGTTCCCGGGCCCGGTTGTTCTCGGTGATGTCGTGCGCGGCCAGGCACACGCCGTGCACCCGGCCCTCCCCGTCGGTCAGCGGAGCCATCCGGGCCAGCCAGGCGGTGGGCTCCTTGCCGGGCCCGGCACGCATGGACGTCTGCACGTCCTGCGGCAGGCCGGTGGTGAGCACCTCACGCAGCCGCCGTTCCAGCTCCTCGCTCTGCGGGCGGCCACCGATCTCGGAGAGTGTCAGGCCGCGCAGCCGTTCCGGGGGCAGCCCGAGGACCTCGGCCATCGCCCCGTTCATCCGGCGCAGCCGCAGCCGCCCGTCGTAGACCGCGACCGCGCAGGGCGCCTGCATCAGACCGGCGACGTCCGGCGGGTCGTCGGCGTCGGCGCCGTCGTCGGCGACCGGTGTGACGACGAGCCAGCGGGCGGGCCGGTCGCCGTCCTCCGCCAGCCGGTGGGCGAGCAGCCACACCGGCAGCGAGTGCCCGTCGCGGTGGCGCAGGGTGAGAGTGCCGTCCCAGCGGGGGCCGGCCGGGGCGACGCTCGTGTCGGCGGTGGCGAGCAGGCGGACGGCGGGCCGGCCCACGACCTCGTCCGGGGCCCAGCCGAGCAGGCGCTGCGCGCCGGAGTTCCAGCCGGTCAGGGTGCCGTTCTCGGAGATGACAGCCCGTGCCGTCGCGGCATCGTCGAACGGGTCGTCCGGGCTCATCTCGCCACTCCATCGCGCACACTCACCGTGAACAGATGTTGCACGTGCGTCCAGCGTAGTGCGTCGGCGTGTCCCGCGAACCGCGAACGCCCGCCGCGCCCCGCCGACGCGGGGCGCCCGCCTCGGCCGTGCGGCGCGGGCCGCCCGTCGGTGCCCGCCGTCCGGGTGAGCGGTGCCGGCCCGCCGGGTGCGTCCGGTGTCCCACCGCTCGGTGCGGTTCGTCCCGCCCGGCCTTCCGCGCCGTGGGCCTCTCGGGCTGTGCCCGGCCCCGGCCCGCTGCCGCTGCGTCGGCACGGACACATTCGGCCCAGTCCCGTCCGCACCGTTGACGGACCGTCACACCAGCCACAAGCATGTCCTGCGTCGCGTTTTGGGAGCGCTCCCATTCCGCTCCGGGAGCAGGGACGGGAGCGCTCCCGGTCCGAGCGGTCCCGCACACCCCGAGGAGCCCAGACGTGAGACGACGCAGAACCGCCCTGCTCTCCCTGACCGCCCTGCTGGCGGCGGCCGTCACGGCCCTGCCCGCCCAGCAGGCCGGCGCCGAGGAGATCGAGCAGGTCAGGAACGGCACCTTCGACGCCGGCACCGAGTCCTGGTGGGCCAGCAGCTATGTCACCGCCGCCGTCGACGACGGACGGCTGTGCGCCGACGTCCCCGGCGGCACCGCCAACCGCTGGGACGCCTCCGTCGGCCAGAACGACATCACCCTCACCCAGGGCGAGTCGTACCGCTTCTCCTTCTCCGCGTCCGGCGTGCCCGAGGGGCATGTCGTCCGGGCGCTGGTGGGGCTGCAGACGGAGCCGTACGACACCTGGTACGAGGCGACCCCGCTGCTCAGCGCGGACGGCGGCAGCTACAGCTACACCTTCACCTCGCCGGTCGACAGCGTCCAGGCCCAGGTCGTCTTCCAGGTCGGCGGATCGGCCGACCCCTGGCGGTTCTGCGTGGACGACGTGTCCCTGCTCGGCGGGGTGGCGCCGGAGCCGTACGAGCCGGACACCGGGCCGCGGGTCCGCGTCAACCAGGTCGCCTATCTGCCGTCCGGGCCGAAGAACGCCACCCTCGTCACCGACGCCACCCACCGGCTGCCCTGGCAGCTGAAGAACTCCCGCGGCGCCACCGTCGCGCACGGCTGGACCACGCCCCGCGGCACGGACGTCTCCTCCGGGCAGAACGTCCACTCCATCGACTTCGGCTCCTACCACGGCAAGGGCGAGGGCTTCACGCTGGTCGCCGACGGCGAGACCAGCCACCCCTTCGACATCGGCACCGCCGCCTACGAGAAGCTGCGGCTGGACGCCGTGAAGTACTACTACACGCAGCGCAGCGGCATCGCGATC
The DNA here is from genome assembly GCF_023072675.1 of Streptomyces sp. XM83C. Lineage (GTDB taxonomy): Bacteria > Actinomycetota > Actinomycetes > Streptomycetales > Streptomycetaceae > Streptomyces > Streptomyces thermocoprophilus. The sequence goes on from NZ_JALLGL010000063.1 coordinate 5,056, forward strand.
CGCGAGGACCTGCGCCCCGGCTACGGCCGCGCCGCCGGACACGTCGACGTGGCGCCCAACCAGGGCGACGGCAGCGTGCCCTGCCGGCCGGGCGTGTGCGACTACCGGCTGGATGTCACCGGAGGCTGGTACGACGCCGGCGACCACGGCAAATACGTCGTCAACGGCGGCATCACCACCTGGGAGCTGCTGAGCACCTACGAGCGGGAGAAGCTGGCCCGCACCGGGCGCCCGGAGAAGCTGCGCGACGGCACCCTCGCCCTGCCCGAGAGCGGCAACAAGGTGCCGGACATCCTCGACGAGGCCCGCTGGGAGCTGGAGTTCCTGCTGAAGATGCAGGTCCCCGACGGGCGACCGCTGGCCGGCATGGCGCACCACAAGATCCACGACGAGCAGTGGACCGGCCTGCCGCTGCTGCCGAGCGCCGACCCGCAGAAGCGTGAACTGCACCCGCCGACCACCGCCGCCACCCTGAACCTTGCCGCGACCGCCGCGCAGGCGGCCCGCCTCTACAAGCCGTACGACCGCGCCTTCGCCGCCAAGGCCCTCGCCGCCGCACGCAAGGCATGGACCGCGGCCCTCGCCCACCCCGACATCCTCGCCGACCCGGCCGACGCCACCGGCGGCGGCGCCTACGACGACAAGGATGTACGGGACGAGTTCTACTGGGCGGCGGCCGAGCTGTATCTGACGACGGGGGAGAAGCAGTACGAGACCCATGTGCTGGCCTCGCCGCTGCACACCGCCGACATCTTCGGCGCCAAGGGCTTCGACTGGGCCCGCACCGCCGCCCCGGCCCGCCTCGACCTCGCCACCGTGCCGAGCCGGCTGCCCGGCCGGGACAAGGTGCGCCGGTCCGTCGTCCAGGCGGGCGACCGCTACCTCGCCACGCTGAAGGCACAGCCGTACGGCATGCCGTACGCGCCGGAGGACAACCTCTACGACTGGGGCTCCAACCACCAGGTCCTCAACAACGCGGTCGTCCTGGCCACCGCCTACGACATCACCGGCGCCGCCAAGTACCGCGACGGGGCCGTGCAGAGCATGGACTACGTCCTCGGCCGCAACGCCCTGAACATCTCCTACGTCACCGGCTACGGCGAGGTCAGCTCGCAGAACCAGCACAGCCGCTGGTACGCCCACCAGCTCGACCCGACCCTGCCGAACCCGCCCGCCGGCACGCTCGCCGGCGGACCCAACTCCAGCATCCAGGACCCGTACGCGCAGTCCAGACTGACCGGCTGCACCGGCCAGTTCTGCTACATCGACGACATCCAGTCCTGGTCGACGAACGAGACCGCGATCAACTGGAACGCGGCCCTCGCCCGCATCGCGTCCTTCGTGGCGGACCAGGGCAGGCCGTGACCGCGACCGTCCGGCCCGCGGGGGCGCGCCCGTCACGGCGCGTCCCCGTGCCGCCCTGGTGTCCGTCCGCCCGCCGGGGCGTGCCGCGTGACCCGCGTCACGGCGCACACGCGTCCGGGCCCCACCCCCGGTACCCTCGCACAGCCGTACTGATCAGGGCATATTTACGCACGAGTACCGCGGAGGTACCGTGGGGGCATGCCTGCTCTGAATGTGGAATTCAGTGAGCGCGAACTGGAGGACCTCCGGGCCATCGCCAAGGAGCGCGGTACGTCGATGAAGGCACTCGTGCGTGAGGCCGCCGCCGCGGACATCGCCCGGCACCGTGCCCTTCAGGAGGGCGCCGAGGCCTTCCGGCGGTTCTTCGCCGCCCACGCCGAGGAGTTCGCCGCCGCGTTCCCCGACGACGAACCGTCCGGCGCCCGTCACGCGGGGCGGGTCGGCTGACCGATGCCGCCCGTCGTCCACATCGACGTGCCCTGGCTGCTGCAACGCCACGAGGACGTCCTGCCCGAGCAGCCCACCATCAACGACTTCTCGGCCCTGGTCGCCGCGGTCGCCCGGCACCGCGTGGACCCGCCCCGGCTCGGCGTCGACTCCGACCCGGCCTGGCGTGCCGCCGCGCTGCTGCACACCCTCGCCGTGCTCAAGCCGCTGCCCTCGGCCAACGCCCGCTTCGCCTGCGCCACGGCCGTCGCGTACATGTACGTCAGCGGGGCGGGCATCGACCCGCCCTACGGCGCGCTCGTCGACCTCGCCCGCGATCTGATGTCCGGCAAGACCGACGTGTACGGTGCCGCCGACCGGCTGCGCTCCTGGCAGATCTGACCGCCGGCCCCTTTGGGCCGCCGGCCGAGGGCGGGAGGGATCAGGGCCGGCGGCCGTCTCGCGCGGGAGAGCCGCCGTCCCGCGCGGGGCCTCCGAGGAAGGGCCGCTGCCCAGTCCACTACGCGCCGCCGTACGGCGGGAGCGTGCGCGTCCGCCCGGCGTGTGCGCGGTATTCACACGGGGCGCATGAAGAAACGAATGCCCGTACGAACAAGTCTCCGTCGGGCGCGGATTTCTGACTTTCTGTCAATGGCGCGTAAGTCACCCGAGTGCCTTGTTGTGTACGAGTGGGGTGTGCGAGGCTGCGCATTCGCTGCGGGAGCCGTACACCCGGCGTCCGTACGCGCCTGAAGGTACGCACCGAAGGAATCCGCTCGTGCTCACCCCCCACTTTCCCTCTCCGCACCTCCCGCCGCCCGGCGGGGCCGCGGAGGAATCCGACGAGTCGCTCGCCGCGCGGATGAGAGGCGGGACGGACGACGAGGTCGCCCGGTCCTCCGCCCTGCTCTTCGCACGCCACTGGCAGCCCGTGCACAGCTACGCCGCCGACTGCCTCACCGTGTCCGAGGAGGCCGCCGCCATGGCCGCGGCAGCCGCCTTCCACCAGGTCTTCGACCGTCTCGGCCTCGGGGAGTCCGCCGCGGCGCTGCGGCCGAGGCTCCTCGTCACCGTGCGCGACACACTGCGCCGCTGGGCCGCCGACGAGCGCACCGCCGCCGCCCTCCCGGACGTCGCAGGCTTCGCCGGCGGGCGCGGCGCACGGGCCGCCGTGTACGAGACACCGGAAAACCGGCTTCTCACCGAAGAGGCATTTGCGGCCCTTCCCGATCCGTTCCGGTGCCTGTTGTGGCACACAGAGGTCGAAGCCGAACCGACAACGGTCCCCGCCGAACTCCTCGGCCTCGATCCGCATGTCGCCGAGGGCACATTCGAACAGGCCCGGGAGAAATTCCGCGAGGGCCTCGTCCGCGCCCACCGGGAACGCGCCCCGAACGACTCCTGCCGATTCCACAACCGGCTTCTCGACGTCCCCATACGACGGGGCGGCGCACTGCTTCCGGATGTGCGCCGGCATCTCGAGCAGTGCCGCTACTGCCGGGCCGCCGCCGAGCAACTCGGCCGCCTCGACGGCCGGCTGGGCGAACTGCTCGCCGAAGCCGTCCTCGGCCTCGGCGCCCACCGCTACCTCGACACCCGGCCCGGGCGCGGCCGGGCGCGCACCACCCGTGCCCGCCGCGCCGCCCGGCACCGCGGCGGCGGACCGCCCCCGGCGAGTGCCGGCAGCCGGCGCCTTCCGGCGCGCCGCTCCGCGCCGCACGGCCCGGGCGCCCCGCGCACCCTGCTCACCGGCGTCGGCCTCGCCTCCGCCTGCGTGCTCACCGTCCTCCTCGTCGCCAGGGCGTGGACGGGCGACGGCACCGGCGCCGACCCCGCCGCCTCCACCACCGTGACCGGCGGTGCAGGCACACAGAGCCCCACCGGCACCGCCGGACCCACCCTGCTGCGCAACGCCGGCACCGACCTGTGCCTCGCCGTCCCGGGCCGGGCCGCGGACGGCACGGCGGTCAGGTCGGCGGTGTGCTCCGGCGCACCCGCGCAGCGGTGGTCGTACGAGAGCGACGGACTGCTGCGCAGCGCGGCCGACCCGCGGCTGTGCCTCGACTCGCACGCCGACGCCGGTGTCGTCGTCCTCGGCCTGTGCGCGGACCGCGCCGACCCGCGCGCCGCCGACGTCCGCTACGACCTCACCCCGCGCGGTGAGCTGCTGCCCCGCTGGGACGGCCGCCTCGCCCTCGCGCCCACCACCGGGGACGACGGCGCCGACATCGTCGTCAAGGTCCGCGACGGCACGCCCGCGCAGCGCTGGCTCACCGAGGCGGCCGGCTGAGCCCGCCGCGCCGGACCCTCCGCCCGGCCCGTCACGCCCGCCCCGCCGCCGGGCGTCTCACGCCGGCCCGTCCTCCAGGTCCGACGCGGAGACCGTGGCGGGGCCGGCGTGCCCGGACAGGGCCAGCGTGAGGTCGAACTCGGCCAGCAGACAGCGGATGACGTGATCGACGCCCGCCTGCCCGTCCAGGGCCAGCCCGTACACGTACGGGCGGCCCAGCAGCACCGCCCGCGCGCCGAGCGCGAGCGCCTTGAAGACGTCCGCGCCGGTGCGGACGCCGCTGTCGAACAGCACCGTCAGCCGGTCCCCGGCGGCCTCCGCCACCCGCGGCAGCGCGTCCGCCGCGGCGACCGCGCCCGCCACCTGCCGGCCGCCGTGATTGGACACCACGACACCGTCCATGCCGGCGTCGGCGGCCCGCAACGCGTCGTCCGGGTGCAGGATGCCCTTCAGCACGATGGGCCCGTCCCACTGCTCCCGCAGCAGCGCCAGATCCGGCCATGTCTTGCCGGGGTCGGCGAACATGCCGACGAAATGCAGCACCGCCGCGTTCGGGTCCTCCTCGACCGACTTGGCCAGACCCGCACGGAACGCCGGGTCGGTGAAGTAGTTGGCCGTGCCGACCCCGTGCAGGAACGGCAGATACGCCTGGTCCAGATCGCGTGGCCGCCACGACAACAGCGGCGTGTCCAGGGTGACGACGAGCACCGAGTAGCCGCTCGCCCTGGCCCGGGCGAGGAAACTGCGCGCCACGTCCGGGTCCTTCGGCCAGTACAGCTGGAACCAGCGCTCGGCGTCCCCCATCGCCTCCGCCACCTGCTCCATCGGCGTGCTGGAGGCGGAGGACAGGATGTACGGCACCCCGCGCGCGGCGGCGGCCCGTGCGGCGGCCGGCTCCGCCTCCGGATGCATGATCGACAGCACGCCGACCGGGGCGAGCGCCAGCGGCGCGGGCAGTGCGCGGCCCAGCACCTCCACCGACAGATCGCGCTCCCGCACGTCCCGCAGCATGCGCGGTACGATCCGGCGGCGCTCCAGCGCGGCCCGGTTGGCCCGCTCGGTGCTGCCGTCGCCCGCGGCGCCCGCCACATAGCCGACCGGCCCCGGGCCCAGCCGTCGCTCCGTCAGCTCCTCCAGCCGCGTCAGGTCGGTGGGCAGCCGGGGCACGCCACCGGTCGTCCCGTTCAGGTAGATCTCGTACTGGAAGTCCGCCCAGTGTCCGGCCATGCCTGTGCGCCGCCTCTCCTCGTCGAGTCCGCACCGCACCATACCGACGAGTACGGGCGGCGGGTCAGGGACGTGCGGCGGCCTCGTCGAGAATCCGGGCGAGCGCCTCGGGCTGCGAGAACATCGGCCAGTGCCCGGTGTCCATCCGCACCAGCTCCCACGACGGGCCGCCGAGCAGCTTCGCCACGGCGGGCATCGGCTCCGGGCCGTCCAGCAGGCACTTGACGTAGGTGACGGGCAGCCCGGCCAGCGCTCCGGTCGGCGCGGCCGGCTCGGTGAGGGTGGCGCCCGGGTGGGGCACGGCGCCGGAGAGCAGCCGGGCGATCTGCTCGCCGGTGAGGCCCTGCCCGGCGAACTCCTCCGCGTCCGGCGGCGCCCACAGGCCGCCTTCCGCCGCGATCGCCGCCGCCACCTCGCCGGTGTCCCAGGCGCCCAGGAACGACTCCCCGGCCACGGGCACGCCCGCGTCGACGAACACCACCCGCCGCAGCCGCTCACCGAGCCGCTCGGCGGCCAGCCCCACGGGTATCCCCGAGTAGCTGTGCCCGACGAGGACGACCCCGCCCGGCCCGCACCGGTCCGCCTCCTCGATCACGTCCCGCACATGGGTCTCCAGATCGGCGGGCACCCCCCGCTTCTCCGCGAGCCCGGACAGTGTCAGCGGATGCACCTCGTGCCCGGCCGCACGCAGCACGTCCGCGGTCTCCCGCCACGCTTCCGCACCCAGCCAAGCCCCCGGAACCAGAACGATGTTCGTCATACGGGCACCGTACAGGGGACCCGAAGGGGGCGGGCAGGGGTTCGCGGAAGCGGGAAACGGAATGTTTCCGGACGATTAACGAACATATGTTTTTCGGCCGATCGGCCGGAGTCGCACCCCCGGCAAGGCCTTGTTGCGGCGTTGGAACGTTCGAATTCCGTGACTTCACGCCACTGATTCAATACGCAATGTTACTGAAACCCATGGGTTCGATGTGAGTTTCGGCGGCGGACTCGGCAGACTCGCGCTCGCCGCCGGGGCACCCACCGGAGCCCCGGCGACACCACCCGACATCGAGCGGAAGGATGCACACAATGCGGAACACCGCGCGCTGGGCAGCGACTCTCGGCCTGGCGGCCACCGCCGCCGGCTGGCCCCTCGCCCAAGCCGCCCAGGCAGCGCCCGCCTCCCTCTACGCCCCGTCGGCGCTGGTGCTGACCGTCGGTCACGGCGAGAGCACCGCGACGGCCGCACCGGCCCGTGCCGTGACCCTGTCCTGTATGCCGACGGCCACCGGCACCCACCCGGACCCGGCGGGCGCCTGCGCCGAACTGCGCGGCGTCCGGGGCGATCTGATGGCCCTGGAGGCGAGAAGCGACGTGATGTGCACCAAGGAGTACGACCCTGTGGTCGTCACCGTCGACGGCGTCTGGGAGGGCAAGCGCGTCTCCTACGAGCGCACCTTCGCCAACGGATGCGTGAAGAGCACCTACGGGGCAAGCCTCTTCGCGTTCTAGGACCGGGATCGCACGGCTCCCGTGACCGCCGCTGTCGGCTCGCAGATGGGGAGTGCGAGCCCGTTGAGCGGGCACTGTGCGATCTCGCGCCGGGGGCCGGCCGGGCGGAGTGGGGCCGCCTGTCCGACCCCCGGCAACACCGTCCCGCCCTCGAGGGCGGGCAGCTCGAAGGCGTCCGACGACGCACCGCCGCTCAAGGCGCGTCGTCGGGCGCCGGCTCTTTCGCGGCCCGGGGCTCACCGGGGCGGTCGGCCGCCTTCCGCGCGGTGCGGCGGTGGCTGGTGTCGCACCAGGGGTAGCGGCGACTGCGCCGGCAGGTGCACAGAGCGACCTGGAAGCGGTCGGACGAGACCACGGTGCCGTCCTCCAGCTCCACCTCCACCGGCCCTTCCACCAGGAACGGACCGGGTCGCTGGACGCGGATCCGGCACGGCGGACGCCCCTCGCCGGGGCGCGGCTCAGCAGGGACGTTCGGCACGGACGACCACCAGTTCCTCACGGTCCTCTCCGGGCGCCAGCAGCCCGCGCTCCCGCAGCCAGGCCGCCCGCTCCCGCAGGACCGGGCCGAAGCCGATGTGCCGCCGCCGCACCACCGAAGCCTTCAGTTCCGACTCGCGCAGCCGGTGCAGGGTGCGGTCCACGCCGCTGAGCGCCGACTGCACGAGCAGGACGACCCCGCCCGGCCGCAGCCGGCCCGGCGCCTCCCGGCAGATACGGTCCAGCAGGAGCCGCCCGTCACCGCCCGCGTCCCACGCCCGGGCCGGACCGGACGGCACGGATCTGGAGGGCGGGGCCGGCACGTACGGCGGATTGCTGATGATCAGGTCGAAGCTCTGCCCGTCCACCGGGGCGAACAGATCGCCCCGCCGGATCCGCACCGGCACGCGCGCGTGCAGCGCGTTGAGCCGGGCGGTGCACACCGCGCGCCGGGACACGTCCACCGCGGTGACCCGCGCACCGCGTCCGGCGGCCAGCAGCGCCAGAGCACCGCTGCCCGTGCAGAGATCCAACACCGAGGACCCCGGTTGGATCGGCTCGTCGTCCAGGGCACCGGCCAGCAGGTCGGTGTCGTCCTGAGGGGTGTACACGCCGGGGAGGACCAGAGAAGTCATGTGCGGACGAGTTCCCCCGGAATCATGAAATATGGGCATTCTGTTCGTCGAGGGGACCGCGCAGGGACGACTCACCTGACCGCCACGCCTCCAGGAGGTGCGCGGCGAGGAGGTCCTCGACATGACCGGTGGCGTCGATCCCGAACACCACATCGGCCTCCAACTCGGGTTCGTCCTCCAGCAGCCCGCCGATGACGTCCTTGCGGACGATCTGCTCGTGCACCGCGTCGGCCTCGACGTGCTCGTCGTAGAAGTGCTCCGCGGCCGGGCCTGCGCCCGTGCGGCGCATCGCCTCCGCCAGCCGCCGTGACCCGGGCGAGGACGTGATCTCCACCGCGGCGAAATGTCCCACCAGGGCACCCCGCAGCGCCCGGTGCAGCCCGAACAGGGACATCAGATTGACGACGGCGAGCATCGGGGCGGCCACTGCGTCCAGGTAGCGGCCGTACGTCGGGTCCAGGCCGAGATCGCTCATCAGGTCGGCGAACAGGCGCGCGTGGACGCGTTCGGGGCGTCCGCCGCCGTACTCGTCGAACTCGACCGCCGCCATCGCCGCCTTGGCGCGGCCGTGGAGCCGCGGAAGCACGAAGGCGTGCGGGTCGGCCTCCTTCAGGTGGTACAGGGAGCGCTGCGCCGCGTACTCGCGCAGCTGCCACAACTCGCCCTCGTCCCGCAGGAAGTGGCTGACGCCGGTGGCGTCCGCGGGCTCCGCGAGCAGGTCCTCCACCGCGCTCTCCACACCGGCGTGGACGGTGGTGCCGGCGCGCAGCGCCGACAGGAAGCGCTGTTCCAGCGCCGCTCTCGCGGCGAGGAGTCCGGGGTCCCATTCGAGACCGGCAAAGACCCCGGCGAAGCCGCGGTAGTGCAGTTCGTAGCAGAGGTACAGGGCGAGCTGCAGATCGTCGCCGTAAGGGTCGGCGTCGTCGGCTGCCCGAGGGGCCGGCGGGGGTGCCGTGCCGAGCAGGCAGGCCCTCACCGCGGCGGAGAGAGGGCCCCGGGCCTGGGGCAGCCGGGGGCCGGTGCGGTCGTGTTCCATGGGACGCCGGGTACCCGGCGCGGGCCCGGCCACGCGTCCGGGGGGGACCGGCAGGGGCGGGCCTGTGCGGCACGAAGGGCCGCCGTCTCCCTGCGGACGGCGGCCCTTGTCGCCCGGCGGGCGGGACCCTCGCGGGTCCGGGCCCGGCAGGCGGGCTCACATGTGGACGACCTGCGGCGCGTCGGCCGTCTGCTGCGGCACGCCCCGGCGGTGCAGGAGCAGCGCGATCACCGCGCCGACCGCGAAGAACCCGGCCGACCACCAGAAGGCGGTGGTGTAGCTCTCGATCGTCGCCTGGGCCTGCACGAGCTTGCTGGTGGCGTCCCGTCCGGCGAGGTAGTCCGTCGCGGCGCTCGCGGCGAGCGTGCTCAGCAGTGCCGTACCGACGGAGCCGCCGACCTGCTGCATGGCGTTGACCGTCGCGGAGGCGACACCCGCGTCCTCGGCGGCGACGCCGCCGGTGGCCATCTGCATCGCGGGCGGCATCACCAGGCCGAGGCCGACGCCGATGACGATCAGCTGCGGCAGCACGTCACCGAGGTAGGTCGAGCCGAGGCCGATGCCGGTCAGCCAGGCCATGCCGGCGGTGGCGACGGCGAAGCCGAGCGGGATGACGGTCTTCGCACCGAGGCGGGGGACCAGCACGGTGGTGCCGAGCTGGGCCATCACCATCAGCGCGCCGACCATCGGCAGGAACGCCACACCGGTCCTCGTCGGGCTGAAGCCGAGGTTCAGCTGGAGGTAGTAGGTGAGGAAGAGGAACACACCGAACATGCCGGCGCCGGTGATGAGCACCGTGAGGAACGCGGCGCCCCGGTCGCGGTCCAGCAGGATGCGCAGCGGCAGCAGCGGGTGCGCGGCCCTGCTCTGCCACCAGGCGAACACCACCAGCAGCAGGCCGCCCGCGACGAGGAAGCCCCAGGTCTGCGCGGAGTCCCAGTCGTGGGTCTCGGCGTTGGAGAAGCCGTAGACGACGGAGAACAGACCGGCCGCGACCAGGATCGTGCCGGGCACGTCCAGCTTGGAGCCGGCGGCGTCGCGGTGGCTGCCGAGCAGTGTCCAGCCGCCGGCGAAGGCCACGACCGCGATGAGCACGTTGACGTAGAGCGTCCAGCGCCAGTCGAACGCGTCGGTGAGCAGACCGCCGAGCAGCAGGCCCACCGCGCCGCCCGCGCCGGCGATCGCGCCGTACACGCTGAAGGCGCGGGCCTTCTCGCGGGCGTCGGTGAACGTGGTGTTCAGCAGGGACAGGGCGGCCGGGGCGAGCAGCGCGCCGAAGACGCCCTGGAGGGCGCGGGCGACGACGAGCATGCCGAAGCCGGTGGCGGCGCCGCCGAGCGCGGAGGCCGCGGCGAAGCCGGCGACGCCGACGAGGAAGGCGGGCTTGCGGCCGAAGAGGTCGGCGAGCCGTCCGCCGAGCAGCAGCAGGGAGGCGAACGCCAGCGCGTACGCGGTGACCACCCACTGCCGGTTGCCGTCGGAGAAGCCGAGGTCGGCCTGGGCCGAGGGCAGGGCGATGTTCACGATGGTGGCGTCCAGCACCACCATCAGCTGGGCGACGGCGATCACGGCGAGGATCCACCAGCGGCGGGGCGAGCCCTCTGCCGTGGTCTCGGCGGCGCCCTGGCGGGCGTCGTCGCTCAGTGTCTTGTTCGGCATCGGGAACCACTCCAGGGAAGTGTCCGGGACGTGACGGATAGGTAAACGAAACGGTTTCGTACGCCTCGATGTCCTGATGCTACGGCCCTGTGAGCGAAACGGCAACGTTTCGCTTGTGTGGTGTGGATCTCCCGCGACGGAGCAGACCGGCGCGGCATCGGGCAGCACTCCCGGCGGAACGGGAACCGAGCCCCGGCGGTACGGGCACCGAGCCCGGGCGGAACGGGCACCGAGCCCGGGCGGAACGGGCCGAGACCCGGCAGTACGGGCACCGAGCCCGGGCGGAACGGGAAGCGAGCCCCGGCAGTACGGGAACCGAGCCCGGGCGGAACGGGCCGGGACCCGGCGGAACGGGCCGGCCCCCGTCAGGCGAGCTGCCTGCGCACCAGCTCGTGCAGCCGGCCCGAGGGGTCCGCGAGCAGCTCGGCCGGCGGGCCCTGCTGGACGACACGGCCGTCGTCCATGACGACGACCCGGTCGGCGTCCAGCACCGTCGACAGCCGGTGCGCTATCACGATCCGCGTCGCCCGGAGCGCCTTCGTCGACTCCATGACCGTGCGCTGCGTCTCGTTGTCCAGGGCACTCGTCGCCTCGTCGAAGAAGAGGACGCGCGGCCTGCGGATCAACGCCTGCGCGATCATCAGCCGCTGCCGCTGACCGCCGGAGATCGCCCCGTTGCCGCCGACGAGGGTGTGCAGCCCCATCGGCATCCGCCGGATGTCCTCGCCGAGGCCCGCCATCTCCGCCGCCGCCATCGCCTCCTCCGGCGTGTACGGCTCGGTGCCGCAGATCACGTCGAGGATCGAACCGCTGAACGGCTGCGCGTGCTGCAACACCACCCCGCACTGCCGCCGCACCGCCGACACGTCCAGCGCCGCCAGATCCTGCCCGTCGTACAGCACACTCCCCGACAGCGGCCGGTCGAAGCCGATCAGCAGCCGCAGCAGCGTCGACTTGCCGCAGCCGCTCGGCCCGACGACCGCCACGAACTCGCCCGGCCGCACCTCGAAGGACACGTCGTCCAGAACGAGCGGCCCGTCGTCGGAGTACCGGAACGACAGCCGCCGCGCCTCGATCGCTCCCGACAGCGGGCCCGGCCGTGTACTTCCCGAGCGGACCTCCGGCGCCGCGTGCAGCACCGGCTTGATCTCCTCGTACAGCGGCAGCGCCGCCACCGCCGACACGAACGCGCCGGTCAGCTGCGCCACCGACGTCATCACCATCGTCACCGCCGTGCTGAAGGTGAGGAAGTCCCCCGCCGACAGCGTGCCCCGCGCGGGTCCCGCCAGCAGCATGAACATCACCAGCGTGCACACCGGCAGATACACCGCGCCCAGCACCGTGTTCAGGTTCTTGATCCGGCCCAGCCTCTGCTGGAGCTCCCGGCTGCGCGCGAACTGCGCCGCCCACGCCGCATACGCGTAGTTCTCGGCCGCCGCCACCCGCAGCTTCGGCAGCCCGCGCAGCGTCTGGAACGCCTGGTTGTTCAGCTTGTTGGTGAGCGTCACCAGCCGCCGCTGCCAACGCACCTGCCACAGCCCCAGCGCCAGGAACACCCCCGCGATCACCACGAGCATCCCCAGCGCGGCCATCGCCAGCGGCACGCTGTACCACAGCAGCAGCACCAGGTTCATCGCCCCGACGGTCACCGACTGCGCCACCGTCGGACCCACACCCGCGAGCAGCCGCCGCATCGCACTGACACCCATCGCGGCCCCGGCCAGCTCACCCGTGGACCGCCCGGTGAAGAAACCCGTCGGCAGCCGCAGCAGCCGGTCCCACACCGCGGGTTGCAGCGTCGCCTCGATCCGGCCCTCCAGCCGCAGGATCGTCAGGTTCTGCAACAGCGTGAACGCCGCCGCCACCACGCTCCCGGCGATCACCGCCAGGCACACCTGCGCGATCGGCCCGGACCGCGCCGCCGGCACATACTCGCCGAGCACCTTGCCCGTCGCGACCGGCACCAGCGCACCGATCGCCACCGTCACCAGCCCCGCCACCACCAGCCACGCCACATCCGCGCCCGTGCCGCGCAGCGTGAACCGCAGCAACCCCAGCGGACCGAGCCGCCGGTCGGGCAGAGGCCGGTAGAACATCACCGCGCGCGCCTCGAACTCCCCGGCGTTCGCCTCCTCCACAGGCGTCTCCCGGCCGGTCGCCGGATGCACCGCGACATAGCCGCCGCGCCGCCACAGCAACGCCACCGGCGCCCCCGACAGCGAGCGCTGCCCGACCAGCGGCCCGGCGTTCTCCCGCCACCACCGCCCGGACAGCCGTACCGTCCGGGTGCGCACCCGGGAGGCGAGCGCGATCCGCTCCACCGGGTCCAGCCGGTCCCCGCCCGTGCCCTGCTGCGCCGGCTCGGCCGGCGTGATCCCGGCCGCCGCCGCCACGATCCGGCACGCCGCGTACGTCGCGTCCGCGTCCGCGGCGGTCACCCGCTTCCGCGACGACCTGCCGATCGACGCCAGCAGCGTCCGGTCCGCCCGCGCCCGCACCGCCTCACCGGCCCGGATGCCCTCGGCCGTACGGGTCTCGTGGGCGCGCTCCAGCTGCTCGATCCACCGCTCCAGCGTCGCCAGCAGCCGCCACTGCTGGTCGACCATGCCCTGCCACACCGCCGGGTCCATCAGCAGATCGGCCGCCGCCTCCGCCCCGTACAGCGAGCCGTACTGCACACTGCCCGCCGGCACCCGCATCCACAGCACGTCGTCATCGGTCGGCTCGGCCGCGCCCTGCGACGCCATCGGCGCCTGGAACAGCACCGACAGGCCCCGGCCGACACCCAGCGCGAGGGCGTGCTCCAGCGGGCTCGACGCCGGCGGAACAGGCGGACGGCCGTACTCGTCGTACGCCCACGTCTGCGCCGGCGCGGGCCGGTACAGCTCACGCAGCCCGATCCGGTGCACCACACAGTCCCGCACCGGCCGCGCCACCAGCGTGTACGCCGCACCCGCCACCGGGCCCAGCAGCAGCGTCCCCGCCTCCAGCCGGCCCAGATGATGCCAGTGCCCCCGCCCCTCCGCGTCCACCGCGAACAGGTCCAGCGCCCCGCGCACCACCAGCCACAGCACCTGCGGCCCCTCCAGGTCCAGCCGGGTCAGCCCCGCACAGTCGTACGGCGTGCCGGACTGCCCGAGCGCCTCGAGGACCGGGTCGCCCGCGTCGACGGACGTCATCTCACCGCTCCCTGACCAGCGCCGCGTACGCGCCGCCCCGCCGCACCAGCTCCTCGTGCCGCCCGCGCTCGACGATCCGCCCGTGCCGCAGCACCACGATCTCGTCGCTGTCGCGGACCGTGCTCAGCCGGTGCGCGATCACCACACAGGCGCAGCCGCGCCGCCGCAGGTTGTCCATCACCACCAGCTCGGTCTCCGCGTCCAGCGCGCTCGTCACCTCGTCCAGCACCAGCACGCTCGGCCGCCGCACCAAGGCGCGCGCGATCTCCAGCCGCTGCCGTTGCCCGCCGGAGAAGTTCCGCCCGTCCTGCTCCACCCGGCTGTGGATGCCGCCCGGCCGGCGCATCACCACCTCGTACAGCGCCGCGTCCCGCAACGCCTCCACCACGGCCTCGTCCGGGATCGACGGGTCCCACAGCGCCACGTTGTCCCGCACGGTGCCCTCGAACAGGAACACGTCCTGGTCGACGAAGGACACCGACGCGGCGAGCGCCCCGCGCGGAATGTCCTCCAGCCGCCGCCCGTCGATCCGGATCACGCCCTCCCACGGCGTGTACAGGCCCGCGATCAGCCGCGACACCGTGGACTTGCCGCTGCCCGAACCACCCACCAGCGCCACCTGCCGGCCCGGCCCGACGCTCAGGTCGAAACCCGACAGCAGGGGCTCGTCCAGCGGGCTGTACCCGAAGGAGACGTTCTCCAGCTCCACATGCCCGCTCAGCCGGCGTGTCGCGCCGGCACCGCCGCGCCGCTCGTACACCGGGTCCGCGCGGAAGTTCTCCACGTCCTTCAGCCGGGCCACGTCCGCCGCGAAGTCCTGGATCCGGCCCGCCACCCCGTTCAGCCGGGTCAGGGGCGTGGTGAACCGCGTCACCAGCGCCTGGAACGCCACCAGCAGACCCACCGAGATGTGCCCCTCGATCGCCCGCAGACCGCCGATCCACAGGATCAGCGCACTGTTCAGCGTCGCCAGCGTCGGCGCCACCACACTCAGCCAGGCGCTCGGCACCCCCAGCCGCTGCTGCTCCTCCAGCGTGACCGCGTGCTGTCCCGCCCACTTGCGGAAATGGCCGTCCTCACCGCCGGTCGCCTTCATCGTCTCGATCAGCTGAAGACCCGTGTACGCGGTGTCGGTGAGCCGGGCGCTGTCCGCGCGCAGCTTCGCCGTCCGTGTCGCCCGCAGCCGTACGACGACCCGCATCGCGACCAGGTTCAGCAGCGCCACCCCGATCCCGACGAACGTCAGCTGCGGGTCGTAGGTGTACAGCAGCAGGGCGTACAGCACGACGACCACCGCGTCCACGCCCGCCGCCGCCAGGTCCCGCGCGAGGGTCTCGGCGACCTGGTCGTTGGACTGGAGCCGCTGCACCAGATCGGCCGGGCTGCGCTGCGCGAAGAACGTCACCGGCAGCCGCAGCAGATGCCTCAGGAACCGCGCGCTGGACAGCGTGGAGGAGACGATCCGG
Organism: Streptomyces sp. XM83C; assembly: GCF_023072675.1. Classification (GTDB taxonomy): domain Bacteria; phylum Actinomycetota; class Actinomycetes; order Streptomycetales; family Streptomycetaceae; genus Streptomyces; species Streptomyces thermocoprophilus. The sequence goes on from NZ_JALLGL010000063.1 coordinate 20,313, forward strand.
CCGTGATGCAGATTCGCCTGCTGCAACCAGGTCAGCGCCGCCGCCAGCAGCACGCACACCGCCATCGCCGCGAACAGCACCCCGAGCAGCGACGTCTGACCGCCGATCAGGAACATGTCGATATAGGTACGGCTCAGCGCGGGCACCGCCGCGCCCACCAGCACCAGCAGCAGACTCGCCAGCACCGCCGCCGGCAGGGTGCCCGCGGTGCCGCGCAGCCGGGCCGGCATCGCACCCCACACACCCGGCCTGCGCCCGCCCCTGGTGAAGCCCTCGCCGGGCTCCATCACCAGCACGACACCGGTGAAGCTGCCGTCGAACTCCTCCAGCGGGACGAACCGGCGCCCCTTCGCGGGGTCGTTGACGAACACACCGCGCCGTCCGAACCGGCGGCCCATGCCGTCGTAGACGACGTAGTGATTGAACTCCCAGAACAGGATCGCCGGCGCCGCTAGCTCTGCCAGCGCCGCCAGATCCATCTGCATGCCCTTGGCGGTCAGGCCGTGACTCCGCGCGGCCTTCAGCAGGTTGGAGGCGCGCGAGCCGTCACGTGAGACACCGCACGCGATACGCAGCTCCTCCAACGGCACATGACGGCCGTGATGGCCGAGCACCATCGCCAGGGAGGCGGCACCGCACTCGACGGCCTCCATCTGCAACACGGTCGGCGTGCGCACGGTCCTGGTGCGTGGCTTCGGCACGGACCGCGCGGGCGGGGCGGCACGGCGGCGGCCCCGGGAGCGCTGCGCGGTGCTCACGGCAGCAGCCAGTCGACGGGACGCCGGTCGGCCAGCCGGATCGCACCGGTGGCCAGGGTCATCGACGTCAGGGGATACGGGGGCCCGCCCGCCGACGACCAGCGGTAGCCGCTTCTCGCCGCGGGGGAGGCGTCCAGACGCACCGTCACGGCCACCGGTCGCCCTTTCTTCGTGAACTGCTCACCCAGCTGGGCGTCGCCGAGGAACGCGGCGATCTGCCGCGCCGACTGCGGGACGCGGTCCACCGACAGCACATGGCCACGCAGCACGCCGAACCGCTCGGCCGGAACCGTCTGCACGGTCAGGTCGACGGGCGCGTGCGCGGGGATCCGCGCGGCGTTCTCCGCGGGGACGTACACCGTCGCGACCAGCGGGGCGTTCGCGCGGGACACCTTCTCCACGGCGGCGATGTCCGCGCCGGTGGACACGATCTGGCCGAGCGCGACGGCGAGCACGGTGACACGGCCCGCGGCGACCGTGCGGACCACGGTCTCGCCCTGCGCCGTACGCACCCTCAGCACCGGCGCGTCCGCGGGCAGCGTCTTCCCCTGCTTCGCCAGTACGGCCGTCACCTGGCCGGCGGCGGGGCTCTGCAGGATGTAGCTGCCCTCGCCGTGCGTGAGGATCGCGGGCGCGCTGACCGTGGAGGCCACCGAACCCGTCACCGCCCATACGGAGGCGGCAGCCGTGACGACCACTGTGACGATCAGCACGAACCAGCCCTGCGGACGGGCGAGACGTACAGGGATGTCCAGTTCGTCGGGAGTCTGAAGCTTGGCGAGGGCCTGTCGGCGGAACTGCAAGGGAACTTCCCTCACCTTGAAGGAGTTGAACAGCGCGACGGAGTCCCGGGGTCATGCGCCGGCCCCGGGACTCCGCGAGTCACCGCGAGAGAACAGGTGCGATCAGAGACCGGCGACCAGGTTGGTGACCGGGGCCGTGTTCAGGCCGGTGACACCCTCGACGGTGCCGACGACCGTGTCGACCAGGCCGGCGACCGGGGCGACACCGCTCAGGGCACCGGTCACGGTGTTCACGGCGTTGACGGACAGACCGCCGGAGACGGCGTCCAGCTCGGCGTCGGAGATCTCGGCGGTCTGGACCTGGGGGGTGGAGTTCATGACGGAACTTCCCTTCCTATGGACTGACACAAGGGGGGCCGCGGGGCGTCGTCGACCGGGCCCCGCGGTGCGATGGATCAAAGCACGCACCCGGCGCGCCCTTCCACTCAAACAGGCCTCTCACCAGGGAACTTGATGTCCACGACCGGCCAACCGTGCAGGCGCGCGCACGCGGTGTCGGCCGCTTCTTCACATGCGGCACGCCATCGGCACGCCCCCTCCTGAAGCGCCCGAGCGGCGAACCGGACACACCGCGCACAAGGCGTGATGCGCCCACGGTGGTTGTGCAGATCCGTCATCGGCGGTGCCCCCCGTGGGCAGTCGCTGTGCAGATTCCCTGAAGCCGGGATTCCGGATGATGCGCGTGACGGAAAGCGTCCATACGGCTCCGGAGCGTGCCGGCCCGGTCGGCTTCCGGGCCCGGGGCCGGCGGGGGAGCGGGCGAGGTTCTCGGCCACGATCCCCCCGGCCTGACTCATGGTCACCGCCTTGGAGGGACTGGTTCCCGACGGCGCCCCGGCCGGCCCGCGCCCTGGCCGAATCGCCCGCCCCGCAGCGCCGGTTGAGAACCGGAGTTGAACATTTCGCGGGGCCGCTCCGTACCTCCAGCCATCCAGGCGCCGCTGAACCAAAGCTGCCGACCGGCAGCAAGACCCCGTCCCCCAGGAGGTCGAGAAGTTTGAGTCACAAGCGAATCCCGAAGCGCAAGGCCGCGACAGCAGCGGGCGTGGTGGCGGCGCTCGGCGCGGCGGCGCTCCTGCTGCCGAACGCCAATGCCTCCCAGGACGGCGCGTCCGACGCCTCCGCCGCCCCGAAGACGCTGAAGTCCGGCGACGCCTCGGAGCTTGCCGCCCAGCTGTCGAAGCTGCTCGGCGACGCCTTCGCCGGCTCCTACTACGACGCCGACAAGCAGCAGCTCGTCGTCAATGTGGTGCCGGGTGACAACAACAACGTCGTCGTCCAGGCCAAGAAGGCGGGCGCGGTCGTGCGCGAGGTCGACAACAGCCTCGCCGAACTGGCGGCCGGGGCGAAGACCCTGCGGACCAAGGCCGCCGTCCCCGGCACCGCCTGGGCCGTCGACCCGCGCACCAACAAGATCCTCGTGACCGCCGACTCCACCGTCACCGGCCAGAAGTGGAACAGACTCGAGTCGACCGTACGCGGACTCGGCTCCGGCATGGCGACCCTGCGGAAGTCCGCGGGCACCTTCAAGACCTTCGTCTCCGGCGGTGACGCCATCTTCGGCGGCGGCGCGCGCTGCTCCCTCGGCTTCAACGTCACCGCCTCCGACGGAGCGCCCGCCTTCCTGACGGCCGGTCACTGCGGCGTCGCCGCGAAGCAGTGGTCCGACGCGCAGAACGGGCAGCCCGTCGCCACCGTCGACCAGGCGGTCTTCCCCGGCAACGGCGACTTCGCGCTCGTCAAGTACGACGACCCGGCCACGCAGGCGCCGAGCGACGTCAACATCGGCGGCGGCCGGACCGTGCAGATCAGCCGGGCCGCCGAGGCCACCGTCGGCCAGCAGGTCTTCCGCATGGGCAGCACGACCGGCCTGCACGACGGGCGGGTCCTCGGACTCGACGCCACCGTCAACTATCCCGAGGGCACCGTCACGGGCCTCATCCAGACCGACGTGTGTGCCGAGCCCGGCGACAGCGGCGGCTCCCTCTTCACCCGGGACGGCCTCGCCGTCGGTCTCACCTCCGGCGGCAGCGGTGACTGCACGGCCGGCGGCGTGACGTTCTTCCAGCCGGTGACCACGGCCCTCCGGGCGACGGGAGCCACGCTCGGCGCGGGCGGCGGTCAGGGCGCCGGACAGGAGCAGGGCGTGGGCCAGGAAGAGGGAGCGGGTCAGGACCACGCCGGTGAGCAGGCGGGCGGCGACGGCGCCGGTGCGGGGGACGCCGGTGACCGGTCCGGTGCGGGCGCGGGTGCCGGCAGGCACGGGAACGGCGCCTCCAGGGGGCACTCGGGGCTGACCAGCACGCACTGACCGACGTATCGACGGGGCGGGCCGATGACCGGTTCTCGCCGGTCATCGGGCCCGGCGCGCGGTGCCCGCCGACCCGGCAGGGCGCCCGCACGGCACGGCCCTCCGCCCACGCCGGTCCGGCCCCACCCGGACCCGGCACCGCCGGTTCCGCCCCACCTGGATCCGGCCCGCACCGGACCGGCCCCACCACGGTCCGGAGCCACACGGCGCGGTGATCGTCCGACCCCGACCCGGCCCGTCCCCTTCCACCTGTCTCTTATAACCACCTCCGAGCCCACGAGACTACGCTGCATCTCGTA
>NZ_JALLGL010000638.1 GCF_023072675.1 Streptomyces sp. XM83C
CCGATGAACCCCAGCTACGCCGTCCCCGCCGTCGCCCTCGTCGTCGTCGCCACCGTCCTCGTCGGCGCCTTCGGGCTGCGCATCTCCCGCACCACCTCCGACTTCTACGTCGCCTCCCGCACCGTCGGCCCCCGCCTCAACGCCGCCGCCATCAGCGGCGAGTACCTCTCCGCCGCGTCCTTCCTCGGCATCGCCGGACTCGTCCTCGTCCAGGGCCCCGACATGCTCTGGTACCCGGTCGGCTACACCGCCGGATACCTCGTCCTGCTGCTGTTCGTCGCCGCCCCGCTGCGCCGCTCCGGCGCCTACACCCTGCCCGACTTCGCCGAGGCCCGCCTCGCCTCCCCGGCCGTACGGCGGCTCGCCGGCGCCTTCGTCGTCGGCGTCGGCTGGCTCTATCTGCTGCCCCAGCTACAGGGCGCCGGACTGACCCTGACCGTGCTCACCGGGGCGCCCGACTGGCTCGGCGGGGTCATCGTCGCCGCCGTCGTCACCGCGACCGTCGCCGCCGGCGGCATGCGCAGCATCACCTTCGTCCAGGCCTTCCAGTACTGGCTGAAACTCACCGCCCTGCTCGTCCCCGCCCTCTTCCTCATCGCCGCCTGGCAGGCCGACGGCGCCCCCCGGCAGGCCTTCGACGAACCCGCCGGGTTCCGCGAACAGCGCGTCGTCCGCGTCGACGGCCCCGTCGACCTGAGACTCCGCAGCCCCCTCACCGTCACCGTCGACGGCACCGTGGACGGCCGCCCCCACCACGCCGCCCGCCTCACCCTGCCCGCCGGCACCCACCCCACCGAGCCCGGC
>NZ_JALLGL010000639.1 GCF_023072675.1 Streptomyces sp. XM83C
CACCTACGCCAAGATCCGCCTCGACGACCACTCCCTCGAAACCGCCCTCCGCAACCTCTCCGGCATCCCCACCCCCCTCACCCGCGCCGTCATCTGGAACACCCTCCGCGACATGGTCCGCGACGGCGACCTCACCCCCACCGACTACCTCACCACCGCCACCGCCCACCTCCCCGAAGAAACCGACCTCGCCATCGTCCAAGGCGTCCTCGGCTTCGCCCGCACCCACATCGCCGACCGCTACACCACCCCCCACCAACGCCCCACCACCCTCGCCGCCATCACCCACCTCTGCCGCGACCTCATCCGCCGCACCGAAGACGGCGACAACCCCGGCCTCCGCCTCACCGCCGTACGCCACTACATCGACGCCGCCACCCAACCCGACACCATCACCGCCTGGCTCCACGACGGCACCGTCCCCGGCGGCCCCGAACTCGACCCCGAACTCCGCTGGCGCATTCTCACCCGCCTCGCCGTCCTCGGCGCCACCGACGACACCACCATCACCGCCGAACTCGACCGCGACCCCACCGCCACCGGACAAGAAGCCGCCGCCCGCTGCCGCGCCGCCCTACCCGACCCCGACACCAAAGCCCACACCTGGAACACCATGTTCCACACCGACACCCTCTCCAACTACCTCTTCACCGCCACCGCCCAAGGCTTCTGGCAACCCGAACAAACCGACCTCCTCCACCCCTACATCGAGCGCTACTACCCCGACGCCGTCGCCCTCGCCCACCGCCGCGGCCCCGCCATCGCCGAAGCCGCCGGCCACTGGGCCTTCCCCACCCACGCCG
>NZ_JALLGL010000640.1 GCF_023072675.1 Streptomyces sp. XM83C
AGCCGCGACAGGGCGAAGGCCGTGGTGGGCGACGCGGCGTGCGCGTCGTGGACGAGGACGTCGGCCTCGTTGTCCGGCGTCACGTCGACGACCTTCAGATCACCGGTGGCCGGGTCGCGTACGACGCCGCGCCGTCCGTCGGTGCCGAAGCGGATCGGCTTGCCGTGCTCCAGGCGGATCACGGCCTCCTCGGCCTGCTGCTTGTCCTTGAGGGCGTCGAAGGCGCCGTCGTTGAAGATGTTGCAGTTCTGGTAGATCTCCACCAGCGCGGTGCCGGGGTGCGCGGCGGCCTGCCGCAGCACCTCGGTGAGGTGCTTGCGGTCGGAGTCGATGGTGCGGGCGACGAAGGAGGCGTCGGCCCCGAGGGCGAGGGCGACCGGGTTGAAGGGGGCGTCCAGCGAACCCATCGGCGTCGATTTGGTGATCTTGCCGACTTCGCTGGTGGGGGAGTACTGGCCCTTGGTGAGGCCGTAGATCCGGTTGTTGAACAGCAGGATCTTGAGATTGACGTTGCGGCGCAGGGCGTGGATGAGGTGATTGCCGCCGATGGACAGCGCGTCGCCGTCACCGGTGACCACCCACACGCTCAGATCACGCCGGCTGGTGGCCAGGCCCGTCGCGATGGCGGGGGCGCGGCCGTGGATGGAGTGCATGCCGTACGTGTTCATGTAGTACGGGAAGCGGGAGGAGCAGCCGATGCCGGAGACGAAGACGATGTTCTCCTTCGCCAGCCCCAGCTCCGGCATGAAGCCCTGCACGGCGGCGAGGATCGCGTAGTCACCGCAGCCGGGGCACCA
>NZ_JALLGL010000641.1 GCF_023072675.1 Streptomyces sp. XM83C
GCCCCCGGCACCGGCACCGGCCCCGGCGGACCTCGACCGCCGGACGGCGAAGGGCCCGGAGCCCCTCCGCTCAACCCGTGTCCGGCAGGTCTCCGGGAAAGCCGGCCACGATGCCCTCATCGGCCCGCTGCCGGGCGAGCCGCGCGTTGCCCGCACGTACGGCCGTCAGCCACCGCCACGGCTGTATCTCGTCCAGCGTCAGGCCCGGGCAGGCCAGCTGGTGCGGAATGCGGCAGGTCGTGCCGGGCTCCGGCTCGTCCAGGCCGCCGTTCCAGGCGGTGCCGTTGCCGTCCAGGTGCCAGCGGTGCCCGCCGGGCACGAGATGGGCCGGCACGGACAGCCGGGGCTCCAGCAGCACGTACTGGCCGGAGTAGGTGGGGCGCCGGTCGCCGGGCAGTCCGCAGTGCGGGCAAAGCGGCGGGGCGGGCGGGGCCGGCCCGGTGGCCCCGTCACGGGCGGCCTGGGCGCGGTCCGCCGCCTCCCAGGGCCGCGGCGTGCCGGCGGGCGGCTGCCGGGCCGCGTCAGGTCCGGGCGCGGACAACGGGATCACGGTGTCGTGGTCGTAGTCGACCTCGTCGTCGCTGATGTCCCCCATGCGGATGAGCGTGCGGGGCGGCCCGGGTGCGACGGCAGGGCGCGCGCCGGTCGCAATGGGGCAGGCAGGGAGGTGACACGGGTGTCCCACGCCACGGCGGGGCAAGCGGGAGCGAGGCGGGAACCCGCGGCCCCGGCGGGGCACCGGCCCAGCACACCCCCGCCCGAC
>NZ_JALLGL010000642.1 GCF_023072675.1 Streptomyces sp. XM83C
GAGGACGTCGTCGACTACTTCGGCGACTACGCCTCCGGCGGCGACGAGTGCCACATGGCGTTCCACTTCCCGGTGATGCCGCGCATCTTCATGGCCGTACGCCGCGAGTCCCGCTACCCGGTCTCCGAGATCCTCGCGAAGACCCCGGCCATCCCGTCGGGCTGCCAGTGGGGCATCTTCCTGCGCAACCACGACGAGCTGACCCTGGAGATGGTCACCGACGAAGAGCGCGACTACATGTACGCGGAGTACGCCAAGGACCCGCGGATGCGCGCCAACATCGGCATCCGACGCCGACTGGCGCCACTGCTCGACAACGACCGCAACCAGATCGAGCTGTTCACCGCGCTGCTGCTGTCCCTGCCCGGCTCGCCGATCATCTACTACGGCGACGAGATCGGCATGGGCGACAACATCTGGCTCGGCGACCGCGACGCCGTCCGCACCCCCATGCAGTGGACCCCGGACCGCAACGCCGGTTTCTCCACTGCCGATCCGGGCCGGCTCTATCTGCCCACGATCATGGACCCGGTCCACGGCTACCAGGTGATCAACGTCGAGGCGTCCATGGCGTCGCCGTCGTCGCTGCTGCACTGGACCCGCCGCATGATCGAGATTCGCAAGCAGAACCCGGCCTTCGGCCTCGGCTCCTTCACCGAGCTGCCGTCCAGCAATCCGGCCGTCCTGGCCTTCCTGCGCGAGTACGAGGACGACCTCGTGCTGTGCGTGAACAACTTCTCCCGCTTCGCCCAGCCCACCGA
>NZ_JALLGL010000643.1 GCF_023072675.1 Streptomyces sp. XM83C
ACACTTCTAGCTTCGTCGGCAGCGTCAGATGTGGATAAGAGGCAGTGCAGTGGGAGCGGGGTCGAGCGTCTTGGGGGTTCGGGCGTGGCGGACGGCGGGCCGGTCGAGCACGGGTTTCCCCATCTGGAGACGGTGCGGGCGGCGGTGACGGCGCTGTACCGGCGGTTGTCGTACGACACGGTGCGGACGTTCGCGGTGAGTGTGGCGCCGGTGGATGTGGCGTTCGGCGATGGTGACGATCTTCATCTGGGTGCGCAGCGGGTGGCGCGGGAGCTGGTGCGGCATTTCCGGTTGCCGGATGCGCGGATGGTGGTGTCGTTCCGGGAGATGGTGCATGCGGCGAGTGTGGAGCTCGCGGCGGGTCCGGAGTATTTCGTGGAGTTGAACGACCGGTTCCGGGCGCATCGGCGGGACATCGGGGCGGCGTTGGCGCACGAGATCATGCATGTGTATCTGCATCGGCTGGGTCTGGCGTTCGCGGGGACGCGGGACAACGAGATCCTGACGGATACGGCGACGGCGTATCTGGGGGCGGGGTGGCTGTTGCTGGATGCGTACCGGGAGGACGGGGTGTCGTCGCAGAAGCTGGGGTATCTGACGCCGGAGGAGTTCGGGTACGTGGTGGCGAAGCGGGCGCTGGTGTTCGGGGAGGATCCGTCGGTGTGGTTCACCAGTGCGCAGGCGTATGCGGCGTATGTGCGGGGGTTGGAGCGGGCGCGGTGGGACGAGCGGCAGCCGCCGTTGTCGGCGGCGGGGTGGGT
>NZ_JALLGL010000644.1 GCF_023072675.1 Streptomyces sp. XM83C
CGGACCCGGCCCAGCCGGCGAGGGCGGCGCGCAGCGTCTTGCGGCGCTGGGCGAACGCGGCGTCGATCACGGCGAAGACCTCCGCCTTGGACGCGGTCGTCCTGATCGGCTCGGTGCGCCGGACCAGGGAGACGAGCCCGCTGTCGACGTTCGGCGCGGGCCAGAAGACGTTGCGGCCGATGGCGCCGGCCCGCTTCACCTCGGCGTACCAGTTGGCCTTCACGGACGGCACGCCGTACACCTTGGAACCAGGCCCGGCGGCGAGCCGGTCGGCGACCTCGGACTGCACCATGACGAGGGTGCGTTCGATGCTGGGGAACGTGTCGAGCATGTGCAGCAGCACGGGCACGGCCACGTTGTACGGCAGGTTCGCGACGAGCGCGGTGGGCGGCGGGCCGGGCAGCTCGGTGACGTGCATCGCGTCGGAGTGGACGAGGGCGAACCGGTCGGCGCGGTCCGGCATGCGCGCGGCGATCGTGGCGGGCAGCGCGCCCGCGAGGACGTCGTCGATCTCGACGGCGGTGACCCGGTCGGCGACCTCCAGCAGCGCCAGGGTGAGGGAGCCGAGCCCCGGCCCGACCTCCACGACCACGTCGTCGGGGCGCACCTCGGCGGTGCGGACGATACGGCGGACCGTGTTGGCGTCGATGACGAAGTTCTGGCCGCGCTGCTTGGTGGGGCGTACGCCGAGGGCCGCCGCGAGTTCGCGGATGTCGGCTGGGCCGGGT
>NZ_JALLGL010000645.1 GCF_023072675.1 Streptomyces sp. XM83C
GAAGACGGCCGCCCGCACCGGCACCCGGCCCACGCTGCCCCGCCTCGCCGTGGGGGACGCCCCCGCCTGAGCACGGCGCACCGAGGCAGCCCCACGGGGCGGCCGTCTTCCGTGTGCGCCGCGCCGGAATGTGATCGGATGGGGGAAGGAATCCCGGGCACGGGACCCCATCGGAAAGGAAGAACCGTGGCAACCACGCGCTCCGCACACACTGTCTGGGAAGGCAACCTGTTCCAGGGCAGCGGCGTCGTCACTTTCGACTCCTCCGGCGCCATCGACCAGCAGCCCGTGTCATGGCCGTCGCGCGCCGAGCAGGCGAACGGCAAGACCAGCCCGGAGGAGCTGATCGCCGCGGCCCACTCCAGCTGCTTCTCCATGGCCTTCTCGAACATCCTCGACAAGGCCGGCACCCCGCCCACCCGGCTGACGACGTCCGCCGATGTCACCTTCCAGCCCGGCGAGGGCATCACCGGCATCCACATCACCGTGGAGGGCACCGTCCCCGGCATCGACAACGACGCGTTCGTCGCCGCCGCCGAGGACGCCAAGGCCAACTGCCCGGTCAGCCAGGCCCTGAAGGCCGTACCGATCACCCTGTCGGCCAAGCTGGCCTGACCCGGCGCGACAGCGCACGCGGACCGGCCGGGCCCCGCACCCGGGGGCCCGGGACCGGTCCGCGGCGGCAGCGGTCTAGCCGCCCGCCCGCTCCCACCC
>NZ_JALLGL010000646.1 GCF_023072675.1 Streptomyces sp. XM83C
GCGCGGGGTGTGGCGGCTCAGCCGGAGTGGGCGCCGCGGTGGCTGCGGGCGCGGCTGTCCTGGCCGGCGTGCTGCCCGCGGCCCTTGCCGTGACCTCCACCGGTTCCGTTCCCGGCGCCGGTTCGGTTGCCGACGCCGTTCCCGGGGTTCGTACCGCCGCCGTTTCCGCGCCGGCCGTCGTGGTCCTCGTCGTCGCCGTTGCGGCCGTCGCCGTCGGAGCCGCCACGGCCCTTGCCGTCGCCCTGCCCCTTGCCGCTGCCCTTGCCGTTGCCGTTGCCCTTGCCCTCGCCGTTGCCCTTGCCCTTGCCGTGGGACTTGGGCCGGTCGTGGTCGCCGCGGGCACCGTGCCGGCCGTTGTCGTCGCCGTCGGCTCCGCGCCCGGGGCCCGTGCCGGTGTCCCGGTCCCCGGCGAGGACCCCTCGGCAGTACGCCCGCACACGTGCGGGCCCGCCCGCGGCGCCCTCCAGGGCGTGGCGGCGCCCGTCGTCCAGGGAGTGCCCGGCGTGCAGTTCGCGGCAGGCGCGGGCGTCGGCGGTCCGGCCGGGGTCGGCGTCGGGCGAACCGGAGGCGGCGGGGGCGCCGGGATCACCGGTGGCGGCTCCGTCGCGCGCGGTGCCGTCGCCGGCGTCCGGGCCGGTGGTACCGGGCGCGTCGCCGTCGGGCACGGCGGTGCCGGTCGGGGTCGGTGGGGTGAGCGGGTG
>NZ_JALLGL010000647.1 GCF_023072675.1 Streptomyces sp. XM83C
GCCGGGGGGTCGGTCGAGGGGCGGGGCTCAGTCGAGGTCGATGCGCTGCCCTGGTCCGGTGCCGTCGCCGCGGTCCTTGCGGTGCTGCTCGCGGTCGGCCTCGTCGCGCGGGTCGTCCGGTCCGCCGGGGTCGCCCGTCGTCCAGCGGCGCTCCTGTGCCTGTACGGCGGAGCGGTAGGCGGCGAGGAGTTCGTTTCCGGCGGCGGCGAGATGCTCGAAGACGTCCGGGTTGCGCTCTATCACCGGTTCGACGGCGGCCTTGGCCTGCTGCACGACCTGGCGGACCATCTGCTGGGCGGCGGGCCCGGCGACCGCGCCGAGCAGCGGCGACTGAAGGCCGGACAGCTTCTCCGCGACGGTGTCGACGAGTTTCTTCAGCTCCTCGGCGGCGGAGCCGGGGGGCGGGCCGTAGGCGGCGCGGCGGCGGGCCCGCTCGGCGGCGAGGTCCTCGGCGCACGCGGTGGCCCAGGCGTCGGCGTCGGCCGTGTCGGGGCCTGCGGTGTCGTCGGCGAGAGGCACCTCGGGCTTCGCGGGCTCGGGGGGCTCGGGCGTGGGGCGCTCTTCGCTCATGACGGACTCCTGACGACGGTTCGCCCCTACGACGTTACCCGAACGGGGGTACCGCGTTCACTGACACGGCGGCGGCGGGGGGCGTCCTCGCAGGGGGTTTCGGATGCGTGCCGTCGGAGGGGG
>NZ_JALLGL010000064.1 GCF_023072675.1 Streptomyces sp. XM83C
GTAGTCTCGTGGGCTCGGATATGTGTATAAGAGACCGCCCACGGCGACAGCGGGCCCGTCCCCCCACCCTCTGGAGGTACCCGTGAACAACGCCGACGGATCCGGATGGGGAGACGACGTCTACCAGCCCGACGGATCCGAGCAGCGGGAGGACACCGGGCTGCTCGACGCGGAGGACACCCTCGAGTACGACGGCGTCGACGATCCCCTGGACCGCGGCTGGTCCCCGCCCGAGCGGGCCCTGGCCGTGGAGCACATCGGTGTGACGGCCGCGGAGCGGCTGCGGGGCGAGACGCTGGACCAGCGGCTGGCCGAGGAGATCCCCGACTCCCCCGCGCCCGACGGCGACGACATCGGCGACGCGCACGACACCGACGGTGAAGCGCTGGACAACGAGGTCGGCGCCGCGCGCTCCGGCCGGCTCGTCGCCCCCGACGAGGGCGCGCACGAGGACGAGGAGGAAGCCCTGGTCGCCCGGGACGTCGGCATCGACGGCGCCGCCGCGTCCGCCGAGGAGGCCGCGATGCACATCGTCGACGAGGACGCGCTGTCCGGCTGAGACCGCGCCCGCCGTGCGCCCGTCCCCCGCTTCGGGCAAGGAGCCCTCATGCAGCAGGACAAGCACCCCGACTACCGGCCCGTCGTCTTCCGTGACCGCGCCGCCGGCTACGCCTTCCTCACCCGGTCCACCGCGACCAGCAGCGAGACCATCGAGTGGGACGACGGCGAGACGTACCCGGTGGTCGACGTGGAGATCTCCGCGGAGAGTCACCCCTTCTACACCGGCAAGGCGCGCACCGTGGACACCGAGGGCCGCGTCGCCCGGTTCGAGCGGCGCTACGGCACGCAGCCGGGGCGCGGCGACGCGCCTCAGATGTAGCCGAGCGCCGCCGCGCCGCCGACACCGCCGAGCAGCATGAACGCCGGCATGAGCACCTTCAGCTCGACCCAGCTGCCGGCGCGGAACCGCATCGCCTTCGGCGGACCGACCGGGTACCAGCGCTTGCGGCCCACCGGTATCGGCCACAGGATCGGGCAGCCGGAGACGGTCAGCGCGTCCCCGATGTCGTGCACCAGCGCGCCCAGCACGATCGGCAGTCCCAGCCACAGATACTCCTGGCCGGGGTCGGTGAACAGCCAGCTCGCGCCGTTGCCGGGCTGGTCGAGCACGCCCGCGAGGATCCAGGCGCTGGTCGCCGCCAGCAGCCACACCAGGACATCGCTGCTGGATCCGCGGGCGGCCCGCCACAGCAGTCCCTCGATCGCCAGCACCATGTGCACGAACAGGATCGCCAGCACCGCCCAGCGGCCTCCGGTGATCGCCAGCACCGAGGTGCCCGCGCCGATCAGCACGGCCCACAGCCAGGTGTGGGTGAGGGTGCGGTGACCGCCCGAGCGGCGGGGGTCGCCCTTCATCCGTGTGGCCTTGTAGACCGAGTACGACAGCTTGTCGACGATCTCGCACAGCCAGCGCGACACGGGTCCGAAGGCCCGCGAGATGGTGGCCGCCTTGTGGTCGAGGTCCGGTGCGAGTGCCGCGCCGGCGCAGATCAGTGCACCGGTCAGCAGCACCGGCCAGGGCATGGAGTGGCCCGCCGCCGCCGCGGCGGCGCCGACGCCGAGCCAGGCCGCCGCCCCCGACAGTGAGTGTGCTGGTCCCATCATGGCCGTCGCCCGCCCTGTTCCTCGTGTGCCGCTGTCCAGTTGACGTGGTGCGTTGACGCTCCGTCGGCAGCACAGCGTAGCGGTCGTGATCTTCACTTCGGCAGCCGATTCCCGCATCGGGGCGGTGGGCAGGCAAGATGGGGACGTGACCCTCATCGATCAGCTGCCGCCCACCGCCGACCCCGACGCCCTCTACGAAGCCTTCGAGTCCTGGGCCCAGGAGCGCGGTCTCACGCTCTACCCCCATCAGGAGGAGGCGCTGATCGAGGTGGTCTCCGGCGCGAACGTGATCGTCTCCACCCCGACGGGCTCCGGCAAGAGCATGATCGCCGCGGGTGCGCACTTCGCGGCGCTGGCGCGGGACGAGGTCACCTTCTACACCGCCCCGATCAAGGCGCTGGTGTCGGAGAAGTTCTTCGAGCTGTGCAAGCTGTTCGGCACGGAGAACGTGGGCATGCTCACCGGTGACGCCTCCGTCAACGCGGACGCCCCGGTGATCTGCTGCACCGCCGAGGTCCTCGCGTCGATCGCGCTGCGCGACGGCAAGGACGCGGACATCGGCCAGGTCGTCATGGACGAGTTCCACTTCTACGCCGAGCCGGACCGTGGCTGGGCCTGGCAGATCCCGCTGCTGGAGCTGCCGCAGGCACAGTTCGTGCTGATGTCGGCCACGCTCGGCGACGTGTCCTTCTTCGAGAAGGACCTCACCCGCCGCACCGGCCGCCCGACCGCGGTGGTGCGCTCGGCGACCCGGCCCGTTCCCCTCTCCTACGAGTACCGCTACACGCCGCTCACCGAGACCCTCACCGACCTGCTGGAGACCAAGCAGGCCCCCGTCTACATCGTGCACTTCACGCAGGCGCAGGCGGTGGAGCGGGCGCAGGCGCTGATGAGCATCAACATGTGCACGCGCGAGGAGAAGGAAAGCATCGCCGAACTCATCGGCAACTTCCGCTTCACCACCAAGTTCGGGCGCAATCTGTCCCGGTACGTGCGGCACGGCATCGGCGTGCACCACGCCGGCATGCTGCCCAAGTACCGGCGCCTGGTGGAGAAGCTCGCCCAGGCCGGTCTGCTGAAGGTGATCTGCGGTACCGACACGCTCGGCGTCGGCGTCAATGTGCCGATCCGGACGGTGCTGTTCACCGCGCTCACCAAGTACGACGGCAACCGTGTGCGCACGCTGCGTGCCCGTGAGTTCCACCAGATCGCCGGCCGGGCCGGCCGCGCCGGGTTCGACACCGCCGGTTTCGTGGTGGCGCAGGCCCCCGAGCATGTCATCGAGAACGAGAAGGCGCTCGCGAAGGCCGGCGACGATCCGAAGAAGCGCCGCAAGGTGGTGCGCAAGAAGGCGCCGGAGGGCTTCGTCGGCTGGACGGAGAAGACCTTCGAGAAGCTCATCGAGTCCGAGCCGGAGCCGCTGACCTCCCGTTTCCGGGTCACGCACACCATGCTTCTGTCGGTCATCGCCCGCCCGGGCAACGCCTTCGAGGCGATGCGTCGGCTGCTGGAGGACAATCACGAGCCGCGCAAGCAGCAGTTGCGGCACATCCGCCGGGCCATCGCCATCTACCGGTCGCTGCTGGACGGCGGCATCGTGGAGAAGCTGGAAACCCCGGACGCCGAGGGCCGCATCGTGCGGCTCACCGTGGACCTCCAGCAGGACTTCGCCCTCAACCAGCCGCTGTCCACGTTCGCCTTGGCCGCGTTCGAACTGCTGGACCCGGAGTCGCCCTCCTACGCGCTGGACATGGTGTCGGTGGTGGAGTCCACCCTCGACGATCCGCGTCAGATCCTCGCCGCCCAGCAGAACAAGGCGCGCGGCGAGGCCGTGGCCGCGATGAAGGCCGACGGGGTCGAGTACGAGGAGCGCATGGAGCGTCTCCAGGACATCACCTACCCGAAGCCGTTGGAGGAGCTGCTCTTCCACGCGTACAACACGTACCGCAAGAGCCACCCCTGGGTGGGCGACCATCCGCTGTCGCCGAAGTCCGTGATCCGCGACATGTACGAGCGGGCGCTGTCCTTCACCGAGCTGGTCTCCTACTACGAGCTGGCCCGCACCGAGGGCATCGTGCTGCGCTACCTCGCCGGCGCGTACAAGGCGCTGGACCACACCATCCCGGACGATCTGAAGTCCGAGGATCTGCAGGATCTGATCGAGTGGCTCGGTGAGATGGTCCGCCAGGTCGACTCCAGCCTGCTGGACGAGTGGGAGCAGCTGGCCAACCCGGAGGAGATGACCGCCGAGGAGGCCCAGGAGAAGGCCGACGAGGTCAAACCGGTCACGACGAACGCGCGCGCGTTCCGTGTGCTGGTGCGCAACGCCCTGTTCCGGCGGGTCGAGTTGGCCTCCCTGGACCAGGTGGAGGAGCTGGGCGAGTTGGACGCCGAGTCCGGCTGGGACGCGGACGCCTGGGGCGAGGCGATGGACGGGTACTGGGAGGAGTACGACGACCTGGGCACCGGTCCGAACGCCCGCGGCCCGAAGCTGCTGATCATCGAGGAGGAGCCGCAGAACCGGCTGTGGCGGGTGCGGCAGATCTTCGACGACCCGAACGGCGACCACGACTGGGGCATCAGCGCGGAGGTCGATCTCGACGCCTCGGACGCGGAGGGCCGCGCGGTGGTCCGTGTGACCTCCGTCGGCCGGCTGTGAGCGCGGGAGGCGGGCGCCGATGACGAATCCGGCCGACAGCCTGGTCGCGCTCCTGGACCTGGAACGGATCGAGGTCGACATCTTCCGAGGGCGCAGCCCGCAGGAGTCCCTGCAGCGTGTCTTCGGCGGCCAGGTGGCGGGCCAGGCCCTGGTGGCCGCGGGCCGCACGACGGACGGGGAACGCCCGGTGCACTCGCTGCACGCGTACTTCCTGCGGCCGGGCCGGCCGGGCGTGCCGATCGTGTACCAGGTGGAGCGGGTGCGTGACGGCAGGTCGTTCACCACGCGCCGGGTCACCGCGGTGCAGCAGGGCCGCACGATCTTCAATCTCACCGCCTCCTTTCACAAGCCCGAGGAAGGGCCGTTCGAGCATCAACTGCCGCCGGCCCGTGAGGTTCCCCACCCGGAGTCCCTGCCGACGGTCACGCAGGAGATCCGGGAGCATCTGGGTGCGCTGCCCGAGCCGCTGGAGCGCATGGCGCGGCGTCAGCCCTTCGACATCCGCTACGCGGACCGGCTGCGCTGGACCGCCGAGGACGTCGAGGACGCCGAACCGCGCAGCGCGGTGTGGATGCGCGCCGTCGGGCCGCTCGGTGACGACCCGCTGGTGCACACCTGCGCGCTGACCTACGCCAGCGACATGACCCTCCTGGACGCGGTGCGGCTGCCGGTGGAACCGCTGTGGGGGCCGCGGAACTTCGACATGGCGTCACTGGACCACGCCATGTGGTTCCACCGTCCTTTCCGCGCCGACGAGTGGTTCCTGTACGACCAGGAGTCACCGGTCGCCACCGGCGGGCGCGGGCTGGCCCGCGGGCGGATCTACGACCTGCGGGGGCGGCTGCTGGTGTCCGTGGTCCAGGAGGGCCTGTTCAGAGCGCTGTAGGCCGTACGGGCCGGGGGGTCTGTGCGCCGCAGCCGGCCGAACACCCCTCGCGACCGCTCCGGCCGGCGGGACCGCCCGTGCGGGGCGTGCGCCGGGTGCGGGGTGCGGGCGGCGTGCGGAACGCGCGGGGGTCGTGCCTCTCCCGGCTCGTGCGCGGTTCGCGTGTGCTGCCGTACGGCCGTGTCGGGGCCGGTCGGCGCGGGCGGGTGGTCGGGCGGGGCAGGCAGGTGCACGGTGTTTCCGGGCGTGGGCCGCGGTGCCGGGTGGTGCTCACGGGCCTCGACGACGGCTCGCGCGAGGTCGGCCCTGAGCCGGGCGATCTCGTCCGGGTCGTCGGCCGTCATGATCCGGGCGGCCAGCTCCGCCGCGGGTGAGCCGGGGGTGCTGTGTGTCGGCGGGGCCGGCCGGTAGCGGTTGATGTGCGCCCGCTCGTAGGGGTCGGGGACGAGTTCCGCGATCTGCACGGGGTCGAGCAGGGCGGCCACGGCGCCGGCGCGCTGCCAGGGCCCCTCGGCCTGCCGCAGCAGGAATCCCAGATGCCGTCCGCGCCAGTTGCGGGCTCGCAGATCGCCGCCCTCTGACAGCGGCCCGCGCAGGTGTGCGGGCGTACGCCCGGTCAGCAGCGCGGTGTTGTCCGGGTCGGCGGCGAACTGCCGTAGTTCGTCGGCGAGATACATCCAGACGACGGTGCGGTAGCGGTTGAGGTAGAAGCGGGCGGGGACCAGCAGGCCCAGCCTGGCCAGCCGGGTGAACCTGGTGGCCGGCACGTCCAGGAGGTCGGCGCCCTCCTGGGTGCCGACGGTCCGGACGCCTTCCCGCAGCGCGTCGGGGAATCCGGCCTGCCCCCGCAGCCGTTCGAGCTCGGTGAGGGCCACCCGCTGCCCGCCGCCTCCCTCGTCGGGCACGGTGCGGATCCGCCCGAGATGGACGGCGAGTTCGAACTCGCTGCGGTTCAGGCCCAGTTCGCGGGCGGCACGGCTGGGCGTGCAGGTCGTCTGATGCCCTGTGGGCAGGGTCGTACCGGACATGGTGAGCTCCCCCGTGGAGTCGGCGGCGAGGCCTGGTGCGCTCGCCGTGTGACCACCGTAGCCGCGTCCGCGATGTCCGTGGCGAGCCTGTGGACAACTCCACGCAGGAGGGAAGAATCGCTGGTCAGGGCATTGTCAGCGCATGTGTTCGGGGCGTCGGGTGTCCACGTCGAGGTGTTCGCCGACCCGGTTGACGAGGAGTGTCATCTCGTAGGCGATCTGCCCGAGGTCCGCCTCGGCGCCGCTGAGGACGCACAGGCAGCTGCCGGTGCCGGCGGCGGTGACGAAGAGGACGGCGTCGTCGAACTCGATCATCGTCTGGCGGACGGCCCCGGCTCCGAAGTGGCGGCCCGAGCCCTTGGCGAGGCTGTGCAGCCCGGACGACACGGCCGCCAGGTGTTCGGCGTCCTCGCGCCGCAGTCCCGTGCTCGCGCCGGTCACGAGGCCGTCGTTGGACAGGACCAGGGCGTGCCGTACGTGCTCGACGCGCTGGGTCAGGTCGTCCAGCAGCCAGCCGAGGCTCTGGTTGTGCGCCATGTTCACATCTCCCCGTGTGATGACTCCCCCGGATCCGGGGTCCCCCCGCCCAGCCTTCCCCAGGAGCGGGCGCCGGGCAAGGAGAATCGGGGCATGGCACAGAAGATGACCGACGACGAGTGGCGGGCCTTCGTCTCGCACGGCACACGCACCGGCAAGCTGTCCACTGTGCGGGCGGACGGCGGACCGCATGTGACCCCGATCTGGTTTCTGCTCGACGGGGACGAGGTGGTGTTCAACACCTCCCGGTCGAGCGTCAAGGGCCGCAATCTGGCGCGGGACGACCGTGTCGCGCTGTGTGTGGACGACGACCGCCCGCCCTTCGACTTCGTGGTGTTGCAGGGGCGGGCCCGGATCTCGGAGGACCTCGCCGAGCTGTGGCACTGGGCCGCCCGTATCGGGGCGAGGTACATGGGTGAGGACCGCGCGGAGGAGTTCGGCGCGCGCAACGGTGTGCCGGGAGAGCTGCTGGTGCGGGTCACGATCGACAAGGTGGTGGCGCAGAAGGGGGTGGCCGGCTGACCCCGGCGGGTCAGCCGACGGATTTCAGCAGCCGGGCGGTGTGCATCCGGCCCGCGGACTCGACCAGGCTCATCGGGTCCTCGGCGGCGGTGTCGGTGACGGTACGGCGTCGGTGAAGAGCCGCCGCCGCTGTGCGTCGAGCCGTCCGGCGGTGCGGGGCGCCGGTGAGGACGGTGTCCTCCTGCGCGAGGGCGTCGGCGGCGCGCAAGGACTCCAGCAGCACGCGCGCGTCGGTGCCGCGTCCGGCGTCCTGGACGCGGGTGAGGGCGTCCACGCCGAAGGCCGCGAAGACGGCGGCGGTGTAGCGTGCGTGGGCGGTGTCCCAGCCGGTGCGCCGGGCGAGAGTCTCGGCGCGCAGGGTGTGCAGTTGCGCGGCGGACGTCACGAAGGTCTCCAGCCGCCGGGCGACCTCGGCGGGCAGTTCCTCGCTCTGTGCGACGGTGTGCCGGTCGCCGAGGCGGAGTGCGGTGACGGTGCGGTCGGTGCGTTCGGTGGGTGTTCTCAGGTCGTCGGCGCACCCGTCGGAGGGGGCGGTCGTGCAGCGCACCGCTTCGGCCCGTTCGGTCTGGAGTGCGAGGACGGCGGCGACGGGTGCGCGGAGCCGGGTGTCCGGCCGCTCGGCCTGGCGGAGCCGGGAGACGTCCTGGACGGTGGTGACGGTGGCGTGTCCCCACAGGGCGAGCAGGGAGACGACGGGCACCATCAGCAGGCAGACGACCTTGGCGCGCACGGTGCGCGGCCACAGGCGCGGGCGTCCGGCGTGGCCGGTGCGTCCGGTGCGCCCGGGCGCGGATTCCGCCGGGGTGGTCGCAGGGGTCTCCTCGGGTCGTTCGTCGGCGGGGCCAGCGTGGGCGCGGCGCCCGCGCACCGGTGGCGGCGGGCCGCCGTCGACCTCGGGGTCCTCCGGGGTGTACGCACGACCTCCTCGCTCGGCACGGGTCGGTGCCGAGTGCGGCGGCGGCCGTCGGGAGCCAGTTGCGCCGGGTGCGTCCGGTGGCGCCGAGGGCACGCACCGTGCAGCGCATCCCGAGGCGGCGCCGATACAGGCCATCGCGTACGACAGCACGGGGGTCAGCCGGCCGAAGGCGGCGTGGTCCAGGTGTCCCATGGGCCCGGGACGCCAGCCGGGGCAAGCGCGGACGAAGGGGGCGTGTTTCGAGAGCCGTTGGAACATGTCGCACTGGTGCGCCGGAACGATCACGCCGGGCTCGAACATGCGCACAGAGGCGTCATCCGTGTCAGTGAGAGATCATGCGAAGCATGAGCGATGACCACACACGCGTGCAGGAGTTCTTCGCCGCCCGAGCCGCCGACTGGGACATCCGGTTCCCGGACGACGGTCCGGCCTATGCGGCGGCGGTCAGCGAACTCGGGCTGCGCGAGGGGGACCGTGTGCTGGACGCGGGGTGCGGCACGGGCCGCGCGCTGCCGCCGCTGCGCGCGGCCGTGGGGGCGTCGGGTGTCGTGGTGGGCGCGGATCTCACGCCTGCGATGCTGGAGGCCGCGGTGCGGGCGGGCCGGCACCGGGACGGGCATCTGCTCCTCGCCGACGTGGCGGCACTGCCCGTGCGGTCCGGTGCGCTGGACGCCGTGTTCGCCGCGGGACTCATCGCGCATCTGCCGCGCCCGGCGGAGAACCTGCGGGAGCTCGCGCGCGTGGTACGGCCCGGAGGGGTGCTGGCGCTGTTCCACCCGATCGGCAGGGCGGCGCTGGCGGCCCGTCAGGGACGGCAGATCACCCCGGACGATCTGCGTGCGGAGCCCAACCTGCGCCCGCTGCTGGCCGGTTCGGGCTGGCGCATGACGTCGTACGTGGACCGCGACGACCGGTTCCTGGCACTGGCGGTGCGCTCGGGCTGACCGTCACAGCCGTCCGGCGACCGCGGCCGCGAAGGCCTCAGGGTTGTCGAACATGACGTTGTGCCCGGCGCCCGGCACGGTGACGACCCGTACGCCTGCCTCCCGCAGGGTGTCCTCGCCGTCGAGGGGGCCGCTGCGCTCGCCCTGGAGGTAGATCCGCTCGATCGTGAGGTCCTCCAGGATCGTCCGCATGACGGGCGCGCTGCCGCGCCGGAGGGCGACGGCGCTGCGGTGCAGCGCGCGCGGGTCGGCGAGCCGCACGGTGGACGCCCATACGGCGCCGACGTTCCGCAGCACGCGCGCGTGGCCGTGCGCGGCGAACTCGTCCTCGCCGTAGGAGGCGATGCCGCCGCTGCCCGCGGTGAGCGGCGGGTGGGCGTCGAGGTTGGCCTCGGTGAGGACCAGCCGGGAGACGAGGTCGGGCCGCCTGCGGGCGAGCACGACGGCGACGGATCCGCCCATGCTGTGCGCGATCAGTTCGGCGCCGGTCACCTCCGCCGCGTCCAGGGCGCAGGCCAGGGCGTCGGCGTGTTCCTCCAGCGTGTACCCGAAGTGGTGCGGGCGGTCGCTGAGGCCGTGGCCGGGCAGGTCCACGAAGAGGCTGCGGCGCCCTGCGAGTTCGGGGCGGGCGGCGATGTGCGCGTGGTAGACGGCCGACATGGCGCCCAGCCCGTGCACGTACACGCGGGCCGGCTGCGCGCCCGGTGTCTCCGTCCAGCGGATGCAGCCGCCCTTGCCGTCGAACTCGGCCTGCCTCATCGACTCGTTCTCCTCGCTCTCCCGGCCGTGCGGGACCGGTGCGGCCCCTCGGCATTCCCCCGGCGCCCATGGGGACTCTTGCTGTCCACGGCGCCCTTCAGGTCCGGCGAAGATACATCGTCAACGATGTATTGAGAAGTCGATGTATCACGTTGGGGCTGTACCCCGGTCGCGGGCCAGGGATGGGAGAGAATGCGGGCATGCTGGAGCTGGCCATCCTCGGTTTCCTCTACGACACCCCGCTGCACGGCTATGAGCTGCGCAAACGCATCGCCGCCCTGACGGGCCACGTGCGGCCGGTGGCGGAGAGCACGCTGTATCCCGCGATCAAACGGCTGGAAAAGGCCGGGCTGCTGGCCCGGACGACGGAGCCCGGCGCGGTGGCGGCCCCACGGCACGTCCTCACCCTCACCGAGAAGGGCCGCGGCGAACTGCTGAACCGCCTGGCGGAGCCCGACCGACGGGACATCACCGACGAGAACCGCTGGTTCACGGTCCTCGCCTTCCTCCGCCACCTGCCGGAGCCCGCCGCCCAGGCGGACGTCCTGCGACGACGGCTGGCGTTCCTCGAGGAACCCGCGAGCTTCTTCTACGACGGTGACCGGCCCCTCGCCGCCGAGGAGCTGGACGACCCCTTCCGCCGGGGCGTCCTGACCATCGCGAGGGCCACCTCACAGGCGGAACTCACCTGGCTGCACGCGACCCTCGAGTCCCTGGAGGACGCGGCGGACAGCTGACCCGTCCGACGGGCACCGGCATCCGGGCGCCGGGGCCCTGTGGCCGCCGGCGGTCCCGGCGTACCGCCATGAGGCCCTCTTCTGTCGTGGAGGCTTCAACTCTACGTTGAGAGACAGGAGATGACCGACCGGTCAGGGGCGAACAGCTACGGGGAAGGCGGTCAGCATGTTCCACAAGGTGCGCGAGACGTGGGCCAGATTGTCCGGTTCCGCGCGGAGCGAGCAGCGCGGCAGCCGGACCACCCGCCCGCACAACCTCTTCGAGGCGGCAGCCGTGTACGTCTCCGCCCGGGCGGCCGACGACCAGGACCGGGTCGACGAGGCGGCCGGCTGGGTGTCCCCGGAGGCCCTGTCGTTCGGGGTGAGCGAGCTGGCGTGCCGGGCCGTCGTGGCGCTCGCGCGGGAGCGGGACACCACGCCGGCCGCGGTGGCGAGAGAACTCCTGGGGCTGCCGACAGCCTGAGGGACCACCACGGGCGGGGGTCCGGCGGCCGTTGCGTGCAGGGGCGGTCCGGCGCCCGTTGCGAGTGGGGGCGGTCCTGCGCCCGTTGCGTGCAGGGGGCAGCGGCGTGCTGTTCGCGTTTGCGCGCTGAGACTGCCGGATCCGCACGGGCCCGTGACACTGACGGGGCCGCACGGCGGCGTGGGTCCGGTGGTCCGATGGATCCGGTCGATTCCGTGTCCTGCTGATCCCATGTCGGGGCTCCCGTCCGCCCTCCCCGTACGGAGGCGCGATCCACCCGGCCGGTGCCCGGCCTGGACGCGCCAGTGCGGCACGCACGCGTACACGGCACGCCGGGACATGAGTCGTTCCGCGCGCCGCAGCCTCCCGAAACGGTGGCGGTCAGGACACGGGGACGTTGCACCTGCGTGCCGTTTCGCCCCGTCCAGGGCGAAAACTGCAGGTCCGGGAGGGGTGGGGAGTCGTGACAAGCGGCTCACGCGCACACTAGGGTGCGCGCCGTCGGACGAAAGCCGAGGGAGGCTGTGATGGCAGAGACGGAACAGGACGCCGTCGCCGCCGATGATGCGCTCTATGTGCTCACGGCGGTGCTGCTGACGCCCGCGCAGTTCCCGAGCGTGCTGGGTGACGACTATCCGGCGGCATGCGCGGCCCTCGGCCTCGCACCGCTCGCCGACGGCTACGGCCTCGTGCTGGGGCAGGACGGCGAGGGCGCGCGGTGGACGGTGGTCACCGACGACGTGTCGCTGGTGGCCGTGGCCATCGCCTCCTGGGACTGCGGCATGGAGTACGAGCTGTCGCCCGACGAGCGGTCGGTGGTGGCCGCACTGCCCGGCTGGCCGCTGGCCGTGGCCGTCGCGGCGCCCGGGGTGCCGGCCCCGCACGACCCCGACTCCGATGCGGGGGACGGTCCGCTGTTGTCGCCGCCCGACACCTCGGTGTGGGGTCCCGCGCAGCGGCGGTTGGGGGCCGACGAGATCGCGGTGCAGTGGTCGACGTGGCGTGAGCAGGTCGACGACGCCGACTTCGCCACCGCGGAGGCCTCGGCCGACGACGAGTCCGGGGCGGGGCCGGCCGCGGAGGGCGGGCACAGCGGTGTCCGCCGCGTCCTCGCGGAGGTGCGCGGCTACCTGGAGACGCCGCCGCCGCTGGGCCGGGTACGGTCGTCGTTCGCGCCGGGCTCGGCTCGGACGCTGCGCGCCGACGGTCCCGGCTGGTCGCTCGTGGCGCGGACGGACGACATCGCGTTCGTGCTGCTCGACGAGGAACCCGGCGAGGTGCTGCCGGTGGGTCGTGGCCCGGAGCTGCCGGCGCTGCTGGAGGCCCTCGACAAGATGGCCGTGCGACCCAGCTGAGACAGGGCGCTCGGCTCTGCACCGGGCGCGCGATGCCGGGCGTCCGTGGTGCCGGTGAGCCGTTCGGGCGCGGTCGGCTGCCCCCCAACCGGCTGGGCGGGAGCCCGTGCACCGTGCCGGGCGGGCGTCTTCGGCGTGCCCCGCACGATCGGCGTCTGCGTGGTCGGCCCCCCAGCCCGCTCCTCGTCGTCCCGCAACTCCGTCTGTACGGCGATCAGGGTGCCGCCGATGCGCACGGGCCGGGTCGCGGCCGGCACGGCGCGCCGGTCATCGGCCGCAGGGCCTGCACCGTGACCGACGCCTCGCCCTCGCGCGCCGAACCGCGCGATCACCCGGCCGTGCTGCCGGGGCTGGGCGGCGACGGATGACCGTGGAGCCTGTTGCAAGCCCCTGGGGGGCCTCCGGCCGGAATCACGACGCCCAGTTCGCGACCTGTCTGCCGGACCACTGGAACGACGGCCTCGTCGTCACGGGCGCACCGGGTACGCGGAAGCAGTACGCCACCGACCGGGCGATCTCCGATCAGGTGCTGGCCATGGGGTGCGCCTGGCGGCCACCGACAAGGGCAACAGCAGGCCGGACTTCTACCGCGACGGCCGGCGGCCCGGTGACGCCGTCGCCGAGTGGAACGAACGGACCGCCCAGCTCGCCAGGGCCGCCCGGCAGGTCGTGGCGCAGCGCCAGGGGCGCGCGCCCCGCCGCACGTACGCGACCGGGATCTCCCACGGCGGATACCTGACCCGCCGGCAGCTGGAGAACCACCCCGAGCCGTACGACGGCGGCGTGGACTGGGAGAGTGCGCTGCGGACCGAGGGCGGCCCGAACCTGCTCACGTCACTGCCCGTCACGGTGCCCCAGCAGCTCGGCGCGGCCCGCGGCGAGGACCTGTATGCCGCCGGTTTCGCACGGGGTTCGGAGTTCCTGTGGCCGTACCACGCGAAGGCCTATGGGAGGCTCACGCAGAAGATCTACCGTGCCGAGTTCTCCCCTTCCTGTGACCCGGCCTGTCCCGGACCGTCCGCCGGGGGCGCCCTGGAGGAGATTCTCACGCCGTGTGCCTCGGACTCGTCGTACGACTACACGTCCCGGCCGGCCTCCGTGCGCCGTGCGGTGGCCCGTGTGGCGTTGTCCGGCCGGATCGGCAGGCCGTTGATCACCCTGCACGGCGATCTGGACGCTGCTGCCGATGGCGGCCGACTCGGAGGTGTACGCGCGGATGGTGGACGCGAGCGGACGCGGACGGTTCCACCGCTTCTACGCGGTGGAGGGCGGTACGCATGTCGACGCGCTGTACGACACCTGGCCGCAGCGGCTGCGGCCGATCCTGCCCTGCTACCGCTCGGCGTTCACGGCGCTGGTGGCGTGGGTGGAGAAGGGTGCGCTGCCGCCCGCGGACACACGATCGCCCGGCCCGCGCACGGTGACGTGGTCGACACCTGGGCCGTGGACAGGGGTGTGTGAGCCGGGGCGGTGGCGCGTCAGCGGCCGAGCTCCTTGCGTGTGACCCGGCGCAGCCTGCGGCGCTGCGAAGGGTCCAGCGCCAGGTAGGCGGCGGCCGGTACTCCGACGATGATCAGGAAGGCGGCCCACCAGGGCAGCCATATGAGCAGCAGGAGCCCGACCGCGACTCCCCCCACGGCGATCTTCGCGTTTCTCGACATCTGTGTGGCCTCCTTCGCGGTCCGTGCCGCTGTCTGTTGTGAGAACGGGCTCGCGCTTCCCGCGGTTCCTGGCGGGATCCCTGACAGATCCCTGAGACGGGACCCTTGCACAACCCTGAGACGGTCCGCTTCCCGGTGAGGCCCGCGACCGCCACCGAGCGCGATACCGAGCGAAAGACGGCAGCCCCGCCGGGCCCGGTGCGCACCTCGTGCGGGCTGCCGTACCAGTACGACCGGAACCTCACGACGAACCCCATGGTGGCCCACGTCACACTCTGACGGCCCCGGCGTGACGGGGCTTTCCTGCACCCTCGGCGACTCGACCGACTGGTCAAATTTGAGGAGACCGGTGCGAGCTGTGCTGCCTGCCGTCCCGTCTGTACCGTCCCTGATCTCCGAACTGACCGAATGCTGCGCCGTGTTCGTGCCGGGCGTACCGGCCCGCACTGGCACGGTCGCCTTCTGGCAGCCGGAGGGCCTCGCCCCGCCCCCGGTCCCGTGGGGCGCCGCCGCCGATCTGACCGTGGCGCTTCCCGGCGCGGAGGACGTCGAAGGGGTGACGGTTCCGGCCGTGCTGCTTTCGGTGCGGGCGGCGCTGCCCGTGCTCACCCGCGCCCGCTCCTCCGCTCTTGCCCACCGGGCCTGCGTGTTCTGGGGCGCGGCGGCGCTGCTCGCGCTGGACTGCGCGGCTCGCGGCCTGCTGCTGCCCGGACTCTGCGAGAGCGGCCACGATGCCTGGCGCGCGGGCCCGCTCGGGCCGGAGGACACCGAGCTGATCCGCCGGCTCGCCGCGTCGATGCCTTTGGAGGCGTGCGCTGTGCCGCTGTCCGGCACGGGCACGCTGCTGCTCGCCCCGGAAGGCCTGCTGCGGGGCTTCCTGGACGCCGTCGCCGACACACCGCCCCGTTCCCCCGCCGCGTCCCTCGCCGCGGGCGGTGCCGCATTCGCGGCGAAGGCGCCTCAGTTTGTCCCGCGGCGGGCCTCGCGGGCCGCGGATGTGGCCGCGGCGTACGACGCTGGGGTGCGGCTGTCGCTGCGGATCGAGGTGTCCGGCCCGGTCTCCGCGGAGGCAGGGCCACGGTTTTGTGCGGTGCCGCAGTTGCACGCCGTGAGCGACCCCGCTCTGGTCGTGGACGCCGCCGAGGTGTGGACCGGCACTCCCTCGGCGGAACGCCCGGGCCCGCGGGCACGGACGGACGCGCTGCTGGCGCTTCCGCGGACGGCCCCTGTGTGGCCCGCTCTGGAGCGGCTGCTGTCGGCCGCGGTGCCGGTGGCCGTGGATCTCGACGACGAGGACGTCACCGTACTGCTGCGGGACGCTGCCCGGGCGCCGGCGGCGGCCGGTTTCGAGGTGCAGTGGCCCATGGAGCTCCACCGCCGGCTGACGACCGGGGTGCTGATCGGTGCGTCGTCCGGGCAGACCGGCACACCGCCTGGCGTCGACGAAGCAGTCGGACCGTTGAGGCGTCGCCGGGTGCTCCGTCTGGGCGCGTGTGCCGGTCGGTGACAGGTCACGGCAGGGTGCCGTCCCGCACCGCGTCGCCCCATTCCTCCGGCAGGTACGGGACGAGGGACTCCACCTCGCCGGGCAGCTCGGTGGGGAACCCCGAGGGCAGCGCGGTCGGCAGTCCGCTGGGCAGCAGTTCCGTCGGGATCCCGGAGGGCAGCCGGGTCGGGATGCCGAAGGGGGCGGAGGGAGAGCGGCTCGTGCTGCCGCCGTCGGAGGGCGAGCCGTCGGGTGAGTCGCTTCCCGACATGGCGAGCAGGACGACGAGGGCGACCGCCCCGGCGGCCACCAGCACGGCGAGCACGATCAGCAGGGGGTTGCGGCGACGGCCCGGTCCCCCGCCGGACGCCGAGTGGTGGCCGGGCGGAGGACCGTAGCCTCCGCCGGGGCCTGCGGGCGGCGGGCCGAAACCGCCGCCCGGAGGCGGTGTGTCGCTGGGCGGCCCGGGCGGCTGCGGGGGTACGGGCGGCAGGCTCATACCCTCCAGAGTCGCCAAAGGCCGCTCATCGCGCGAGCGGCGCGCGGGAGTTGAGACCGGCTCAGGGTCACGGACCCGACGGTTCCGCGGCATTCCGCGCGCCGGAGCGGTGTCAGCCGCGGGCCCCCAGCAGGTGGTCCATGGCGAGCTGGTCGAGACGCTCGAAGGCCATGCCGCGGGCGGCGGCCGCGTCCACGTCGAACTCCTCGAAGGCGCCGCGGTCGGCCAGCAGGGCGTCCAGCCCGTCGGCGGCCGTCGGCTCGGCCAGCTGGTCCAGACGGGCGGCGCGCAGCGCCTCCTGGACCTCCGGGTCGTTGCGGAAGGCCAGGGCGCGCTCCTTCAGGATGAGGTAGTTGCGCATGCAGCCGGCGGCCGAGGCCCACACGCCGTCGAGGTCCTCGGTCCGCGGCGGCTTGAAGTCGAAGTGGCGCGGGCCGTCGTAGCCGGCGCTCTCCAGCAGGTCGACGAGCCAGAAGGCGGCACGCAGGTCGCCGGCGCCGAAGCGCAGGTCCTGGTCGTACTTGATGCCGTTCTGGCCGTTGAGGTCGATGTGGAAGAGCTTGCCCGCCCACAGGGCCTGGGCGATGCCGTGCGGGAAGTTCAGCCCGGCCATCTGCTCGTGGCCGACCTCCGGGTTGACGCCGTACAGCTCGGGGCGCTCCAGCTTCTCGATGAAGGCGAGGGCGTGGCCGACGGTCGGCAGGAGGATGTCGCCGCGGGGCTCGTTCGGCTTGGGCTCGATGGCGAAGCGCAGGTCGTAGCCCTGGGAGGTGACGTACTCGCCGAGGAGGTCGAAGGCCTCCTTCATGCGGTCGAGCGCCACGCGGACGTCCTTGGCGGCGCCGGACTCGGCGCCCTCGCGGCCGCCCCAGGCGACGTACGTCCTGGCGCCCAGCTCGACGGCCAGGTCGATGTTGCGGATGGTCTTGCGCAGGGCGTAGCGGCGCACGTCGCGGTCGTTCGCGGTGAACGCGCCGTCCTTGAAGACCGGGTGGGTGAAGAGGTTGGTGGTGGCCATCGGCACGGTCATGCCGGTGGCGTCCAGGGCCTGGCGGAACCGCTTGATCACGGCTTCGCGCTCGGTGTCGGAGGACCCGAAGGGGATGAGGTCGTCGTCGTGGAAGGTCACTCCGTAGGCGCCCAGCTCGGCCAGCCGCTGCACCGTCTCGACGGGGTCGAGGGCACGCCGCGTGGCGTCGCCGAAGGGGTCCCTGCCCTGCCAGCCGACGGTCCACAGACCGAAGGTGAACCTGTCCTCAGGGGTGGGCTGGTAGCTCATGCCGCGGCTCCTTGCTTGCTCCGGCTATTTCGTCATGGCCGTTTACAAATTAGTATGCCGACGCATCCGTGGGAAGTCAGAACCCGCAGAGCCGCGGAAAAAATGTGAGGGAGAGCCCGATGTCACAGGCCGAGGGACCGCTCGTCGTCGGCGTGGACTCGTCCACCCAGTCCACGAAGGCGCTGGTCGTCGACGTCGCCACCGGGCGCGTCGTGGCCAGTGGCCAGGCACCGCACCGGGTGTCGTCCGGTCCGGGCCGCGAGAGCGACCCGCGTCAGTGGTGGGACGCGCTGTGCGAGGCGCTGCGCCAGTGCGGTGACGCGGCTCATGAGGCCGCCGCCGTGTCGGTCGGCGGCCAGCAGCACGGTCTGGTCACGCTCGACGAGCGGGGCGAGCCGGTGCGCCCGGCGCTGCTGTGGAACGACGTCCGCTCGGCGCCGCAGGCCCGCCGGCTGACGGAGGAGCTGGGCGGCGCGAAGTTCTGGGCGCAGCGCACGGGCAGCGTGCCGGCGGCCTCGTTCACGGTGACGAAGTGGGCGTGGCTGGCCGAGCACGAGCCGGAGGCGGTGCGCGCGACGAAGGCCGTTCGCCTCCCGCACGACTACCTCACGGAGCGTCTCACCGGTCAGGGCACCACCGACCGCGGCGACGCCTCGGGCACCGGCTGGTGGGCGTCGGCGACGGAAAGCTACGACGAGGAGATCCTCGGGCATGTCGGGCTGGACCCGGCGCTGCTGCCGCGTGTGGTGCGGCCCGGCGAGGTGGCGGGCACCGTCCGCGACGGCCACGACCTGCCGTTCGCCAAGGGCACCCTGGTCGCGCCCGGCACCGGCGACAACGCCGCCGCCGCGCTGGGGCTGGGGCTGCGCCCGGGCACCCCGGTGATGAGCCTCGGCACGTCCGGCACGGTGTACGCGGTGTCGCGGCACCGCCCGGCCGACGCGACCGGCACGGTGGCGGGGTTCGCCGACGCGCACGGCGACTGGCTGCCGCTCGCCTGCACCCTGAACTGCACGCTCGCCGTGGACCGGGTCGCCGCCCTGCTCGGGCTGGACCGCGAGGCCGTGGAACCGGCCGGTGGGGTGACGTTCCTGCCGTACCTGGACGGCGAGCGCACCCCGAACCTGCCGGAGGCCTCCGGTCTGCTGCTCGGCCTGCGGCACGACACCACCGGGGGGCAGCTGCTGCAGGCGGCCTACGACGGTGCCGTGCACGCGCTGCTCGGCGCGCTCGACCTGGTGCTGGACGAGGACGCCGACCCGTCGGCCCCGCTGCTGCTGATCGGCGGCGGCGCCCGCGGCACGGCGTGGCAGCAGACGGTACGGCGGCTGTCGGGCCGCCCGGTGCAGGTCCCGGAGGCGAAGGAACTGGTGGCGCTGGGTGCCGCGGCGCAGGCGGCCGGGCTGCTGACCGGCGAGGACCCGGCGGCCGTCGCCCGCCGCTGGGGCACCGCGCGCGGGCCCGTGCTGGAGGCCGTGGAACGGGACGAGGCGGCGCTGGCGCGGATCTCCGGGGTACTCTCCGACGCGGCACCGCTGCTCACGCGGGGCCCGGCAGACCGCTGAGGGACATCGACCGAGGACTGACTTCAGGCATGACCGCACCGCTGCACGAGGCCCGCCCGGCGGCTCCGGGACGCGCGCTGCCCGACACCCAGCAGGGCATGCGCCGGCGCAATCTGGCCCGGGTCATGCACACCGTCAGTGCCGAGGGCCCGCTGTCGCGGGCCGCGGTCGCCTCCCGTATCGGGCTGACCCGCGCCGCCGTGTCGACCCTCGTCGACGAGCTCATACGGTCGGGGCTGCTGGAGGAGCTGGGCCCCGAGCGTCCCGGCCGCGTGGGCCGGCCCGGCTCCGCGCTCGCCGTCAGCGGGCACGGCCCCGCCGGCATCGGCGCGGAGATCGGCGTCGACCATCTCGCGGTGTGCGCGGTGGACCTGCGCGGAGAGGTCCGGGCCCGCGCGGTACGGCACGGCACGAACCGGGGCCGCGCCCCCGAGCCGGTCACCCGGGACCTCACCGCCCTGATCCGGCAGGTGATCGCCGAGGCCGACCAGCAGGGCCTGTGGCCGGCCGGGCTGGCGGTCGCCGTGCCGGGTCTCGTGGCCCGCGACGGCCGTACGGTGGTGCGGGCACCGAACCTCGACTGGCACGACACCGATCTCGGCGCGCTGCTGCCCGCCGATCTGCCGCTGGTCGTGGACAACGAGGCCAACTTCGGCGGCCTCGCCGAACTGTGGCTGGGCGAGGGCACGCCGCGGGACTTCCTGCACGTCTCCGCCGAGATCGGCATCGGTGCGGCGGTCGTCGTGGACGGGCGGCTGCTGCGCGGCACCCGTGGTTTCGCGGGCGAGCTGGGTCATGTACCGGTCCGCCCCGACGGCCCGGGGTGCGCCTGCGGCGGCCGGGGCTGCCTGGAGCAGTACGCCGGTGAGGAGGCGGTGCTGCGCGCGGCGGGTCTGTCGTCGGCCGGGGACCGGGTGGCGGTCCTCGCCGACCACGCCGCGGAGGGCGACGAGACGGTACGGCGGGCCCTGCGCGAGGCCGGGGAGGCGCTCGGCATCGCGCTGACCGGCGCGGTCAACCTGCTCGACCCGGACTGCGTGGTGCTCGGCGGCGCGCTGGCCGGGGTGGGGCCGTGGCTGCTTCCGTCGCTGCGGGAGGAACTGGCCCGGCGGACAGCCGGTCCGGCCTGCCCGGTCTCCGTGTCCGAGCTGGGCTCCGACGGCCCTCTGCTGGGCGCGGCGCACTCGGTCGTACGAGGGGTCCTCGACGACCCGGCCGCGGTGGCCGAACGTTCCTGACCCCGCGTCACCTCCCGCCGTTCCACGGCGAGTTCACCCCTGCGGGTGGCGGAGTTTTCCACAGCCTCGCGCCCGTCCACAGAAGCACCGGACGCTCTTCTGCCGGCCCCGGCCGCGCCGTAACGTGATGGACGCGAGGCGCGGCCAGGGCAACTCCCGTCGGCTCTCACCGGCCCGCCCTGCGCACTTCCGACCCGTAGAACGGAGCCGCACATGAGCGACCCCAGGATTCTTTCCTTACGGCCCGACCCCGGCGAGTACGCCTGGACGTTCGGCGGTGTGCCGCCGGTCGCCCGTATCGCGCCGGGCACGGTGCTCGACCTGTACACGGAGGACTGCTTCGCCGGCCGGGTGCGCTCGGAGAAGGATCTGGTGTCCGAGGTGTGCGAGTTCCCCTTCCTGAACCCGCAGACCGGGCCGTTCCACATCGAGGGCGCGGAGCCCGGGGACACGGTCGCCGTGCACTTCGTCTCCATCGAGCCCGCCCGCGACTGGGCCGCCTCCACCACCGTCCCCCTCTTCGGCGCGCTGACGTCCACACACACCACGGCCACACTGCAGCCGCCGCTGCCGGAGACCGTGTGGATCTGGCAGCTCGACCTGGAACGGCGCACCGCGCTGTTCCAGGCACGTGAGAGCGACCTCCGCCTCGAACTGCCCCTCGACCCGATGCACGGCACGGTGGGTGTGGCCCCGGCCAACCTGGAGGTGCGGTCGGCGCTGGTGCCGGACGCCCACGGCGGCAACATGGACACACCCGAGATGCGGACCGGCGTCACCTGCTATCTCGGTGTGAACGTGGAGGGCGCCCTGTTGAGCCTCGGGGACGGCCACGCCCGACAGGGCGAGGGCGAGACCTGCGGCGTCGCGGTGGAGTGCGCGATGCGCACGACGGTGATCGTCGAGCTGCTCAAGGGTGTCGAGACGCCGTGGCCCCGGCTGGAGTCCGACACGCACATCATCTCGACCGGCTCGGCGAGGCCACTGGAGGACGCGTTCCGGACGTCCCAGCTCGATTTGGTGAGATGGCTGGTCCGCGACTACGGGTTCAGTGAGCTGGACGCCTATCAGTTCGCCACCCAGGCGGCGGAGTCACCGCTGGCGAACGTGTGCGACACCAACTACACGTGCGTGGCGAAGCTCCGCAAGGACTGGCTGCCGGCGCGGGAGACCCACCGCGGTGTGCACGCCCACCTGCGGGAGACAGCGGTCGCACTGCGCCACTGACCACCCGTCCGTGCACCCTGGGCACCCGCACCGGTCTGCACCTCTGTCCTCCTCCGTCCTGTCCCCGCAACTCCCGTGCCCCGAGGGCACACCTGGCACTGTCCCCACGTCGAAAGGGCCCGCGCCCATGACCGGACCGCTCCCCAGCCGGCGACGGCTGCTGAAGGGTGCCGCGCTCGCTGCGCTCCCGTCCGCCCTCCTCCCCACCGCCCGCGCCCAGGCCCAGGCCCGGGCCGTCGACTACCCGCTCGCCGAATGGCGGCCCGCGAGCACCTCCAACTACACCGGCTCGAACCGGCCCTCCACCTATCCGGTCCGATACGTGGTCGTCCATGTCACCCAGGAGACCTACACCTCGACCCTGTCCATCTTCGGCGACCCGCAGAAGAAGGTGTCCGCGCACTATGTGGTGCGCTCGGCCGACGGGCACATAGCGCAGTGCGTACGGGAGGCCGACGTCGCCTGGCACGCGGGGAACTGGGACTACAACACCCGCAGCATCGGCATCGAGCACGAGGCCTGGGTGGACCGGCCGGAGTACTTCACCCACGCGCTGTACGAGCAGTCCGCCCGGCTCACCGCCTCGGTGTGCGACCGGTACGGCATCCCGAAGGACCGCGCCCACATCATCGGCCACCACGAGGTGCCCGGCGCCGACCACACCGATCCCGGACCCTACTGGGACTGGGTCCGCTACATACGGCTCGTCAACTTCGCCTGACGCCGGCGCTGTCGACACCTGTCCCCGTCCGGCCGTGATCCGTTCGGCGTCGCAGTCCGCAGCAATCGCTCACCCTTTCGGGTACGAGCGGTGCAGGCACGCCCTGGCGACAGGCGCCCGCCTGGTCCACTTCCCCTCGGAACGCTCAGGCGACGAGACCTCAGAGGACGCATGGGGACGCAGGTGACATCACGTCACGAGTGGCGGTACGGCGGTCAGGGCGACGGTCCCGGCCACAACCGCTCGGACAGGGAACGCCGCGGCCGTAACCGTCACGGGCGACGCACACGGAAAGGAGGGAATGCCGGAACAGCGGGCAGACCGACCGTCGCCGTCCTGCTGGTTCTCGGTGCGCTGAGCTGCGCGGCCCTCGCCGGTGCTCCGCCGGCGAGCGCCCTGCCCGGGGCCGTGCCGGTCGTGCCGGGTGTGGAGTACGGGCAGTTCGACATCGATGCCGCGCAGGGCCACGCCCGCGCCCATGTGGTGAGCGTGGACCTGAGCGACCCCGCTCTGCGGCTCGGCCTGCTCCATCCGGGTGCCGTCGCGCAGCGCGCCACCGTCCCCGTACTGGCCGACAGCCAAGGCGCGGTGGCAGGCGTCAACGGGGACTTCTTCGACATCACGGAGGTCCAGCATCCGGGAGTCGAGGCGACCGGCGCCGCTGTGGGGCCCGCGGTCGCGGAGGGGCTGGACCTGAAGGCCGCGGTGCCGAAGGGGCAGCGGTTCGGGCCCGCGCTGCCCCCGGGCACCGGCACCGAGGAGGTGCTGGGCGCCGGCACGGACGGCAGGGCCCGGCTTGACCGTCTGACCCTGGACGGCTCGGTCGGCACCCCGGACGGGGCACTGCCGCTGGGCGGGCTGAACCAGTACGCGCTGCCCGGTCGGTTCCGTCGGCGCTTTCACCTCGGACTGGGGCAGCGCCTCCCGGGTGCGGGCGGCCTGCGGCACGGACACCGACCGGGCCGCGCCGTGCACCTCCGACACGTACGAGGTGACCGTGCGGGACGGGCGGGTGGTCGCCGCCTCCGACACACCGGGCGGCGGGACCATCCCGCCGGGCACCACTGTGCTGCTCGGACGGGAGGCGGGAGCGCAGCAGTTGCGGAAGCTGTCGTTGGGAGAGGAGGTGACGGTGCGGCACCGGTTGGTGCCGGCGTCCGGGCTGCCGTTCCGGTTCGCGCTGGGAGGCTTCCCGGTCCTGGCCGACGGGCAGCCGCTGTCCGGCCTGGACGACCGGACGTCCGCCGTGCGGACCGCTGTGGGTGTCGCCGACGAGGGCCGGCGGGTGTGGCTGCTCGCGCTGGACGGGGCGCCCGAGTACCGCACGGGCCTCACCATCGCCGAGGTGGCGGACGTCCTGCTCGGCCTGGGCGCCGAGGACGGCTTCAGCCTCGACGGAGGCGGCTCGTCGACCCTGGTCGCCCGTGCGCCGGGGGCGGGCACAGTGTCCGTCCGCAACCATCCCTCCGGCGGCGCCGAACGGCCCGTGCCGAACGGCATCGGGGTCTTCGCGGGACAGGCCCGGGCCGGCGGTGCCCCGGACCGGCGGGCCGTACGACGCCCGGTCCGGCGGGGGCGGCACTGAGCCAGCGGGGCGATGCCCGGTCGGCGGGTCGGCACCGCAGGGAGGTGGCACGGGCGCGGGTCGGCTTCGGGCGGTCAGGGGCGCAGGCTGGAGACGATGCTCGCGGTGGCCGTGAGACCGCTGTGGATGGTGGGCGCGATGCTGCTGCTCGCCAGATAGAAGCCGAGCAGCAGGCAGACCAGTGCGTGGGAGAACTTCAGCCCGCCGCTGCGCACGAAGATCACCGCGAGGATCAGCAGGAGCAGCACCACGGAAATGGACACGGCCATCGTCAACCTCCTCCGCCGCGCCTCGACGTCCGGTACACGGCGTTCGGCCGCAAGTGTGGCGTAGGGGAGGGTTCGTCCGGGCGGCTGACCTGTCCTCCGAACGTGTGGTGTCCGCACGTGTGGTGTCCGCGTCGACGGACGGGAGTTCGACGGGGCTCCGACTCCGTCCGGTCTTCCGGTCGTCGGGTCGCCCTCGCGCCCGCCGGCGCCTCCCGCGTCCGCCGCTGGCGGGCGGGCCGAGGCGGGGCGCCGGAGGGGGCAGCGGGAA
>NZ_JALLGL010000648.1 GCF_023072675.1 Streptomyces sp. XM83C
TCTTCGTGGCCACCTCGGGTTGCACCTGGCGGCAGCTGCCGCCAGTGTTCGGGCCGGCCTGGCCCACGGTCTACCGGCGCTTCGCCCAGTGGAGCCGGGACCGGGTGTGGGCCAGACTGCACCGGGTCATCCTCGACGAACTCGGCGCTCGGGGCGAGCTGGACTGGTCGCGGTGCGCGATCGACTCCGTCAGCGTCCGGGCGGCAAAAGGGGGCCACTGACCGGACCGAATCCGACCGACCGCGGCAAACCGGGATCGAAGATTCACCTGATCACCGACCGGAACGGGGTGCCGCTGTCGCTGGGCGTCTCCGGTGCCAACATGCATGACAGCCTCGGCCTCCAGCCGCTCGTGCGCGGAATCCCGCCGATCCGCTCCCGCCGCGGCCCGCGCCGCCGGCGTCCGGCCAAGCTCCACGCCGACAAGGGCTACGACTACGACCACCTGCGACGATGGCTTCGCGAGCGCCGCATCCGCCACCGCATCGCCCGCAAGGGCATCGAGTCGTCCACGCGGCTCGGCCGACACCGCTGGGTCGTCGAGAGAACGGTCTCCTGGCTGGCCGGATGCCGAAGGCTGCACCGCCGTTACGAGCGAAAGGCCGAGCACTTCCTGGCCTTCGTCGGCATCGCCGCAGCCCTCATCGGCTACCGCCGACTCACCAACT
>NZ_JALLGL010000649.1 GCF_023072675.1 Streptomyces sp. XM83C
GAGGGGGCCGCCGCGGCCGGGGAGGCGAGCACGCCGGGGGTGGCGGGCAGGGCCGTGCCGGGCCACAGGTGCTCGGGCAGCGGCTGTACGACGGCCACCGGCATACGCGCCGACCAGCGGCGCAGGGTGCGGTACCAGCGTTCGCCGGGCGGGCCGGGCCGCCACTGCGGGCCCGCGCAGTCGCTGACGATCAGGGTGGCGGTGCGGCCGTCGCCGGGGTCGGGCACATGCCGGACACGGCCGTCGGGACCGGCCGGGTGCAGGGTGACCGTGCGGAACAGGCCCGACTGGGCGAGCAGGGCGTGCAGTTCTCGTACGAGGGGACGCCACACCGGCATGGTGGGGCCGGTGTCGTGCACCAGGTTCAGCCGCAGCCAGCGGTCGGGCGCCGGGCGCAGCACCGGCACCCAGGTGTCGGGGGCGGCGCCGAGACGGGCGATGCGTTCGACGGTGGCCCGCTCGTCCAGTACGCGGGCGCGGGGCGACGGCACCCGGCGGCCCAGCGGGCGCAGGGCGCGCTGAAGGGCGAGCGGGTGGTGCAGCATCGGCGGCGCGGGCGCCAGCAGACGCCGTCCGACGCCGTCCGGCCCGTCCGGCATGCGGGGCGCGGGCAGCCGCAGGGGGATCCGGTCGCCGGGGGCGGTGGCCCGCGCGGCCGGATCCCCCTG
>NZ_JALLGL010000650.1 GCF_023072675.1 Streptomyces sp. XM83C
AAGGAGATCATCCGCTGCCTCAAGCGGTTCGTCGCCCGCGAGATCTACCACGTCCTGACCATCACCAACGCCACCGCAGCGGCCCCGAATCACCTCACAACCGCTGCTTGACATCCATAAGAGCATCATCCCATCAGAACGAGCGTCGAATGAGCGTCACGAGCGTCATGTCAGCGTCGAGATATCGCCCGTAACGCCCGCACCGCACATGATGCGCACACATAAACCCGCAGGTCAGGAGCGCTTCGCGGCCGGTTCCAGGATGGCGACACACTCAACGTGGTGGGTCATCGGAAAGATGTCGGCCTGAACAGGTCCCAGAAAAGCCCTGGTCAGAACCGGTTTCCCAGATCAGCGTCCTTAGTGTGGACGCCCAGAGCGTCAAACGAGCGTCAGGGCCACGAGACCGTCCTGCGGTCACGTCCGCTGAAGTGGTGTATCGACGGCCACTCGGTGATCTCGGTCTGAGGCTATGCGGTGAGTTCGGTGGGCAGGGCGGGGTCGTCGGTTTCTGACTCGATCGGGTGGAGTCGTGCCTTGGTGAGGAGTTCGCGGCCCATGTAGCGGCGGGCTTCGGTCCATTCGTCGTTCTGCTCGGCCAGGACCGCCCCGACGAGCCGGATGACGGCGGTGCGGTCGGGGAAGATACCGACCACGTCGG
>NZ_JALLGL010000651.1 GCF_023072675.1 Streptomyces sp. XM83C
TTCCTCGGGGGTGCGGGCGCGGACGCAGGCGTCCAGGAGGGCGGCGATCTCCCGGTCGTGGCCCTCGGCGGCCAGGGCCCGCACCGCCTCGCCGATCTCGGGGGCGGGGCGGGCCACGCCCTGCCGCAGCAGCTGTTCGCCGTCGGTACGGCGGCCTGCCGCGGTGAGCACGTCGGCGGCGGCGACCAGCCGGGCGGCGGGCAACGAGGCGGCCTCCCACAGGAGGGTGGCCCAGTCGGCGCCGAGCCCGGCGCGCTCCAGGGCGGCGGCGAGCAGTGGGTAGCGTTCGGCGGGCCAGTGGGCGGCCTCGACGAGCAGGATGTGGGCATCGCCGCTGCGCCCGTCGGCGCGGAGCCTGCCGAGCCGCGCGACGAGGGCGCGTACGTCCTCGCGGGCCGCTTCGTCCACACGCGGCTCCTGCCGGGCGGGCCGCGGTGCCGCTTCCCCTTCGGGCGCGCCGGCGAACCGCGCGCCCTTGAGTAAGGGTGCGGCGGCGGGCGCGGCCGGTACGGCTTGGGGCGGCGCCCCGACGACCGGTACGACGGCGGGCGGCAGCTCCTCGCCCGGCGCCCCGGCGAAACGGGCACTGCCGCGGCGACGTTTGCGGGGTTTGGGAGCGGGGGGCGTGGGGGCC
>NZ_JALLGL010000652.1 GCF_023072675.1 Streptomyces sp. XM83C
CCGTGGTCCCGACCCCGGAACCCTGACCGGGGCGCCGCCGGCGTTCAGGTCGCCGACGGCGCCCCGATCAGTCCCCCCGGCCCCGCCGTCGCGTCGGCCCACGCCGGGCCGCAGTCGCCGGCCGCGGGGAGGGGGCGTGTCGGCGGGGGGTGCCCGCCCGCAGCGTGCGGCGAGAACGCAGGGCAGGGATCTGAGAGGCAGAGCGTCGCACCGAGGACGGACACCCCCGTCGCGCACCCGACCCACCCACAGCGGGTGCAACCGCGACCACGCACCCACAGACGCAGGCCGCCGCAGGCACTCAGGGGCGCTGCGCGAGAACCCCCCACCGGCCCGCAGGTGGACATGACGGCCCCGCTGCGACGAGGGGCGCGGGAACTGCGCGAATGCCCCCACCGGCCCGTAGGTGAGAACGAAACCGCAGCCGGGACAAGGGGCGCGGGGGAACCGCGAGAAAGGGGGCACCCGTGGCCGGAAACCGACAGGGTAATGTGCCCCGGTGACCACGCAATCGAACACACCCGCAGGCTGGTACCCCGACCCGCACGGCGCACCCCAGACGCTCCGTTACTGGGACGGCGCCCAGTGGACCCAGCAGACCACCCCCGCCCAGCAGCCCGCCCC
>NZ_JALLGL010000653.1 GCF_023072675.1 Streptomyces sp. XM83C
CTGGACGGCTCCCTGATACGGACCCGGCGGCGCACCGGGGCCGAGAACCGGAAGAACTATTCCGGCAAGCACAAATGCCACGGTCTGCTGGTGATCGCGCTCACCGACGACCGGGGCCGACTGCTGTGGGTCTCCGCGGCCCGGCCCGGACGGTCCTCGGAGATCACCGCCTGCCGACACGACAAGCTCACCGCCCACCTGCGGGCGGCCG
Organism: Streptomyces sp. XM83C; assembly: GCF_023072675.1. Taxonomy (GTDB): domain Bacteria; phylum Actinomycetota; class Actinomycetes; order Streptomycetales; family Streptomycetaceae; genus Streptomyces; species Streptomyces thermocoprophilus. Next base: position 212 of record NZ_JALLGL010000653.1, read on the forward strand.
GCCTCGGGGCCATCGCCGACCTGGGCTTCGTCGGTCTCGACGACAGCGGCCCGGACGCCGACCCGGCGGTGATCACCGGCTACAAAGCCGCCCGGAACCGGCCCCTGACCCGTGGCCAGAAGCTGTCCAACAAGGCACTGGCCGCAGTGCGCGCCCCGGTCGAGCACGGCTTCGCGCACCTGAAGAACTGGCGCGTGCTGGGCAAGGTCCGCACGGATCCGAGGTGGGCGACCGCGCTGGTGCGGGCCCTGCTGGTCCTCACGAACAGGGAAGTCGCCCGCTGATGACCGACGATCTTGTCGCTGGACTATCGCCCCGGACCTGGCCGAGCGTCCCGACACCTACGCACACCAGCCCACCTGACGTGCAGTTTTCACGATGCACACTTCTCATT
>NZ_JALLGL010000654.1 GCF_023072675.1 Streptomyces sp. XM83C
ATGGGTGTTGGCGGCCGAGACGCCGACGAGGAGGGGCAGTCCGTTCGCGTCCGACAGGACGTGCATCTTGGAACCCGGCTTGCCCCGGTCCACGGGGCTCGGACCTGTGTGTTCGCCCCCTTTTTAGCCCGGACGTGGGCGGTGTCGAGGACGACGCGGGTGACGTCGATGAGGCCGGCATCGTCGAGCCGGTGCAGCACGGCCTCGTGCAGCCGCCCCCACACCCCGGCCCTCGACCAGATGAGGAACCGCCGATGGGCGGTGGACTTCGAGACGCCGAAGCAGGGTGGCAACGCACGCCAGGCACAGCCGGACACCAGGACGTAGATGATCGCCGCGAACAGCGTCTCATCAGGTGTGTCCTGCGTTCCACCGCCCTGCGGCCGCACCTTCGACGGCGGGATCAGCGGTTTCGCGATCTCCCACAACCCGTCCGGAACAATCCAACTCCACGTACCCCGCCCCATGATGTCAACGGCCATGTAGTGCTCCCCGTAGGCGGCCAGTAGTTCTCCCTGCTGGCGGCCGGTTAGAGGTCCCCGCTGGCGGCCAGATGTCTCCCCGCCAGAGGTTGGTGTGGATCAGCTGAAGGGCTT
>NZ_JALLGL010000065.1 GCF_023072675.1 Streptomyces sp. XM83C
GGTGTAGGCGGCGGGAGCGGGTCGCGGGCGCGGGGAGACGGGGCGGTGCGGGGCCGCCCGGCGGTGGGGTCAGCGGTAGCCGGTGGTGTCGGCAGGCTTGCCCACGTCCTGGACCTCCACCATGTACCGCCAGGCGTCCGGGCGACTGCCGTCGAGGTCGGTGAAGCCGTACACCCGGGCCAGCTCCCCGCTGGAGAGCGACGAGCCGTTGTACCGGGCGACATCCGGGTCCGCGGCGAGCGCGGCGACGGCACGGCCCACATAGCGCGGCGTCTCCGAGATGGCGAAGTGCGGCACCTGCGTCAGCGCGTCACGCCAGTTCTCCTCCCGGACTCCGTAATGGTCGAGCATCATCTCGGAGCGCATCCAGCCGGGCGTGAGGGCGAGCGCGGTCGCCCCGCGCGGGCCCAGCTCGTGCCCGAGGGCGAACGCCATGCGCAGCACGGACGCCTTGGCGAGGTCGTAGAAGAAGGAGACGCGGTAGCGGTCGCGGTTGTACTCCGCGGTGCCGTCCGTCATCTCGACGACCAGACCGCCGGGGCGGCGCAGCAGCAGGGGCAGCGCGTGATGGCCGGTGATGGCGTGCGTCTCGACCGCGAGCCGCAGCAGCCGCAGCCCGTTGTCCAGGTCGTGCTCCCACAGCGGGGCGTCCCAGGCGAAGAGCAGCTCGCCGCCCCAGATGTCGTTCACGAGGACGTCGAGCCGGTCCTGCTCGGCGTCGATCCGCTCCACCAGGGCGCGGACCTGCGCCGGGTCCAGATGGTCCGTGGGTACGGCGATGCCGCGTCCGCCGGCCTCGGTGACCAGGTCCGCCGTCTCCTCGACGGTCTCCGGCCGGTCGTACTCCGAACGCCGGGTGCGTGTGGTGCGTCCGGTGACGTAGACAGTGGCGCCCGCCGCGCCCAGCTCCACCGCGATACCGCGGCCCGCGCCCCGCGTCGCCCCCGCCACCAGGGCGACCTTGCCCTCCAGCGGTCGTGTCATGTCCGGCCTCCCGTGTCGTGCTCGTTGTCGCGGCCGGGGCGGTGTGCCCCGGCTCGCGTCGTCCTTCATGTGTCCGAGCGTGCACGGGAAGCCGGACATCTTCTGTCACCTTTTCGCGGGCGTGGTCCGAACGGGGTCCACGGCCCGGTCTTTCGCGGGCGTGGCCCGAACCGAACCGGGTCCACGGCCCGGTCCGGTACCGGCGGCGGCTCACCGCGGCTCAGTGACCGCGGGCGATCCACTCCTGGAGGTGCGGGGCCTCCGCGCCGATGGTGGTGGAGTCGCCGTGGCCGGTCAGCACCTTCGTCTCCGGCGGCAGTGTGAGCAGCCGGTCACGGATCGAGTCGATGATCGTCGGGAAGTTCGAGTACGACCGTCCCGTGGCCCCCGGTCCGCCCTGGAAGAGGGTGTCGCCGGTGAAGACGACGCCGAGGCCCGGGTCGTACAGGCACACCGCTCCCGGCGCGTGCCCGGGCGTGTGCAGCACCGTGAGATCGACACCGGCGCCCTCGATGACCTGCCCGTCCAGCAGATGCGCGTCGGGGTCGCGGTCGGGGTGGGTGAGCTTCCACAGCGGCATGTCGTCCGGGTGCAGCCAGATCACCGCACCGGTCGCGTCGGCGAGGGCGGGCGCCGCGTCGATGTGGTCGTTGTGGGCGTGGGTGCACACGATCGCGGTGAGCCGCCGGTCCCCCACGGCTTCCGCGATGGCCTCGGCGTCGTGGGCGGCGTCGATGACGATCACCTCGTGGTCGTCGCCGACGATCCACACGTTGTTCTCCACGTCCCAGGTGCCGCCGTCGAGCGTGAACTGCCCTGCGGTCACGAGGCGTTCGACACGTGCCGTCATCACAGCACCACCACCGAGCGCAGCACGTCGCCGTGGTGCATCCGCTCGAACGCCTTCTCCACCTCGTCCAGCGCGATCGTCTCCGTGACGAACTTGTCCAGCGGGAGGCGGCCCTGGAGGTGGAGGTCGATCAGCATCGGGAAGTCGCGGGAGGGCAGACAGTCGCCGTACCAGGACGACTTCAGCGCCCCGCCCCGGCCGAACACGTCGAGGAGCGGCAGCTCCAGCTTCATCTCCGGTGTGGGCACACCGACCAGGACGACCGTGCCGGCGAGGTCACGGGCGTAGAAGGCCTGTTCGTAGGTCTCCGGGCGGCCGACCGCCTCGATCACGACGTCCGCGCCGAACCCTCCGGTCAGCTCGCGGATCGCCTCGACGGGGTCGGTGGAGCGGGAGTTGACGGTGTGCGTGGCGCCCATGCCGCGGGCCGTCTCCAGCTTGCGGTCGTCGATGTCGACGGCGATGATCTTCGCGGCGCCGGCCAGATGTGATCCGGCGATCGCCGCGTCGCCGACGCCGCCGCAGCCGATGACGGCGACCGTGTCGCCGCGCGTGACGCCGCCGGTGTTGACGGCGGCGCCGATACCGGCCATCACGCCGCAGCCCAGGAGACCGGCGACCTGCGGGGAGACCCGTGGATCGACCTTGGTGCACTGGCCGGCCGCGACGAGGGTCTTCTCCGCGAACGCGCCGATGCCCAGCGCCGGCGCGAGTTCGGTGCCGTCGGCCAGCGTCATCTTCTGCCGGGCGTTGTGCGTGTCGAAGCAGTACCAGGGGCGTCCCCGCCGACAGGCCCGGCACCTGCCGCAGACGGCACGCCAGTTCAGGACGACGAAGTCGCCCGGCGCCACATCGGTGACGTCCGGGCCGACCTGCTCGACGACGCCCGCGGCCTCATGGCCGAGGAGGAAGGGGAACTCGTCGGTGATGCCGCCCTGCTTGTAGTGGAGGTCCGTGTGGCAGACCCCGCACGCCTGGACCCGTACGACGGCCTCGCCGGGGCCCGGATCGGGGACGACGATCGTCTCGATCCGCACCGCCTCGTCCTTGCCCGGTGCGATCACGCCGCGTACTTCCTGCGCCATGGGCTGGTCCTTTCCTCGGCTTTCCTTCGCGGGGGCCGCACCGCGCCGACGGGTGGCCGGCCGGTGCCGTCACGGGCCCGCGCGTCCCTCGGCGACCTTATGCCGGAGCGGACGGCGGGGGTGCGGATCGGCGCGGGGAACTGCCGTATTCAGCCAGGTCGGGGGCGCGGAGGGCCGGCGCCCACAGGGCGGGGTACGGCGAGGGCCGCCCTGCGGCGGGCGGCCCTGGGGTCTGCCTGCGGGGTGCTGGTCACTGGATCCCGGGCAGCAGTCCCGTCACCGGTGCGACCAGGTCGGTCACCTGGTGCAGCTCGTTCAGCCGGTTCAGTTCCTGTACCTGGTTCAGCGAGGAGAGCTGCTGGGACACCTTCGGAAGCCGCTCCCTGTGCTCCTCGGGGATGTCGCTCCGGGCGAGCGAGTCGAGCACCTGGACCGGGTTCAGTCGGCCGCCGTCCTTGGCACCGGCCTCGGCCGCGTTCGCCGCGGGGGCGGCGATACCGGCGACTCCGGCGGCGAGACAGGCGGCGGCGACGATACGTCGAGTGGAGATCATGCCCTGTGCAACGGCGTTGCCGGGCCGTCGGACACGGGCGGTGCGCACCGGTCACTCTTCAGGCGCAGCACGCCCGCCCGGACCGCCGGGGGAACCGGCTTGCCGAGCCCGGTGAGGCGGAGGACGCTCGAAGGAGGAGGCCGGCACCGTCCGTGCCCCGCACGGGCGTCGGCCTTCGGAGGAGGTCACCATGAGCGCCACCGCATCCGCCGACTTCGACACCGAGACCCTGCGCCGGGGCGTCGAGGGGGAGACCCCTGACACCCTCGTCTCGCTGTACACCGACGACGCGACGCTGCGGATCGTGAACCGCAACAGCCAGCCCAGCCACCCCCAGGAGCTGCGGGGGCGCAGCGAGATCGCCGCGATGATCCAGGACGTGTACAGCAGGGAGATGACGCACCACCTGGAGGGATGTGTCGTCCAGGGCGACCATGCGGCCTTCTGCGAGTCCTGCGAGTACCCGGACGGGACGCGGGTCCTGTCCGAATCCATGGTCACGCTGAAGGACGGCAAGATTTCCGAGCAGATCATGATCGAGGCCTGGGACGAGTGAATCGCGCGGTGCACGCCCCTCGGGCCGCTCCGGCGCGTGGACATCCGGTCGTGCGCGGGGCTGCTTCGAGGGGCCCCGCGTCGTCGGGGTGCGCTCGCGCCCGACCGGGCGGGGTCGCTGCCTTACGTGCGCCGCCGATCCCCACGACTGTGACGCCGCGGCCCGGATGGGCCGACGGCGGGTGGTCACAGGGTGGCGGTCGTGAGGAAGGCGTCTCTGGCCGGGCTGGTGGCCCGGGGTGAGTACAGGGCGTGCAGCGGCGCGTACAGGGGCGGGTCGAGGGCGAGGACGCGCACGGCCCCGCCGGCGGTGGGGCCCGGCGGTGTGGTGACGAAGGCGCAGCAGTCGGTGCCGATGACGGCGGTGACGGGCGGGGTGCCCTGCCGTGCGGTGCGGTCGGTGCGGGGTTCGAACCCGGCCGCGCGGCAGTGGCCGATCAGCAGGTCGGTGTAGCCGGAGCGGCCGGGACGGCCCCACACGATGAAGTGCTGGTCCGCGAGTTCGGACAGGTCCACGGACGTGCGTACGGCCAGGGGGTGACCGGCGGGGACCGCGATGTTGAGGCGTTGGTGGCCCAGTGTGGTGCGGGCCAGCCCGTGCGGCGGGGTCATCGCCCGGCACAGTCCGATGTCGAGGTCTCCGGCCAGGAGAGCGTCGGTCAGCTCGTGCGGGTAGCGTTGGTTGACGTCGGTGGCCAGTCGGGGGTGGACGGCATCCACCTGCCGCAGCAGCGCGATGACCTCCTCCCCGGTGACGGCCGGGGTGTGGCCGAGGCGCAGCACTTCCTTCTCGCCGCGGCCGATGCGGCGGGCGCGCTGGAGAGCGGAGCGTGCCGTGCCACGCAGGACGCGGGCGTCCTCGACCAGGGCGGTGCCGGCGGGCAGCAGCGCCACGCCGGTGGCGGTGCGCTCCAGCAGGGGTACGCCCACTTCGCGTTCCAGGACGCGGATGGAGGTGGAGAGCGCCTGCTGGGACAGGTGCAGACGGGCGGCGGCGCGGGTGATGCTGCCTTCTTCGGCCACCGCGATCAGGTGCTCCAGTTTGTTCAGGTCCAGGCCCACCTCGGCTGATCCTCCTGTGGTGGCGGTGGACGGCGAGGTTCGCCGTCGGTGTCGCGGTGCCGGCCGGGCACGTGCCGGGCACCGGTGAAGTCGGTCCGGGCCCGCCGGATCGCGGAAGGACGCCGGAACAGCCCGGCGCCCTGGGACGACGTGGCCCTCGGCCGGGGCGTGATGAAGCCGGGCCGCGGCCCGGGGGACCGCGGCCACGGACGTGTCGCGAGGGAGTGGGCGGCGACGGCCCGGCGGGGAGCCGGTGGTCAGGCCTGTCCGGTCTCGAAGCGGCTCACGCGGCCCCCGGAGACGGTGAAGACCCACCGGGTCCGCATGCTGCCCCAGGTGGAGTTGGTGTAGGTGGCCGTCAGGGTGCGGCCGTCCGCCGAGACGTCCTCGACGTCCATGCGGCCGTTCGACGAGAAGATCTCGCGCTCCGCCCAGGCCCGCAGGTCCCGGTCGGTGCCGTCGTCGGACATCGTGGCGTCGTCCGTGAGCGCGGCGAAGAACGCTTCCCGGTCGCCCTTGTTGACCGCGGCGACGAACGCCTCCACCGCGGGATCGGTCAGTTCGGCAGCCATCTGTTGTCTCCTGTGTGCCGGTGTCGGATACGGGTCACTCCCCCGGCTCCGGGCCGGCCTCGTCCACGCGGGCGGGCCGGCGCCGGAGGCGCGGGCTCATCGGGTGGTGTAGCCGCCGTTGGCGAACAGCGTCTGGCCGGTGATCCACCAGCCCTCGGTGGCCAGGAAGCTGATCAGCGGGACGATGTCCTCGATGTGGGTGAGCTGGTTGCCCATGGCCTGCGACCTGTGGAACTCCACCCGCTGCGGGGTCTCCTGGCCGTAGAAGAACGGCGTGTCCATCGGGCCCGGGGCCACCACGTTCACGGAGATCGACCGGTCGGCGAACTCCTTGGCAGCCGCACGGGTGAAGTGCTCCAGCGGCGCCTTGCCGCCCGCGTAGGTGGAGTAGCCGTCGGTGAAGGCGGCCAGCAAGGACGTGCCGAGGCTGATGATCTTGCCGTGGTCGTTCAGGCGGCGCCCCGCCTCCTGGATGAAGAAGTACCCCGCCTTGGCGTTGATGCCGAACATGCGGTCGTAGTCTTCCTCGCTGGTCTCCAGGATCGGCTTGCGCAGCACCATCCCGGTCGTGTTCACCGCGACGTCGACGCCGCCGTAGGTGTCCACCGCGGTGTCGAACAGCCGCCGCACGGTCGCGACGTCCGTCAGGTCCCCCTGCACGGACACCGCCTGCCCGCCGGCGTCCTGGATGCTCCGGACGGTCTCCTCGGCCTCCTTCTCCGCCGTGTGCCAGTGCACCACCACCTTGGCCCCGGCCTCGGCGAACGTCCTGCTCAGCAGCCCGCCCAGGTTCTTCTCGCCCCCGCCGACGACCGCGACCCTGTCCTTGAGCGTGTGCTCGGCCATGTCCAGCACCTCCTCGTCTCAGCGATCAGTGACCGGCTCGGTCCCTTCCGCTGACGAGGCTAGGAAGGCATTCCGGGCATAAGCCAACACAACCTATGTGTAGCACCACAGACGTCGTCGATAACCGCTGATCACAGCATGCATCCGGGCGCTGCGGGATCTGCGGCCCGGCCCGCCGGCCCGAGGCCGGGTCCGGGCCGCCTCCACACGCGTGCGGCGTGTGCCGGGGCGGCCCGCGGCGCAGGGCGTCGTCCGTGGGACCGCCGCGTCACGTGGAGGCTCGTATCACCAGTTCCGTGGGGAGGGTGACCTGGCGGCGGGGGGCGTCGGCGTGGGTGATCTCCGTGAGGATGCGGGCCATCTCGCGGCCCAGTTCCTCCACCGGCTGACGCACCGTCGTCAGGGGCGGGTCGGTGTGGCGGGCCAGGACCGAGTCCTCGAAGCCGATCAACGCCACGTCGTCGGGGACGAGGCGCTTCTGCCGGCGGAGTTCGGCCAGGGCGCCCACCGCCATCAGGTCGGACGCGGCGAAGACGGCGTCCAGATCGGGGTGCCGTTCGAGAAGTGAACGCATGGCGCGGGCGGCGCCTTCCTCGGTGAAGTCGCCCGTCTCGACGAGGGTCTCGTCGGCAATGAGTCCCGCCTGGTCGTGGGCGGCACGCCAGCCCGCGAGGCGGTTGCGGCTCACGTCCATGTCCAGCGGGCCGGTGATCGTGGCTATCCTGGTGCGGCCGGTGTCGAGGAGGTGGCGTACCGCAGCGGTGGCGCCGCCCGTGTTGTCGCACAGGACGTAGCTGAGGCCTTCCGTGGCGTCGCGGCGGCCGGCCAGCACGGTCGGGAGGCCCATTTCCTCCAGCTTGGCGGGGAGCGGGTCCTCGGAGTGCACCGAGACGAGGAGCACGCCGTCGACGCGGCGTTCCGCCATCGACTCGGTGAGCCGGTCGCGTTCGGCGCGGTCGCGGACGAGCATCAGGTGCAGTTGGATCCCCCTGTCGGCGAGGGCGCCGCTGACACCGCGGATGAGCGCGGCGAAGAAGGGCTCGGAGCCGAGCCGGCTCTCCGATTCCGGGATCACCAGGGCGAAGGCGTTGGTGCGGTTGGTGACCAGGCCGCGCGCCACCGAGTTGGGGACATAGTTCAACTCTTTGATGGCTGCCAGCACGCGGGCCCGTGCCTCGGGGCTGACCAGGTCGGAGCCGTTGACGACGCGGGACACCGTGGTGCGGCCCACGCCCGCGAGGGCGGCGACCGTCTTGATCGTGGGCCGGCGGTTGCCGGACATGCGCTCCCCCCTGCCTGTTTGCGCGGCGGTGAGGCCGCGGAGCTGACGGGAACGATTCTCGCAGATGTGGCGGTCCACCTGCGCCGACGAGCAGTTGCTTGCGCGTGACTTGTGTGGGTTCGTCTTCAAGTCATTGACATATCGCGCTCCGGCAGTGAGTCTTCCCCTCATCGATGGGCACGTTCCCATCTCTGATTGGGAACGTTACCACCGCTGTCTGGGCCGCCGTAGGAGGGCATTTTTCATGGGACGTCTCGTTTCGCCGCGTACGAGAAGGGCGGCGGCGGCAGTCGCCGCCGCCGGGGCACTGACGCTGGTCGCCGCGTGCGGCGGTGACGGCGACTCCGTCACCGGTGGAAGCAAGAAGGACGGCAAGGTCACCATCACCATGGGCCTGTTCGGGGTGATGGGCCTCAAGGAGACCGGACTGCTGGAGCAGTACGAGAAGGAGCACCCGAACGTCAAGATCGAGGCGGAGATCGCCGGTGACGAGCAGACCTACTACACCGCGTTGCAGACCCACCTCGCGGCCGGCAAGGGCCTGAAGGACATCCAGGGCATCGAGATAGGCCGGGCCAAGGAGATCACCGAGACCCGGGCGGACAAGTTCGCGGACTTCGCCGGCATGGCGGGCACCGACCACTTCCTGCCCTGGAAGCAGTCCCAGATCACCACGAAGGACGGCAAGGTCCTCGGGCTGGGCACCGACATCGGCCCGATGGCGGTCTGTTACCGCAAGGACTACTTCCAGCAGGCCGGGCTGCCCACCGACCGGGAGGCGGTCGGCAAGCTGTGGGCGGGCGACTGGAGCAAGTACGTCGAGGTGGGCCGCACCTTCAAGAAGAACTTCAAGGGCGACAAGGTCGCGTTCACGGACTCGGCGAGCGGCCTGTTCAACGCCATGGTCTACGGCGACTCCCAGCAGTACTACAACGAGCAGGGCGAGCTGATCCACGACAAGAACCCGGTCGTGAAGCAGGCCTGGGCGCTGGCGTCGGACGCCGCGGAGGAGGGTCTGACGGCCAAGCTGCGCCAGTTCCAGCCGGGTTGGGACCCCGGCCTGGCCAACGGCACGTTCGCGACGGCGGTGTGCCCGGCCTGGATGCTGAGCCACATCTCCGAGAAGGCCGGTGAGGCGAACAAGGGCAAGTGGGACGTGGCCCGCGCGCCCAAGGGCGCCAACTGGGGCGGCTCGTTCCTCGGGGTGATCGAGGACAGCCCGGTGAAGGAGGAGGCCAAGCAGCTCGTGGCCTGGCTGACCGCGCCCGAGCAGCAGGCGCGGATCTTCACCGAGCTGGGCAACATCCCCTCTTCGCAGAAGGCGCTCGAGTCGCCCGAGGTGAAGGACGCGACGTCGGACTACTTCAGCGGTGCGCCGATCGGCCGGATCTTCGGTGCCGCCGCGCAGGAGATCCCGGACAAGCAGGTGCTCGGCCGCAAGGACGGCACGATCAAGGACCTGTTCTCGCAGGGTCTCGCCCTGGTCGAGCAGGGCACGGCACGTGACAAGGCGTGGGACACCACGATGGAGCGCGTGGACAAGGCCGTCCGCTGACCTTCCCGCCCCGGGCGTGCGAGGGCGCGCCCGGGGCCCGGTCCCCCCTTTCGTTCACAGGAAGGAAGTCCGGTGGCCACCTCCACCACCACTGCCCCGGCCGCCCCCGGCGGCAGCGGCGAGCGCCGGCGCGGCTCGCTGCTGCACAGGCTGGACATCAAGGGCGCGCCGTACGCGTTCGTCGCGCCGTTCTTCATCGTCTTCGCCGCGTTCAGCTTCTACCCGCTCCTGTACACGTCGTGGCTGTCCCTGCACCACGTCGAACTGGCCACGCTGGACGTGCAGGAGTGGGTGGCGTTCGACAACTACGTGGAGCTGTGGGGCGACGAGCGGTTCTGGAACGCCCTGCGGAACACGTTCACCATCGGTGTCCTCTCGACGGTTCCCCAGTTGCTGATGGCCCTCGGGATCGCACACCTGCTCAACTACAAGATGCGTGCCTCGCTGTTCTTCCGCGTGGCCTCGCTGGTGCCGTACGCCACGTCGGTCGGTGCGGCGGCGCTGGTGTTCACGATGCTCTTCGAGCGGGACTTCGGCATGATCAACTGGGCGCTCGGCACGATCGGGGTGGACCCGGTCAGCTGGGAGTCCGAGAAGTGGCCCGCGCAGATCGCCATCTCGACCATGGTCATCTGGCGCTGGACGGGCTACAACGCGCTGCTGTACCTGGCCGCGATGCAGGCCATCCCCGCCGAGCGGTACGAGGCGGCGTCGCTGGACGGCGCCTCCCGGTGGAAGCAGTTCCTGCATGTCACCGTGCCCGGTATCCGGTCGACGATCGTCTTCACCATCGTGCTGTCCACCATCGGCGCGACCCAGCTGTTCGGTGAGCCGCTGATCTTCGGGCAGGGCCCGAACGGTGTCACGGGCGGCGCGAACAATCAGTACCAGACGCTGGGTCTGCTGCTGTACGAGGAGGGCTGGAAGAACTATCAGATGGGCCGGGCCGCGACCGTGGCCTGGGCGATGCTTCTGCTGCTCGTCGTCCTGTTCGTGGTGCAGCGCCTGATCGGGCGTCTGCGTTCCCGTCGGTCCTGACCTGGAGTCCTTCATGACCACTCACAGTCTCCCGGCGCGGACGGACGCCCCCGCCGGACCTTCTCCCGTCGAGCCGGCCGTGCCCCGCCGCGGCGGGCGCCGGCTGCTGCGTGAGCGCGCCGGACGGCAGCATCACGCCGGTCCGGTGGCCTATGTGCTGCTCGGCATCATGGCGTTGCTGTCGATCTTCCCGCTGTACTGGACGATGGTGGCGGCCTCCACGGACAACACGCGGGTCAGCCAGACCCCGCCGCCGTTCCTGCCGGGGCCGAACCTGTTCAGCAATCTCGCCCGCGCCTGGGACGAGGCGGCGATGGGCAAAGCCATGATCAACTCTCTGATCGTGGCCGGGACGATCGCCCTGTCGACCGTGCTGTTCGCGACACTGGCCGGTTTCGCCTTCGCCAAGCTGCGGTTCAAGGGCCGCAACGCCCTGCTGATGGTGGTGATCGGCACGATGATGATCCCGCCCCAGCTCGGTGTCGTACCGCTGTTCATGATGATGTCGGAGCTGGGCTGGGCCCAGCAGCTGCCCGCCGTCATCTTCCCGACGCTGGTGAGCGCGGTCGGTGTGTTCTTCATGCGGCAGTACCTGTCGGAGGCTCTGCCGGACGAGCTGGTCGAGGCGGGCCGGGTCGACGGTGCGCACTCGCTGCGGATCTTCTGGAGCATCGTGCTGCCCATCGCGCGGCCTCCGATGGCGGTCCTGTTCATGATCACGTTCGTGCACGCGTGGAACGACTTCTTCTGGCCGTTCGTGGTGCTCGACATGTCCAACCCGACCGTGCCCGTCGCGCTGACGCAGCTCAGCGCGGGTTATGTCCGCGACCAGTCCCTGATCATGGCGGGTGCTCTGCTGGGCACGCTGCCGCTGCTGGCGATGTTCGTCGTGTTCGGCCGGCAGATCGTCAGCGGTGTCATGGCCGGTGCCGTCAAAGGCTGATCCGGCGAGCAGGCCCGGCGCGAGTGCGCTGCCGGGCCTTCGGGCCGCCGTGCCTTCGGGCCTGCCGGGCCCCGCGAGGGCACGGACCGGCCCTCCACTCCCCTGTTGTCGCCGTGCTTCCGCGCGGCTCGTCTCTCCCGAGAGGACCTCTGTGGTTTCCGCACCATCGTCCGCGCCCCGTCCGGACTCGGCCCTTGTTTTCCCCCAGGACTTCCTGTGGGGTTCGGCGACCGCCTCGTACCAGATCGAGGGCGCGGCGGCCGAGGACGGCCGTACCCCGTCGATCTGGGACACCTTCTCCCGTACACCGGGCCGGGTCCGCAACGGGGACACCGGTGACATCGCCACCGACCACTACCACCGCTGGCGCGAGGACGTGGCGCTGATGGCCGAACTCGGCCTGGGCGCCTACCGCTTCTCCCTGGCCTGGACCCGCATCCAGCCGACCGGCCGAGGTCCGGCGGTGCAGCGGGGTCTGGACTTCTACCGGCAGCTGGTCGACGAGCTGCTGGAGAAGGGGATCCAGCCGGTCGCGACGCTGTACCACTGGGATCTGCCGCAGGAGCTGGAGGACGCGGGCGGCTGGCCGGAGCGGTCGACGGCCGAGCGGTTCGCCGAGTACGCCGCGCTCGCCGCGGACGCGCTCGGCGACCGGGTGAAGACATGGACCACGCTGAACGAGCCGTGGTGCAGCGCCTTCCTCGGCTACGGCTCCGGGGTGCACGCCCCCGGCCGCACCGATCCGGTCGCCGCGCTGCGCGCCGCCCACCATCTGAATCTCGGGCACGGGCTGGCGGTGGAGGCGCTGCGCGGGGCGCTGCCGTCGGACGCCCGCTGCTCGGTGACGCTCAACATCCACCATGTGCGTCCCCTCACCGGCAGCGACGCCGACGCGGACGCGGTGCGCCGTATCGACGCGCTGGCCAACCGGGTGTTCACGGGGCCCATGCTGCAAGGGGCGTACCCGGAGGACCTGTTGAAGGACACGGCGGCGCTGACGGACTGGTCGTTCGTGCGGGACGGCGACCTGGCGCGGATCAACCAGCCGCTGGACTTCCTCGGCGTCAACTACTACACGCCGACGGTGGTGTCGGCGGCCGACGGCACGGGCACGCACACGGCCGACGGGCACGGCAACAGCCCGTACAGCCCGTGGCCGGGCGCGGACGACGTGGCGTTCCACCAGCCGCCGGGCGAGCGCACCGCGATGGGCTGGGCGATCGACGCGTCCGGGCTGTACGACCTGCTGCACCGGCTCGCGGCGGACTTCCCCGGCACGCCGATGGTGATCACGGAGAACGGGGCGGCGTTCGACGACTACGCCGACCCGGACGGACGGGTCAACGACCCCGCGCGGATCGCCTATGTGCGTGACCATCTGGCCGCCGTGCACCGGGCGATCGGCGACGGGGTGGACGTGCGGGGCTACTTCCTGTGGTCGCTGCTGGACAACTTCGAGTGGTCCCACGGGTACAGCAAGCGCTTCGGCGCGGTGTACGTCGACTATCCGACCGGCCGGCGCATCCCGAAGGCGAGTGCCCGCTGGTACGCGGAGGTCGCGCGCACGGGTGTGCTGCCCGGCGCCTGACCGTTCCGTGCGCCGGTGCCGGCCGACCGCCTCCCCGCGCCGGCCGGCACCGGTGTCGGACCCTGCCTGTACCGTCGGTCTCGTGACACACGATCAGACATTCGGTTCCGACGATCCCGAACTGCCCATGCTCGACGCGGAACAGGCCGCGCTGCTGCGCCGGCTGGCCGCACCGCACTTGCGGGAGGGGCACCGTTACTCGCTGCGTGACCTGGGGCATCTGTGCCGGCAGGCGCCCGTGGAGCGGTGGCCCGAGGTGGTCGCCGGGCATTTCGCGCGGCTGCGGGAGGCCGGCCGGGGCGGTGAGGGCCGGGAGGAACTGCTGCGGGGGACCCATGCGCGGCTGCTGCCCGAGGACGCGATCACGCCCGATCTCGCGGGTTCGATGCGGTACGTGCGGAAGGCCGCCGACGGGCTCGTCCTCGCGTACGCCCTCGACCAGCCGACGAGTGTGCGGATCCTGACCGACACGGATGTGGAGCGCGCGGGGGCGAAGGAGCTGGCGGAGGCCGCGCGGGCGAACCTGATGCGGGTGGAGGTGCGGCACGAGGAGATACCCGTCGAGGGCGGTGCCGTACTGCACTCGCTGTACGGCGATTCGCCGTTCGTGGCGAGCCAGGCGCTGTATCTGGCGCAGGCGGCGCACCGGGCCACGGGTGAGTCGCTGCCGGCGGAGGGTGCGCTGGTGGTGGTGCCGACGCGGCACAACCTGGTGTACCACCCGATCGCCGACGGGTCCGTGGTGGCCGCGGTGAACAGCCTCGCCGGGTACGCGATGCGCGCCCACGGGGACGGGCCGGGGGCGCTGTCCCCGCGGCTGTACTGGTGGCACCGCGGGCAGCTGACCTCCCTCACCGTGATCGACGACGTCGAGCGGTCCTTCTCCGTGCAGCCGCCGCCGGAACTGCTGTCGCGGATGAAGAGCTTGATACGGCTGGCCCCTGCCGGCCGTATCCGCACCCGGGCGTCCGGGGCCGCCCCGGACACCGGTGAGGCGGCACGGCGGCTGGGCGAGTCGCTGACGCGGCTCGCCGGTGACCCGTCCGGCCTGGCCGGTGTGTTCGCCGACGCGGTCACGCTCGCGCACGCCCGCTGCGCCGACGACCCGCGGGCGGCGCATGTGGACACGTGGGACGCGTGGGCGCTGGCCCTGCAACTGGGCACGCTGCTGTTCACCGGCGGGCAGCCGCAGAAGTGCGTCCTGGGCGACGCCGTCGAGGTGGAGGTGAGCGGAGAGGGCGTCACCCCGCCGGCGGACGTGCGGGCGTGGCTCGACGCCGTCTATGTGGCGGTCGTGTGCCGGGACTGGGAGCGGGTGGAGCGGCTGTGCTCGGTGCCGCTGGAGCTGCTGCGCCAGGACGACGCGGTCGACGCGTACGTGGTGCACTGGGCGGACACGCTGCGGGCGTACTTCACGCGGCAGCCGATGGACGCCATCGTGCCGAAGCTGCTCGCCGCGATGGAGACGTCCGTGCCGCAGACGCTGACCCACGGTCCGGAGGCGTTCGTCAACCACATCGACTACCAGCCGGTGGCCATGTTCCACCGCATCGTCGCCGGTGACCACGACGCCTTCGGCAAGGCGCTGTCGGAGGCCCTCGACGGGCACCGGGCCTACTGGGGCGACGCTCCGGCGCCTCGTGCGCGTGTGGCGCTCGGCCCGCTGGCGATGGCGTCCCTGGCCCGGGGGTACGGGTTCCCGGTCCCCGACGAACTGCCGTATCTGCCGAGGTATCTGCTGGACGGTCAGCGCATCGAGGACGTGCCGCGGCCCTGACGTGCCCGTGCCCGGTCAGTCCGGTGGCCGCCAGCCCGGGGGGCGGAGGATGCCGAGGAGCTGGCGGACCAGTTCGTCGACGACCTCGTCGAGGGTGGCGTCGACCCAGCCGGCGCTCCAGTCGTGGAGCAGGCCGTTGACGCTGCCGATGAACGCCGTCGCGGCGAGCCGGTAGTCGCGGTCCGCGGCCTCCCCGCGGGCCGCGGCCTCTCGGGCGGCCCCGCAGATGAGGTCGACCCAGCGGGCGCGGCGGGCCAGGCGCTGCTCCTCCAGCCGCGGGCTGACGCCGACGATCTCCACAAAGGTGATGCGGATGCGGCGCGGGTCGGCGGTGACGCTGTCGGCGTAGGCGCGGAAGAAGGCGGTGACCCGCTCGACGAGGGGGAGGCCGGCGGCGGCTTCGAACGCGGCGCGGACCGCTTGTTCGGAGGCGTCGTTGACCTGGAGGTGGAGGGCGGCGAGGACGTCCTCCAGGGTGCGGAACTCCTCGTAGAACTGACGGGTGGACAGGCCTGCCGCCTCGCTGAGCGCGGCGATGGTGGTGGCCCGGTAGCCGGGTGCGCCGCCGAAGAGTTCCAGGGCGGCGGTGAGGAAACGCTCGCGGCGTTCCGCCTTGCGTTCGGCGGCGGACCGTCCGCCGTAGCGGCCGGTGGGTGCCCTGAGCCTGCCCGTCACGCGTGTTCTTCCCCTCCCCAGGTCCCCTCCGTCTGCGGGGATCGCTTCGATTTTGTCGTGTACGCGGTCTTGTCGAGAAGGCGGCCCCCTCCTTACTTTTCAGTAAGTTCACTGTGAATGTGCGCGTGTTCAGATTTCCCGCGTGCCCGCCCGACGCACGCTCCCCTATCCGCTGAGGAGAGAGCAGTCATGCCTGCATCCAGAACCAGGCACCTTTGCTCCGTGGCCGCCGCCCTCGTCCTGTCCGTCGCCGCCGTCCCAGCAGCCGCCGCGAGCACCCGGACCTCCCCCGCTTCCGCCTCCACGACCGCCGCCGCCTCGCAGGCCGGTCTGCGCGAGGTGCTGTTCGTCGGCAACAACTGGGACGGCACCGCCGACGTCCTGGAGTCCTCCGGCGACTACACGAGGATCGGCCGGATCGATGTCGTGCCCGACAAGGCCCAACGCATGGCGGAGATCAACGCCGACCCGATCAAGTGGATCTACTTCATGGTGATCCGCAACAGCGTCGGCGAGGGACACGACCAGTTCGTGGACGACATGTACTCCACGCCGGACGGCTCGTCGGTGGTGGTGTCCCGGCCGAGCTTCGCCGACGTCGTCTCCATCGACCTGGCCACCGGCCGTGTCAACTGGCGTTTCAAGGTGGCGGGTTACCGCGCCGACCACATGGCGGTCTCCCCCGACGGCACCCGCGTCGCGGTGTCGGCGTCGACCGCGAACACCGTGCACGTGCTGGACATCGACTCCGGCCGGGAACTGGGCCGGTTCGCCACCGGCGACAAACCGCACGAGAACATCTTCACCAAGGACGGCAAGTACCTCTACAACATGTCGATCGGCGAGGTGAACACCGCCCTCGACGCCCCCTGGCTGGACTGGACGAAGGGCGACCGGCACATCACCGTCGTCGACGCCTCCACCTTCCGGCAGGTGAAGATCATCGACATGCGGCAGCGGCTGGACGCGATCGGACTGAAGGACTTCTCCGACGCGGTACGGCCGGCGGTGTTCTCCCCGGACGAGTCGAAGCTGTACTTCCAGGTGTCGTTCTTCAACGGCTTCTTCGAGTACGACCTCGCCACCGACCGCATCACCCGCACCAAGACCCTGCCGAAGAACCCTGCGACCGGCGACGACCGCACCACGTTCGTCAACGACTCGCGCCACCACGGCCTGTCGATGCGGCCGGACGGCAGCAAGCTGTGCGTCGCGGGCACCATGGACGACTACGCCACCGTCGTCGACCGCGCCACGCTCCAGGAGGGCCCGCTGGTCTCCGCGTCCAAGCCGTACTGGGCCACGGTCAGCGGCGACGGCAAGGACTGCGTGATCTCCGAGAGCGGCTCCGACCAGGTCACGGCGATCGACTTCGCCACCGGGCAGAAGCGGCTGTCGGTGCCGGTCGGCGACCATCCGCAGCGCGTCCGCCTCGGACATGTTCAGGACGGCTGGACCGGACCCACAGGCTGAGCCCCGACCGCGCCGGCCGGGGCGGACGCCCGTTCCGTACGGATTGCAGCGGATTTGCGGGAAAAGAGGTGTGAGGCGCGAGGGAGGGGGTAGCCGCCCGGTATCGGATGAGGCATGCGTGCTCTCGAACCCCTCAGAGCTGGGGAAGGGAGGTCCGTGACAGCGCACACTCGCAGCGCCCGGGCCGCTTCGCCGAGCGACAGCGGCCCGGCCTCCGCGCTGTCGGCCTCCTTCGCGCTCCTCATGCCGTGACGGCGTGTCTGCTTCTGCCGGGCTTGTACGGCCATGTGGCGTGGCCGCGCTTCGCGGGGAGCTGTGCGGCTCCAGGGGCAGTACACGACGGCCGTACGGCGCTCAGCGCGGCGGCAGCCGGTGCAGGACGACATCGGTCAGCCGGCCGCCGATGATCGTGGCCGTCATATAGGTGCACCAGGGCTGGCGGCGCCGGTCCGTCGGGGAGCCGGGGTTCAGCAGCCGCAGCCCGCCCAGAGCCGTGGTGTCCCACGGGATGTGACTGTGCCCGAAGACCAGCACGTCCAGGTCGGGGAAGCGGGCGGCGCACCGGGCCTCCCGCCCCCGCGCGGCCCCGGTCTCGTGGACGACGCCGAAGCGCAGGCCGCCGAGGTCGGCGCGGGCCACCTCGGGGAGCCGGGCGCGCAGTTCGGGGCCGTCGTTGTTGCCGTACACGCCGATGAGACGCCGGCTGTGCGCCTCGAACAGGTCGAGGGCGGCGGCGTCGGCCCAGTCCCCGGCGTGCAGGACGACATCGGCGCGCGGCAGCTCCGCCAGCAGCGGCGCGGGCAGTCGCCCTGCCCGCTTCGGCAGGTGGGTGTCGGACGTCAGCAGCAGGCGCACGGGTCAAGCGTAGGTCAGGGCCACCGGATCATCAGGCGAACTGTTCAGTCCCGACTGGACAGTCTCACCTGTCGAACATAGCGTCGAGGCCATGGCCGTGGACGAGACGGCCCCGGACCCGGCGTCCGAGGGTGTCCCGAAGAGCGCCGCGCACGCGGCCCGTGAGCTGAGCGTGCTGATCGTGCGGCTGCTGCGGCGGCTGCGCGAGGTCGCCGGCGACGACACGCTCTCCCCCTCGCAGGTGTCCGCGCTGACTCTGATCGGCAAGCACGGCGCGGCCACGGCGAGCGCGCTGGCGTCCGCCGAGGGGGTGCGCCCGCAGTCGATGGCCACGACGCTCGCCGCGCTGCGGCAGCAGGGCCTGATCGAGCGCGGGCCGGACCCCTCCGACGGCCGCCGCCGGCTCGTCACGCTGACCGACGCGGGCCGCGCACGGATCGCCGGGGACCGTCGGGCCCGCCAGGAGTGGCTGGTCCATGCCCTCGACGAGCGGTACGACGAGGACGAGCGTCAGGCCCTGCTGCACGCCCTGCGCCTGCTGGAGCGGCTCGCACAGCCCTGACCGGCGCCCGCCGGACGCCCGCCGGACGTGCCCTGCCCCCTCCCCCATGTTCTTCCGAAAGGCCCCGCCCATGACCGTCACCGCCCTCGACCCGCGTACGGCTCTCGTCGTCGTCGATCTCCAGGCCGGGATCGTCGCCGCGCCCGTGCAGCCGCACCCCGCGGCCGATGTCGTCGCCCGCTCGACGCGGCTCGCCGACGCGTTCCGCGAGCGCGGTCTGCCCGTGGTGCTGGTGCGGGTGTCGTTCGCCGCCGACCTCGCGGACGTCGTGCCCGGCCGCACCGACGCGCCCCGCGCCGGTGCCGCCCGCCCACAGGGGTGGGACACGATCGTGCCGGAGCTGGCCGGGCACCCCGAGGACATCGTCGTCACCAAGCACAACTGGGGTGCCTTCCACGGCACCGACCTCGATGTGCAGCTGCGCCGCCGGGGCGTCACCCAGATCGTGCTGACCGGTGTCGCCACCGCCATGGGCGTCGAGTCCACGGCCCGCGCCGCGCACGAGCACGGCTACCACGTCACGCTGGCCACCGACGCGATGAGCGACCTCGACCCCGAGACGCACCGCAACAGCGTGGAGCGGATCTTCCCCAGGCTCGGCGAGACCGGCACCACCGCCGAGATCCTGGAACTGCTCGCCAAGACGCACGGCTGAGGCGGCGAGACGGGGAAGGGCCGCACGGTCCGCCGCGTCAGCCGAGCCGTGCCGTGCCCGCCGGGCGCACCGTGCGCGGCTCCCACCAGTCGCGGTGCTGCCGGTACCAGGCGACGGTCTCGGCGAGGCCGGAGACGAGGTCGCGGCGCGGCCGATAGCCCAGCTCGCGGCGGGCCTTGCCCCAGTCGACGGAGTACCGCAGATCGTGGCCCTTGCGGTCGGCGACATGCTCGACCCGGTCCCAGCCCGCGCCGAGGGCGTCCAGCAGCAGGCCGGTCAGCTCCCGGTTGGTCAGCTCGGTGCCGCCGCCGATGTTGTAGACCTCGCCGGGCCGACCTTTGGTGCGGACCAGATCGACTCCGTGGCAGTGGTCGTCCACGTGCAGCCAGTCGCGCACGTTGCGGCCGTCGCCGTACAGCGGCACCCGCAGGCCGTCCAGCAGGCGGGTGACGAACAGCGGCACGATCTTCTCGGGGAACTGGCGCGGCCCGTAGTTGTTGGAGCAGCGGGTGATCCGGACATCCAGGCCGTGAGTGCGGTGGCAGGCCAGCGCCAGCAGGTCGGAGGAGGCCTTGGAGGCGGCGTACGGGGAGGTCGGCCGCAGCGGCGCGTCCTCGGTGCACGATCCGGTGGGTACGGAGCCGTAGACCTCGTCGGTGGAGACGTGCACGAACGGGCCCGTGCCGTGCCGCAGTGCCGCGTCCAGCAGGGTCTGGGTGCCCAGCACGTTGGTGCGGACGAAATCGCCCGCGTCCTCGATGGAGCGGTCGACGTGGGACTCGGCGGCGAAGTGCACGATCTCGTCCGCTTCGGCCACCAGCCGGTCCACGAGCGCCGCGTCGCAGACGTCGCCCCGGACGAACCTCAGCCGCGGATGGTCCAGCGGCAGGTTGTCCGGGGTGCCCGCGTAGGTGAGCTTGTCCAGCACGGTGATGTGCGGCGGCTCCGGGCGGGCGAGGAGGGTGCGGACGTAGGCCGAACCGATGAAGCCGGCGGCCCCGGTGACGAGCAGGTTCATGATGAACCGAGCCTACGTCGGCGGGGCCGCCGGCCGGGTGCGGGCCCCGGGGCCGGTACTCCCAGGGGGCTCGCGGGGTCGGTGCTCTCGGTGTCAGTCCTCCCCGCGCACGATGTGGGTGTCGGCGTCGCTCTGGCGCGAGGGCGGGCCGCCGGGCTCCTCCACGGCGGGCATCCAGGTGCGCAGCGCCTGCTCGCGGCGCAGCCGACGGGCCTCGGCCCAGCCCGTCTCGGGGCGGCGTGCCGGCGTGGTCTCCTTGGCGTGCGGGGTCACGGCTTCTCATCTTCCTTCTGCATCGTGCTTGTCCGCCGGGTCCCCACCGGCCGCCCGCCCAAACAGGCCCCGTGTGGCCTCGACGGCCCCTTGAGTCCCGTGTGCCACCTGTGTCATGCGCCGCCTCCTGGGCCGGCCGCGTCCCCGGAGCCCGGGTCGCGGCCCCCGGGCTGCTGGTCGGCGGCGGGTGTGCCTCCGGTCGGGTGCAGTTCGTGCGGGGTGAGACGTGCGCCGCCGGTGCGGGGCATCTCGTTCGGGGCGCGCATCTCCCGGGTCGCGCGGACCGGCCCCGACTCGGGCAGGGCCGGCTGCTCCTCGGGGCGCGGCGGGCGGGGTTCGCGCCGTCGTACGCCGATGCCGAGCCGGACGGCCCACAGCAGCGCGACGGTGACGAGGATTCCGGCGGCCAGGACAGCGACGACGCCGAATGCCGTGCTCGCGGAGACGGCGAGGTTCGGGGTGGTGTTCA
Organism: Streptomyces sp. XM83C; assembly: GCF_023072675.1. Taxonomy (GTDB): domain Bacteria; phylum Actinomycetota; class Actinomycetes; order Streptomycetales; family Streptomycetaceae; genus Streptomyces; species Streptomyces thermocoprophilus. The sequence goes on from NZ_JALLGL010000065.1 coordinate 20,671, forward strand.
TCCGGCGCGTGTACCCCGGCGGTGGTCCCGGATGCGTGAGGGGACGCGGAGGGTGCTGACGCGCCGTCAAGCGCGGTGCGCGGCGCCGGGTGTCGGGGGTGGCCCGGCGGGCGGGCCCAGTTCGAGTTCGGCCCACACCTGTTTGCCGCCGCTGACCGGCACCGTCCCCCATGCGTCCGACACGGCGTCGACGAGCACGATGCCGCGTCCTCCGGTGGCCTCCCAGCCGATGCTGGTCGGTTTGACAGGGCTGCGTGGGGAGGTGTCGGCGACCGCGACCCGCAGCCGGTGGTTGACGAGGGTGAGGTCGAGGCGGATCCGGCCGTCGGTGTGCACGAGGGCGTTGGTGACGAGTTCCGACACGACGAGCAGTACGGCGTCCCGGTCCCGCTCCCCCACCCCCCAGCTCCGCAGGACGCGGCGGGTGAAGCGGCGGGCCTGCCCGGCCGCCTGCGGCACCCGCCACACCGTCCAGCTCTCCCGCAGCGGGCGCGAGGCCATCCCGTCGTACCGCATGAGCAGCAGGGCGATGTCGTCGCTGCGGCGGGCCCCGTCCAGCAGCGCGTCGGCGACCGGGCCGAGGTCGGCGGGGTCGGAGGCGTCCAGCGCGCCGGCGAACCGAGCGAGGCCTTCGTCGATGTCGGCGTCGGTGGACTCCACCAGCCCGTCGGTGGTGAGGGCGACCACCGTGCCGGGGCGCAGCGCGAGCGGGCCGAGCGGGAACTCGGCCTGCCGCAGCACGCCCAGCGGGGGCCCGCCGTCGGTCTCGACGATCTCCGTACGGCCGTCCGGGTGGCGCAGCACCGGCGGCAGATGCCCGGCGCGCACGCACCAGGCGGAGCCGGACTCCATGTTTACCTGGACGTAGCAGCAGGTGGCGAAGAGGTCGGTCTCCAGGTCGGCGAGGAGCCGGTTGGCGTGCGCGACGACCACGTCGGGCGGGTGGCCCTCGGCGGCGTAGGCGCGCAGCGCGGTGCGCATCTGGCCCATGAGGGTGGCGGCGGCGGTGCTGTGGCCCTGCACGTCGCCGATGACGAGCGCCACATGGTTGTCGGGCAAGGGGATCACGTCGTACCAGTCGCCGCCGACCTCCAGACCGGCCGTGGCGGGCAGATAGCGGGCGACGGCGACCCCGCCGGGCAGCACGGGCAGCCGGCGCGGCAGCAGCTGCCGCTGGAGCATGCCGACCAGCTCGTGCTCGGCGTCGAAGGCGTGCGCGCGCAGCAGGGCCTGACCGGCGAGGCCCGCGGACGCGGTGAGCAGGGCGCGCTCGTCGGGGCCGAAGTCGTGCGGGGTGTCCCAGCCGATGAGGCAGGCGCCGGCCATCCGCCCGCCGGCGGGCAGCGGCAGTACGGCGAGACCGCCGGGGCCGACGTCCGCGAGGGCGGGCTCCAGGGCCGTTCCGGCGGGCCAGATGCGGGCGCGGCCCTCACGCAGCGCGGCGGCCAGTGTGGGCATGGTCCGCACGGGGGCGTCCGGCCATTCGGTACGCCATTCCAGCCGCCACAGCTCCGGCCACGCCTCGGGGTCCGGCGGGTCCAGCACGGTGACGACGAGGCGGTCGCCCTCGAGCTCCGCCAGGGCGATACGGTCGGCGCGCAGCGGGCGGCGCAGCGCCGAGACCACGGCCTGGCTGACGTCACGGACGGTGCCGGCCGTGGACAGGGCGGCGGCCAGGCGCTGCACTCGGGCCACATCGGTGACGTCGGGGCGGAGCGTGGAGGCGTCGGCGACGGTGCCGACGAGGCGGGCGGGGCGGCCCTCGCCGCCGGGCACGAGCCGGCCGTGCAGCCGCAGCCAGCGGGGCGGGCCGGTCGGCTGGAGCACCCGGAACTCCAGCTCCCGGTCGCCGAGGGACATGTGGTCGGCCTCGACGACCGACATCAGCGCCGGCAGGTCCTCGGGGACGGTGAGGCCCAGCAGCGTCTCCACCCTGCCGTCGAAGCGGTCCCGGCTCAGGCCGAACAGCTGGAGGATGTCGTCGCCGACCTCGATACGGCCGCTGTCCATGGCGAGGCTGAAGGAGTCGCCGCGCAGTTCCCCTCGGGCGGCCGACTCGGCGGGGACGGGGGCGGCCACGGCGTCGGCGATGCGTTCCAGGCAGGCGCGCGCACCGGGGTCGAAACCTGCGGGCCGTTCCCCGACCACGACCAGGGAACCGCCCCGCACGGGCAGCGCGGCCAGCGAGAACGCCTGCGCCGGGGTCCGACGGGAGGGGGCACGGGCGGCCAGCTCACGCGGCCCGAGCCACAGGGGGCGGCCCTCGCGGTGGACACGGGCGGCCGGGGAGTCGCCGTCCAGCGCGTACGTGCCGCGCAGGCCGTACAGGGTGCGGGGCAGTCCGGCCGAGTCGACCAGGCACAGCAGGTCGTCGTCGCCCGGGGCGTACAGGGCCGCCACGCCGGCGCCGGCGAGGACGAGTGCGCACTCCAGGACGCGATGCACCCGTTCGGGTGAGTCGGGATCGGCCATGAGCGTCTGGAGAGCGGCTTCGACCCGCGGCGTTCCGGTTCTGTACCCCGCTGCTCCCTCAGTGACCACCTCCGTATTACAGCGCTTATGAGACGTGTGCGCAGCCCCTGCGGACGATCGGTGCGAGGGCTGCGGGAGGGGACGGTCCGGGGGTTTCCACGCGTGCGGCGGGGCCTCTGGGGCGCACCGAAGGCCCGGCCGCCCCGGGGAGTGGAGGGGCGGGCCGGGCCGGCTGGCGGACAGGAGTGGGGTCCTGCCGGTGGG
>NZ_JALLGL010000655.1 GCF_023072675.1 Streptomyces sp. XM83C
GACCCCCGCCGCGACCCCGCCGGGCCGCACGGCACCCTGACCGCCGGCGCCCTCCGGGAGCATCGGACGGGTTCCGACGGGCCGTGTCCCCGATACCCGATCGGAGACACGGCCCGCTCCGGCTATGCTCAGGGAGGCAACATCGCCTGGGCCCTTAGCTCAATTGGCAGAGCAGTGGACTTTTAATCCATTGGTTGTGGGTTCGAGTCCCACAGGGCCTACCGCACCCCTCGGGGTCGGGACCCCCGCTGACCTGGTCAGACGGGGGTTCTGTCGTTCCGGGCCCGCTTTCTCCGCGTCGTCGGCGGTTCGCCACCCGCCCTTGCGGGCCTGCCCGCTGTCACCCCACCAGATGCCCGTTCGGTGCCTTGGCGCGTTCCTCGTACTGCGGGAGTACGAGCACCTGCGCGCCCTGCGCTGTGAGGGTGCCGGTGCCGTCGGCGGACTGGACGAAGGTGTCCGGTTCGCGCCAGGCCGTGACGACGCGGCGGATGCCCGAGGGGAGGACTGTCTCTTCTACACAACTCCGAGCCACCGAGACTACCCTGCACATC
>NZ_JALLGL010000656.1 GCF_023072675.1 Streptomyces sp. XM83C
TTCGTGGCCACCTCGGGCTGCACGTGGCGGCAGTTGCCACCGGTGTTCGGGCCGGCCTGGCCCACGGTCTACCGGCGCTTCGCCCAGTGGAGCCGGGACCGAGTCTGGGCCAGGCTGCACCGCGTCATCCTCGACGAACTCGGCGCCCGGGGCGAGCTGGACTGGTCGCGGTGCGCGATCGACTCCGTCAGCGTCCGGGCGGCAAAAGGGGGCCACTGACCGGACCGAATCCGACCGACCGCGGCAAACCGGGATCGAAAATCCACCTGATCACCGACCGGAACGGCGTGCCGCTGTCGCTGGGCATCTCCGGCGCCAACCTGCACGACAGCCTCGGCCTGGAACCGCTCGTGCGCGGGATCCCGCCCATCCGCTCCCGCCGCGGCCCGCGCCGCCGGCGCCCGGCCAAACTCCACGCCGACAAGGGCTACGACTACGACCACCTGCGGGAATGGCTTCGCGAGCGTCGCATCCGTCACCGCATCGCCCGCAAAGGCATCGAGTCGTCCACGCGGCTCGGCCGACACCG
>NZ_JALLGL010000657.1 GCF_023072675.1 Streptomyces sp. XM83C
GGAAGTCGCCCGCTGATGACCGACGATCTTGTCGCTGGACTATCGCCCCGGACCTGGCCGAGCGTCCCGACACCTACGCACACCAGCCCACCTGACGTGCAGTTTTCACGATGCACACTTCTCATTGATGCCCACCACTTGGTGGGGCGCTCGGGATTCATCAAGCGAGGCTGAGACTGATCGACATGGCTGCCGTCATCGTCCCGGCGGAGGCGTCGGCCACTCGGTCCCTTCCACTGCCGCGTCCAGGAGGTCGCCGAGTCGATGCCAGGCGCCCGGACCGGCGTGGGACATGGGGCTCGATGCGAACCGTTGCCACGCCGCGTCGCTATCTCCGAGCATCTCGGTTACGTAGGCGGTGACTGCGGGATGAGTGGTGTCGTAGCGCTGGCCGCGGGCCTTAGAGGGCTTCTCGAAACCGAGTGTGAGGCTGGGTTTGTGCTGGTCAGGCATAGTTTCGGGGTGGGTGAGGTAGGTCCGGTGCGTCCGTGGAGGTGGCGTGCTGGAGGTGCGTGATGGTGTCTGTGCT
>NZ_JALLGL010000066.1 GCF_023072675.1 Streptomyces sp. XM83C
GTGCGTCGGGGCCCGGCGGTGGACGCGCGGCGGCGGGGGTGGGGCGGCCTCGGCGGACGGCGGCCTCGCAGGGCCCCGAGCGCAACGAGGGCCCGGCCGGAGGCGGCCCCGCGCGACGAGGCCCCGGCAGGGGCCTGCGCCCCCGCCGGGTGTGGAGTCCGTACGTGTCAGACGGCGCCCGGGATCAGGCCGTCGTCGCTGAGCAGTTCCCGGACCTCCTCCAGCGTGGCGTCCGGGGACGGCAGGATCAGCTCGGACGGTTCCAGGGAGTCGTCCGGCAGGGAGGTGCCCAGCTCACGGACCTTGTCGAGCAGCGCGGAGAGGGTGCGGCGGAAGCCGGGGCCGTCGCCGTTCTCGATCTCGGCGAGCAGCTCGTCGTCGAGCTTGTTGAGTTCGGCGAGGTGGCTGTCGTCCAGCCTCACCTGGCCCTCCCCCATGATCCGTACGATCACGTCGCCCTCCTGGGTTCGGCCCCTACTGCTTGTCGAAGCGCGGGGTGTCCTGCGGCTGCTGCTGGGACTGTCCCTGGCCGGTGCCGCCCTCGATCGCCTGGCGGTCGGTGGTGCCTCCGGCCAGTTCGGCCTTCATGCGCTGGAGTTCCAGCTCTACATCCGTACCACCGGAGAGCCGGTCCAGCTCGGCCTGGATGTCGTCCTTGTGCATGCCGGACGGGTCGTCGAGAGCGCCGGAGGCGAGCAGCTCGTCGATGGCGCCGGCCCGCGCCTGCAACTGGGCGGTCTTGTCCTCGGCCCGCTGGATGGCCAGGCCGACGTCGCCCATCTCCTCGGAGATGCCGGAGAAGGCCTCGCCGATACGGGTCTGGGCCTGCGCCGCGGTGTAGGTGGCCTTGATGGTCTCCTTCTTGGTGCGGAAGGCGTCGACCTTGGCCTGGAGGCGCTGGGCCGCCAGGGTGAGCTTCTCCTCCTCGCCCTGGAGGGTGGCGTGCTGCGTCTCCAGGTCGGTGACCTGCTGTTGCAGCGCGGCCTTGCGGGACAGCGCCTCGCGTGCCAGGTCCTCACGGCCCAGCGCGAGTGCCTTGCGGCCCTGGTCCTCCAGCTTGGAGGACTGCTGCTGGAGCTGGTTGAGCTGGAGCTCCAGGCGCTTGCGGGAGGTGGCCACGTCGGCCACGCCCCGGCGCACCTTCTGCAGCAGCTCAAGCTGCTTCTGGTACGAGTAATCAAGGGTCTCGCGCGGGTCCTCGGCCCGGTCAAGGGCCTTGTTCGCCTTCGCGCGGAAGATCATCCCCATACGCTTCATGACACCGCTCATGGGCTTCGCGCGCCCCCTTCTGACGGACTCCAGCTCCAGCTCTGCGACAGAACCCACAGTACGGGCCCTGCATCCATTACCGCACTGTCCGGGGGTGGATGCGCTCCTCCCCGAGGACGATCGCGCCCCCGGCCGGTCCGGCGTAAGGAGTAGGTGATCCTCGGGGTCGCCGTGGAAGTGCTGTCCCCTGTTGAGACGTCCGGTGTTGCCGGATCGTTCCCCATGGGGCATGGGTCCATGCGCCGGAACCCCGTACCCTTGGCTTTTGTGTTCCGTAGCCGTGCCAAGGAAGAGAAGGCCCCGGTCGCCGACAAGGCGCCGCTGACCGACTCCAAGCAGCCCCGTGACCCGCAGGCCCCGAAGGGCAGGCCCACGCCCAAGCGCAGTGAGGCCCAGACCCGGCGCCGCAGCGTGGCCCACACCCCGACGAACCGCAAGGAGGCCGCCAAGCGCGCCCGCGAGGAGCGCCGGCAGGCGCTGGAGCGCCAGCGTCAGGCGCTGGCCAGCGGCGACGAGCGGTATCTGCCGGCCCGTGACAAGGGTCCGGTTCGGCGCTTCGCCCGTGACTTCATCGACTCGCGGTTCAACGTGGCGGAGTTCTTCCTGCCGATGGCCGTGGTCATCCTCGTGCTGAGCGTGGTCCGGGTCAGCCAGATGCAGGCGATCGCGCTGCTGCTGTGGCTCGTTGTGATCGTGCTGATCGTGCTGGACTCGATCGTCACCGGTTTCCGTCTGAAGAAGCGGCTGAACGAGCGCTTCCCCGACCAGAACAAGCGCGGCGCGGTCGCCTACGCCCTGATGCGTTCCCTCCAGATGCGCCGGCTCCGGCTGCCCAAGCCGCAGGTGAAGCGCGGAGAGCGGCCCTGAGCACGACGTCGTTCTCCGGGGGTGCGGCCAGGGCCTGGCTGGGCAGGCTGGGCGGGCTGCGTGATGTCGTGCGTCAGGAGCTGGTGGCGCGCCAGCTCGACGAGCAGATAGCCGGGCGCTTCCCGGTCGGGCAGCGGCTGCGGGTGCTCGACGTGGGGATGGGCCAGGGCACGCAGGCGCTGCGGCTGGCCCGCGCCGGTCACAAGGTGACCGGTCTCGAGCAGGACGCGACGATGATCGCCGTGGCCCGTGAGGCGCTGGCCCAGGAGCCCGAGGGCATCCGCGAACGCATGCGGATCATGGAGGGCGACGGCCGGGAGACCGGCGTGCACTTCCTGCCCGGTAGCTTCGACGTCGTGCTGTGTCATGGCGTGCTCATGTACGTGGAGGAGCCCGACCCTCTGCTCGCGGGGCTGGCGCGGGTCCTCGCACCCGGCGGGCTGCTGTCGCTGCTGGTGCGCAACGGCGACGCGCTGGCGATGCGGCCGGGCCTGTACGGCGACTGGGCGGGCGCGCTGACCGCGTTCGACACCACCGCGTACCGCAACCGGCTCGGCCTGGACGTCCGCGCGGACCGGCGTGAGGCGCTGACCGCGACGCTCGCCGGGATCGGCGCCCCGCTGCACGCCTGGTACGGCGTACGGGTCTTCACGGACACCGCGGCGGACGACGCCCCCGTCCCCGACGACATCGACTCGCTGCTGGCGGTGGAGGAGAGGGCCGGGCGGACCGACCCGTACCGGGGTGTGGCGGCGCTGCTGCACCTGTGCGGGGTGCGCGGCTGAGCGCCGTACGACGGTCTCACCCGGTCGGGTGAGCTGCGCGGGCCGGTCCCTCGCCGGGCGGTGAGACTCGGCCCATGGACGCTCACGCTCCCCGCCCTGCCGCCCTCCGCGTACCGGCTGTCGTGGCGCTGCTGGCCGTGACGCTCACGCTGTCGGCGTGCTCCGGCTCCCCGGACCGCGCGGAACGGCCGACGAGGCAGGCCGCGCAGCCCGCCGCGGCCCGGCAGGCCTCCGAGCTTCAGAACGCGTACCAGAGGGTCATCCGGGACGTCCTGCCGTCGGTGGTGCAGATCGAGGGAGAGCAGGAGCTGGGCTCCGGCGTGGTCTACGACGACCGCGGGCACATCGTCACCAACGCGCATGTCGTCGCCGACCAGAAGCGGTTCAAGGTGACCACCGCCAACAGCGAGGAGCCGCTGTCCGCGACGCTCGTCTCCTCCTACCCGCAGCAGGATCTGGCCGTGGTGAAACTGGACCGGGTGCCGACGGGGCTGCGGGCGGCGACGTTCGGGGACTCCGCGAAGGTGGAGGTCGGGCAGATCGTGCTGGCCATGGGCTCCCCGCTGGGGCTGGCGTCCAGCGTGACGCAGGGCATCGTCTCGGCGACCGGGCGGACCGTCACCGAGCCCGGCTCGGGCGGCCGTGCGGGCGCCACGATCGGCAACATGGTGCAGACCTCCGCGGCCATCAACCCCGGCAACAGCGGGGGCGCGCTCGTCGACCTCGACGGGCAGGTCATCGGCATTCCGACGCTCGCGGCCGTCGACCCGAGCATGGGCAGCGCCGCGCCCGGCATCGGGTTCGCGATCCCCGCGTCGACGGTGAAGTCGATCGCCGGGCAGATCGTCCGGGACGGCAAGGTCACCGACTCGGGCCGGGCGGCGCTCGGCATCACCGGCCGCACCCTGGTGAACGACCAGTTCCAGCCCGCGGGCGTCGCCGTGGTCGAGGTCGCCGAGGGCGGCGCCGCCGACAAGGCGGGACTGCGGCCGGGGGACGTCATCACCGGGCTGGGCGACACGGAGATCACCACGATCACCTCGCTCGCCGAGGCCCTCGCGGACGACCGGCCGGGTGAGCGCACAACGGTCACCTACACCCGTGGCGGCGAGTCCAGGACGGCGGACGTGACACTCGGCGAGCAGTGAACGGGGCGGCGGCCGGGACACGGCCGCCCTCCCCTCCTGTCTCCGGGTACGTCAGGACGCGTCGGCGTGCAGGCTCATCGGCCCGTAGATCTCCGTGGCGTCCTCGAACAGCCGCACCTGGTCGGCGCCGCCTTCCTGAAGCGCCTTCCAGTGCTCGCCGATCCAGGACTCGGCGTCCCCCTGCGTGGTGAACTCCTCGGGCTCCACCGCGGGCTGGACCTCCGTCCCGTCCGCCTTCTCGAACCGCCACGTCCATGCCGCCATGTACGCCTCCCAGCTGTGATCACCCGCAGAGCGCGGGCCGGATCTCGGTCCGGCTCCCGCACCGAGCCTAGCCGGACGCGCAAGACCCGGGGCGACAAGGGAAAATCGGGGCGTGGAAGTGACTCTGCTCGGCACCGGTGCCCCCGAGGGCCTGCCCCGCCCCGACTGTCCCTGCGCGGCCTGCGCGACCGCCCTCGGCGACGACGCCCGCGCGGCGACGGCACTGCTCGTGGACGGCACCCTGCTGCTGGATCTGACGCCCGGTGCGGCGTTCGCGGCGGCACGGGCCGGGCGGTCGCTGGGCGGCGTACGACAAGTACTGCTCACGCATCCCGGCAACGGGCCCGCCGTGGAGGTCCCCGCCGGGCTGCCGCAGCCCGGGCGGGTGCCGGACGGGCGGGAACTGGCGCTGCTGACGGGGCATCGGGTGCGGGCGGTCGCGATGGACACGCCGGGCACCGGATACGCCGTCACCGGGCCCGACGGGCAACGGCTGCTGTATCTCCCGCCGGACGGGGCACCGGCCGGGCTGGAGGAGGGCACGCCGGCGGCGGAGCCGTACGACATGGTCCTGCTGGACGTCGTGGGGCGCCCGGACGCGCTGGCGAAACTGCGGGCGGTGGGCGCGGCCGGGCCGACCACCGATGTCGTCGCCGTCCACCTCGGCCATGAGGTGCATCCGGGCGCGGAGGTACGGCGCCGGCTCGCCGCGGCGGGCGCGCGGGCCGTGCCGGACGGTACGACGCTCACCGTCGGGGCGTACGAGGACGTGCCGGACGTGCCGCGCCGCACGCTGGTGCTGGGCGGCGCCCGGTCCGGGAAGTCCGTGGAGGCCGAGCGGCGGCTGGCGTCCTTCCCCGACGTGGTGTACGTCGCGACCGGCGGCACGCGCGGCGGCGACCCCGAGTGGGCGGCGCGGGTCGCGGCGCACCGGGAGCGGCGGCCGGGGTCCTGGCGGACCGTGGAGACCTGCGAGGTGCTGCCGCTGCTGGCGGAGGAGGGGCCGCCGCTGCTGCTGGACTGTCTGTCCCTGTGGCTGACCGACGCGATGGACTCCGTCGGGGCGTGGGACGACGCGGAGTGGGCCGACGGGGGTGAGCGGGCGCTGCGGGAGCGGGTCGCCGGGCTGGCGGCGGCGGTGCGGGAGGCTCGGCGGGTGGTGGTGCTCGTGTCCAACGAGGTGGGGTCGGGCATCGTGCCCGCGACGGCGGCGGGGAGGAGGTACCGGGACGAGTTGGGGCGGCTGAACGCCGCGGTGGCCGACGAGTGCGAGTCGGTACTCCTGGTGGTCGCGGGCCAGCCCCTGACCCTACGGGGCTGAGCCCCCCTCAGGGCGTCGCCCTGCCCCGCGCTGCGCCTCCGGCACGCCCCGGCGCCACAGGTCACCCGGCGGGTGCGGGCGTCGGGGGTGGGTCGCACCACCCGGCACTGACGGGGCGCCTCCCCCGGAGGGGGACCCCCCGCGCCCCAGCGGCACGACTGCCCGCAGCCACATGGGAACACGCCCCGCCTGCCACGCCCTCAGGGGCGCGGCGAACTGGGCGACCAACCCCCATTGGCCCACGGGTGAGCACGAAGGCGCAGCCACCCCGAGGGGGCGCGGGGTACTGCGCGGTCAGAGTGGTTTGTGGGCGAGCACTCGGTACGTGTTGGTGAAGGGCGTGCGGCTCAGCAGGGGGGCCAGTGCGATGTCCGTCGCGTGGGCCGTGGTCACCAGCGCGCGGGCCAGGGGCGTGGGCAGCCCGCGGCCGAGGCGGAGGTCGAGGGCTGTCGACAGGTCCGTCGGCCGGTGGGCGGTGACACGGTCCTCCTCCAGCACCCGGCATCCCGTGCCCTCCAGTTCGGCTCGGACGTTCGGCAGGGGCAGGAGTTGCAGGTGGTGGGGCTGGGTGTGGGCGTGCCACCACTTGCCCAGCAGGGACGCCCACGCGCTGTCGGGGTCCGGCAGCTCCAGGACCAGGTAGCCGCCGGGCCGCACCGCGTCCACCGCCGCCCGCAGTTCGGCGCGCGCGTCCGGTGCGCGGACCAGGGAGCCGAGCAGGCTCACCACGTCGTACCGTCCGCGCAGCCGCCGCGGCAGGCCGGGACGGCCGAGGTGCCCGACGTACGCCTCCTCGATGCGTTCCTCCTCGGCGGCGGCCGTGACCCGCTCCGTGGGGTCGGTGCCGTCGAAGGACGTGTAGGGGAACAGCTCCTTCACGGCGGCGGGGAAGGCCGCGTCGCCGGTGCCGACGTCGAGCCAGCTCTCTGGCTCCGGGCAGTACCGTCGCACCGCCCGCCCGGTCCCCCGGTGGTCCCGGCGGCGCGCCCTGCGCCACACGGTCCCGGCGGCGCCGTACAGCGCCAGTCCTTCGGGGGTGAGCCGGGGGTTCTGGAAGACGTGGGTGCAGGCGCGGCACTCGTCGAGTGTGAACGTGCCGGGTCTGCCGTGCCGCAGGTCGGGTGCGCGCAGCCGGGTGCGCGGGCCGGGCGCGCCGCACCAGGGGCAGTCGTCGCGGCGGGGTTCGTGGATGGGCCTGGTGGGCATGGGCGGCTCCCGGTGGGGGACGAGAGGGACGCGCGACCATCGCGTGACGATCCGCAGCAAACGGAACGTATGGGATACCGATCTTGGGTGCAACGACGTGGCGACGGCGTGGTGCGGCCTCGTGTCACCGCCGCGTCGGGGCGTTCGCCGGCTGCCGGTACTGTTCGGCGAATGAGCTCGCTTAATCTCGACGACTTCACGGATCTGATCGAGCGTCCGGACGGCGGTACCCGCCGTGACGCGGAGGCGCGCCGGGAACGTCGGATCGTGCCGCCCGGTTCGCTGGGGCGCCTCGACGACCTGGGTGAGTGGCTGGCTGCGGCGCAGGGTGCCGTACCGGTGCGGCCGGTGGACCGTCCGCGGGTGGTGCTGTTCGCCGGGGATCACGGGATCGCCGTGCAGGGCGTGTCGGCGCGGCCCGCGGGCAGCGCGGTGGAGCTGGTACGGGACGTGCTGGAGGGCGCGCGCCCGGTGTCGGTGCTGGCCCGGCGGTTCGACGTGCCGGTGCGGGTGGTCGACATGGCGCTGGACTGCGATCCGGGGTCGCTTCCCGCCGACGTGGTGCGGTACCGGGTGCGGCGGGGCAGCGGCCGTATCGACGTGGAGGACGCGCTGACCCTGGAGGAGGCCGAGGCGGCGTTCCGGGCGGGCATGGCGGTGGCCGACGAGGAGGTGGACTCGGGGACGGATCTGGTGGTCCTCGGCGATCTCAGCGTGGGCGGCACCACGGCGGCCGGGGTGCTGGTGGCGGCGCTGTGCGGAACGGACGCGTCGGTGGTGACGGGCCGGGGCGGGCTCGCCATCGACGACCTGGCGTGGATGCGCAAGTGCGCGGCGATCCGTGACGCGCTGCGGCGGGCCCGGCCGGTGCTCGGGGACCAGCTGCGGCTGCTGGCGACGGTGGGCGGGGCCGACCTGACGGCGATGACGGGTTTTCTGTTGCAGGCGGCGGTGCGGAAGCTGCCGGTGATCCTGGACGGGGTGGTCGGCGCGGCGTGCGCGCTGGTGGCGCAGCGGATCGCGTTCCGGGCGCCGGACTGGTGGCTGGCCGGGCAGGCCTCCGGGGAGCCGGGGCAGGCGAAGGCGCTGGACCGGATGGCCCTGGAGCCGCTGCTGGACCACGGGGTGACGGTCGGTGAGGGCACGGGGGCGCTGCTGGCGCTGCCGCTGGTGCAGGCCGCGGCGGCCCTGGCGGCGGAGCTGCCGGAGAAGCCGGACGACACGAAGACCGACGACGCCGGGACCGGCGAGACTCCGGCGGACGGCACGGGCAAGGACGGCACCGAGCCCGGCGGCGCCTAGACCGGCGGCACCGAGCCCGGACGCGCGGACCGGCGGCACCGAGCCCGGACCGGCGGCACCGGACGGGGTACCGGACCGGCGGCACCGGACGGGGTACCGGACCGGTGGCACCGGGACGGGGGGACACGCGGTCCGGCAGCCCATGGCCCGGCACCACCGAAGTCGGCGGCGCCCGGCCTGGTGCCGGCGCCTGACGACGGGGCGACCACCCCATGACCGATGTGCGCGGTTTGCGGCAAAGGCGCCCATATGATCGCGCTTCATGGGGAATGCCCGATTGGGAACTGCCCGAGCCGCCGCTTTCGCCGTCTGGTATCTGCGGGTCGTCGCGTTCGTCAACTTCCTGGGTGCGGTGTGGGTCTGGCTGGGCCAGGACGTACGACGGCACAACCAGGAGAACCTCTTCACGCCGTACCTGCTGACGGCCGGGTTCGCTTCGGGGGTCTTCACCGCGTTCCTGGCCGTCACCATGCGGCGCCGCAAACGGGCCGCATGGATCCTCAACCTGGTGCTGAGCGGGTCGTTCCTCGCGCTGTTCGCCGTGGCGATGGCGTTCCCGGAGGTGCGGCGGCACGCGCAGAACTGGGTGTCCCTGGCTCTGACGGCAGTGTTCGTCGCCGCGCTGCTGCTCGGGCGCCGTGAGTTCTACGCCAAGGGCGACCGGGCCAACCCGAGGCTCGCGGCGGCCGTCGCCGGGGGCGGGCTGCTGGTGTGCTCGCTGCTGGCCGCGCTGCTGGTGACGGCCACCGACCGGGGGCCGGGGCACGCCGGTTTCCCGGACCGCTGGTGGTACGGCACGCTGCGGCTGGTGTCGGTCGCGCCGGACGAGGCCCGCGTCGCCGGGATCGCCCCGCCGACCTGGGTGGACGTCACCGTCAACGCGCTCAGCACGGCACTGGTCCTCGCGGTGCTGTATGCCGCGTTCCGTTCCCGGCGTGCCGTCGATCCGCTGACCGCGGAGGACGAGAAACGGCTGCGGGAGCTGCTGGAACGGCACGGCGAGCGCGACTCGCTCGGCTATTTCGCGCTGCGCCGGGAGAAGAGCGTCGTGTGGTCGCCGACCGGGAAGGCGGCCGTCGTCTACCGCGTGGTCGGAGGCGTGGCGCTGGCCTCCGGTGACCCGCTGGGCGATCCGGAGGCCTGGCCGGGCGCGATCGCGCCGTGGTTGGAGCAGGCCCGTGCGCACGGGTGGATCCCGGCGGTGATGGGGGCGAGCGAGGAGGCCGGGACCGTGTACGCGCGGCACGGTCTGGACGCCCTCGAACTCGGCGACGAGGCGATCGTGGACGTCGCCGAGTTCACCCTGGAGGGACGCGCGATGCGCACCGTGCGGCAGGCGTACAACCGGGTGCGGCGGGCCGGGTTCACGGTGCGGATCCGGCGGCACGAGGAGATCCCGGCCGCCGAGATGGCGGCGCTGGTGCGGCGGGCGGACGCCTGGCGGGACGGGGCGACGGAGCGCGGGTTCAGCATGGCGCTGGGCCGGCTGGGCGATCCCGAGGACGGCCGGTGCGTGATGCTGGAGTGCGCCGACGCGGACGGCGAGCCGAGGGCACTGCTGTCGTTCGTGCCGTGGGGGCCGAACGGGCTGTCGCTGGATCTGATGCGGCGCGACCGCGGCGTGGACGGACCGGCGAACGGCCTGATGGAGTTCATGGTCATCGAGCTGCTGCGGCGGGCCCCCGAGATGGGGATCACGCAGGTCTCGCTCAACTTCGCGATGTTCCGTTCGGTCTTCGAACGTGGCGCCCGGCTCGGCGCCGGTCCGGTGCTCCGGCTGTGGCGGTCCCTGCTCAGCTTCTTCTCCCGCTGGTGGCAGATCGAGTCGCTGTACCGGGCCAACGCCAAGTACCGGCCCATCTGGGAGCCGCGGTTCCTGCTCTTCGAGAAGAGCGCGGATCTGCCCCGTATCGGCGTGGCCTCCGCCTGCGCCGAGGGATTCCTGGAGGTGCCGGGCCTGCTGCCGGCCCGTCTGCACCGTGGAGACCTGGAGACATGTCGATGAGTCGCTTCGCCCGCTGGGCGCGCGCCGAATGGGGGCCGCTGTACACGGCGGTGCGCGGACCACTGGTGGCGCGGCGCCTGCGTGCGGTGCCGATGACACTGGCGGCGGTGTGCCTGACCGCGGTGATACAGCTGGTGCAGAACCAGTCGTGGGGCTACCGCCCGGTGCAGAACCTGGGCGCGGTACGGGCCGAGGACCCGCTGTGGTCGGCGCTGCTGCGCACCCCGCTGTCACTGTTCGTACCGGCGCTGGACCTGCCGGTGTGGGGGGCGCTGGCGCAGATCCTCCTCGTGTTCGGCATCGCGGAGATCTGCCTAGGCCGGTGGCGGACCCTGGCCGTGGCGTACGGCGCCACGCTCGCCGGCACCCTGTACGCCCGGCTGGGTGTCTGGCTCGGCCCGGACAGCCCGCTGGGGCTGCCCGCGTCGGACGCGCGGGTCGTCGATACGGGGCCGTCGGCGGCGGTGGTGGGCCTGGCGGTGTACGTGGGCTGGCGGTACGGCGCGTATGTGACGGCGGGCGCGGTGGTGCTGGCGATGGTGGTCGAGGTGCTGCTGAAGGCGAACCTGGCCGGCAAGGAGCATCTCGCGGCGATCGCGGCGGTGCTGGTGGCCTGCGCGGTGGGTCAGTGGCGTTCGACGGCCCGGCGGGACTCCTCCGGGTCGGGCCGACCGCCCAGCCAGTCCTGGAGGGCACGGCGCGGGCGGGACCAGCGCCGGTCGTGGCGGTAGGCGCGCAGGGCGGCCTTGGCGCGGGCGCGGGGGCGGCGCCGGTAGAAGCGCTTGGCCCACAAGGACGCGGGGCGGGCCAGCCGGATCGCGCCGATCAGACCGACGAACGGCACGATCACACTGAACACCGCCATGCGGGGCTTGCCCTTGGCGAGGACGATCAGCGCGAAGAGGAAGTTGACCGCGATGGTCGAGATGACCTGACCGCGGTCCTGGAGTTCGTCCTCGCTCATGTCGTTGACGCCGAACGGGGAGAAGCCCACCACCCACAGGCCGACGAGAGCCGCGGTGAGGACGACGGCCTCGACGCTCTTGCGGCCCTCCTCGGTCCAGTACACGTCGTCCAGGTGCAGGATCAGCGCGAACTCGTCGAGGACGAGCCCGGCGCCCACCCCGAAGACGACGGCGGCGATGTACGAGCCGAAGCCGTGCCGCCCGCTCGCGACCGCGCCGAACCCTCCGACGAGGGTGAGGACGACGCCGGGCACCACGTGGTGGATGTGCACGCCGCCCGCCTCGACATTGCCGAAGGGGCCCTTGCCCGCCCGGATCAGCCGGGTGATGACCCGGGTGACCAGAAAGGTGACGACGAACGCGGCGAGGGCGAGCAGCAGCGGGAGCTTTCCCGGCTCCGCGATGTTGCGCTGCCACCAATCGCCCATGTCGTGCACTTTATCCACGGGGTGCAGGGGCCGCCTCCCTCACTGCTCCCGTCAGCTCCGGTCCCCGCTCCCCCGCTGCTCCGCGCTCCTGCGACCGCCGGGTAACCTGCGCCGGTGTCCACGACCCCCGCGCCCTCCGCTCTGCACGGCCTCCGTTTCGCCTTCGGCACGCTGACCGTGCTGCCGGTCCGTGTCCACCGCTGGGACCGCACGGCGGCACGCGGCGGCATGCTGTGCGCGCCGCTCGCCGGGGCCGTCGTCGGCGCGGCGTCGGCGGGCCTGGGACTGCTGCTGCTGTTCCTCGGCGCCGGGCCGCTGCTCGCCGCGGTGGCCGGGGTGGCCGTACCGGCGGTCCTGACCCGTGGGCTGCATCTGGACGGTCTCGCGGACACCGCGGACGGGCTCGGCAGCAACAAGCCGGCCGAGGACGCGCTGAAGATCATGAAGCGGTCGGACATCGGCCCGTTCGGGGTGATCACCCTCGTCCTGGTGCTGGCGGCGCAGGTGGCCGCGCTGACGCAGGCGTACGACGGCTCGTGGGCGCGGGGCGCGCTCGCGGCGGTCGTCGCGGGTGCCGCGTCCCGGCTGGCGCTGACCCTGGCGGCCCGTGCCGGGGTGCCGGCGGCCCGCCCGGAGGGGCTGGGCGCGGCGGTCGCCGGGGTCGTGCCGCGGGGCGCGGCGGCGGGCGTGGTCCTCGCGGTGGCCGTCCCGGCGGTGCTGTGCGGGCTGCCGCTCGGCCCGGCCGACGCGGTCCGCGCCGCTGTCGCGGTTCCGGCCGCGGCGGTCGCGGCGGAGCTGCTGCTGCGGCACTGTCTGCGGCGGTTCGGCGGGGTCACCGGGGATGTGTTCGGCGCGCTGGAGGAGACGGCGACGACGACGGCCCTGCTGGTGTTCGCCCTCGGCGGCTGAGCCGGGCGGGCGGTTCAGCAGGGCCGGCGCCAGGCTCCGAGGTCGTACTTCTTCAGCATGGAGCTGAGCCGCAGGGTGCGGGAGGCGGCGCAGAACCGCTCGGTGGGCAGCTCGTACTCGACGTGGAAGACGGCCTTGCCGGCCCGCACGAACGGGGTCAGCTCCTCGCACTCCCCGTACTGGGCGCACTGCTCGTTGACGGCGAAGTCGAAGTCGCCGACCAGGTCGGGGATCTGGTCGAGGTCGTTCTTCAGGCCGACGGCGAGGCCGCGTTCATGGGCGAGCCGGGCCACCAGCCGGTTGTAGCGGAGCTGGTCGCCGGCGGTGAGGGGGAAGCCGGTGGTGTTGCGGTAGCCGTCCATGTTGTCCGGTTCGACCGCGTCGAAGCCCTTCGCCCGGCACAGGTCGAGGCGGGCCGCGATCAGCGGGGCGAGGACGTCGGTGCGGCGGATGTCGAGCCAGCGCTCGCCCTCCCAGCCGTTGCCCTTGCCGAGCAGGGAGCGGGGGAACTTCGCGGCGTCGGGCCGCCAGTCCTCCCAGGCGCCGGTCGACAGATAGCAGATGACCTTGCGGCCCTGCCGGTGCAGGGCGGCGACGGTGGCCGCGGAGTGGTCGAAGCCGTCGATGTCGTACACCGGCACGTCCACGGAGGTGTCGAGACGTCCGCTGAGCTGCCACTGCCAGGGGGTGCCGGGCCGGGGCTGCCAGCGCCCGACGGGCGGTGTGCCCGTCGCGGGCGGTGTGGTCCCGGCCGGTTTGCCGTCCGGGCCGGACGTGGTGCACGCGGCCACCAGCAGGAGCAGCGCGACGAGAAGCAGCGGCCGTCCCATCGGGCGGCCCCGGGCGGTGCGGGTACGAACAGTCACCGGGCGGGCTCCAGGGTGTGCGGCAGCGTTCCCCAAGGATGATCTCCCGTGCCGGGCACCGCACAGTGCAGGTCGGCGCCGCGCGCCCGGGCGAGGGCGGCGCAGTCGGCGCCGGCGGGGACTCCGTGCACGAGGTGGCAGTGGCGTACGCCCGCCGCGCCGGCGGTCCTCGCCGGGCGCAGGGTGCGGTACGTCTCCCAGTCGCCCTCGAAGGTGACGAGGACGTCGGCGATCCTGCCGTACCAGGGGTGGGGCGAGGTGCCGTGGTTGAGGGCGAGGGCGGTGCAGCCGACGCCCCAGGCGGCGACGGCGAGCCGCTGGTAGTGGGTGAACTCCTCCGGCCCGGACGCCACCTGGTCGAGGAAGAAGCCGTCGGTGCGGTACCAGTCGCGGTACCGGGCGAGGTCGCGGGCGACGTCGGCGGGCGGGCGGCGGCCGTAGCCGGTGTCGGCGTACCCGAGGACCCGTACGCCCGCCTCCCGCAGCCGGCCGGCGGCCTCGGCGAACGCCGCGTCGGGCCGGTCGCCGGGGCCGCTCGCCGGGTTGAGGACGACGCCGTACAGGCGGGGTGCCGCCGCGAGGAGGGCCGCCCACTCGGCGGGGCGGGCCGACGGATGCTCGTAGTAGGGGACCAGCAGGGTGCTCATCGGTGCGCGGTCGCCCTTCCCAGCAGGGCGCAGACCAGCACGGCCTGGACCGTGGCCGCCGTGCCGTACACGGTGACGGCGACGGTGTGCGGGCCGGCGGTGTGCGCGACGAGGGCGGCGGTCTGCGCGAGCGCCGCCAGGCAGCACACGGCCGCGGCGCTGAGCACGGCGCCGAAGGACTGGAGCAGCAGGCCCGTCCACAGCACCACGCCGAGCAGCAGCAGACCGGTCAGCCGCGGCCCGGTCAGGGCGGGCGCGTGCGGCCACAGCGCGCAGGCGGCCAGCGCGAGCAGCGACAGGACGGCCAGATAGGCGCCGAGGCACCCGGCGACCGTGCGGGCCGTGGCGCGGCGGAAGGCGCGTGTGCTCTCGCAGGAGCGCAGACCGGTGAGGCTGCCGCTGCGGAAGCGGTGCAGCAGCCACTCGGCCGGGCCCATGCTGAGGGTGAGCGCCACCGCCGCCGGCGCGGCGAGCGCACTGTGCTGCTGCCCGGCGAGGACGTCGCCGAGCGCCGAGTACAGCACGAGGACCCCGCTGCCCAGACCGAACAGGGCGTACGGCAGGGACCCGGTGAGCCACAGGGGCGCCGCCCGGTCCGGTGTGACGGACGTGCCGAACGCGCCGTACGGCAGCAGCGCGGTCAGGCCCGCCGTCCAGCTGCCCTCCCCCAGCTCCTTGACGGCGGGGGCGACCTCCAGCAGGCCGAGGACGAGGACCGCCGCCAGCGAACCCAGCAGCAGCGCCAGCCGCGCCGCCACGGGCACGGGCGCGGCGAGGGAGACGGTGGCGCCGGCGGCCATCGGCAGCAGCGCGGCCAGCAGGGCGCGTTCGCGGCCCATGACCAGCAGGGCGGTGGCCGCGCCCAGGTAGCAGGACTGCCCGGCGGCGAAGGCGACCGCGGCGGTGCTCGCCTGGCCGGCGGCGGCGAGAGCGACGAGGGTGCCGAGGAGGGCGCCGACGGGTGAGCCGATGAGCAGGCAGCGGCGGGCGGCGGAGCGGTCGCCGAGGCCGAGCCAGGTGTAGGCGCGGTGGGCGAGGCCCTGGTTCCACGTCCAGCCGGTCAGCGCGCCCGCGAGCAGCGGGACCGTGCCGGCGGGCAGGCCGAGGTCCTTCGGGCCGGCGAGCAGCGGCGCGCCGAGGACGTAGGCGAAGCCGGGCAGGGCGAAGACGACGCCGCGCAGCAGACACCCGAGCAGCCCGGCCTGCCACGGGTCGTGGGGCGGGCCGTCGGGTTCCGGGTAGCGGCGTTCGACGCGTTCGTAGAGGGTCTCGGCGAGGGCGAAGGAGTTCCGCAGCCCGTACCGTTCGCGGATCTGGTCGTCGGAGAGCCCGTCGGACTCCAGCAGCGCTGCGATCTCGTCCGGGTGGACGGCGGCGGCTATGAAGTCCTCCAGCCGGTGGGCGAGTTCGTCGACCGGGTCGGGCTGGGCCCAGCGCGGGGAGCGCTGGCGGGGCACGGCGGGCAGGGTGTCGGGGCGGGCGCCGGGCGGCAGCCACACGCTGCCGCTCACCAGCCGGTCCCGTCCGTCGCGACGGCCGCGTACCAGGGGTCGCGCAGTTCCAGTGTCCAGTCGGCGACCGTCTCCACCGTCGGTTCGTACACCTCGGGCAGTCCGGCGAGTTCCTGGTAGATGGTGCGGAAGTTGTCCACGGAGCGGCGCAGGGTGAACCGGTCGATGACGCGTTGCCGGGCGAGCGCGCCCAGGTCGAGGCGGCGCCGGTCGTCGCGGAGGAGGGCGAGCGCGGCGGCGGCCATCTTCTCCGGTTCGCGCGGCGGGACGACCAGGCCGGTGTCGCCGACGGCCTCGCGGACCCCGCCGACATCGGTCGAGACGGTCGTACGGCCGCAGGACATCGCTTCGAGGATGGAGAACGGGAAGCCCTCGGAGACGGACGACAGCATCACGATGTGTCCTGCGGCGTAGGCCCGCCACACCTCGGAGACCCGGCCCTCGAAGGTGACGCCGTCGGTGACGCCGAGTTCGGCGGCGAGTTTCTCCAGGCGGGTGCGGTAGGCCTCGCCGCCGGGCGGGACGGGACCGAACAGGCGCAGCCGGGTCTCGGGGAGTTCGGCGCGCACCGCCGCGTAGGCGTGCAGCAGGGTCTCCAGGTCCTTGATGGGGTCGATACGGCCGCACCAGGTGAGGGTGGGCACGTCCGGTTCGGGGCCGGCGTGCGGGAAGGCGTGCGGGTCGACGCCGTTGTAGACGGTGCGGATCTTCGCGCTGTCGGCGCCGCCGCGTTCCTCCCAGCGGCGGTTGTACTGGTTGCAGGGGGTGATGAGGTCGGCGGCGCGGTAGCCGAGGGAGTTCAGCTCGCGGTAGAAGCCGAGCATGAACGCCTTGACGGGCCAGCGCTGGGCGTCGCGGCGGTAGCCGAGATAGCGCTCGCGCAGGTAGATGCCGTGCTCGGTGAGGAGGAACGGCACCCCGTCCAGGTGGCGTGCGGCGAGCGCGGGCAGGGTGGCCAGGCCGCTGCTGACGGCGTGCGCGACGGACTCCTCGGGGATACGCACCCCGAGCGGGCGCAGGGCGTGTTCCAGCAGGTCGGTGGCGGTGAGCGCGTCATGGACGGTGGGCCGGGCCGCAGCCGTCGGCAGGTGCGGCATGGTCCAGGTCCACATCAGGGCGCGCAGCGCGGTCTCGGTGCGCAGCGCGGCGGTGAGGGTGCCGGCGCGGGCGAGGGCGGCCAGCTCGTACAGGGCCTCGCCGAAGTCGCAGCCGGCGCGGGGGTCCAGGAAGGACAGCAGCAGCCGTTCGTAGGAGTCGGTGAAGCGGCGCAGGGCACGGCCGCGGGGCGGGCGGCGGCGGCCGGGGCGTGGGCCCCAGGTGGGCACGGTGCGGTGGCAGACGATGTTGTGCGGCAGCTCCCAGGTGACCGGTTCGCGGCCGGTGCCGGTGATGGAGACGACGTGGAAGTCGACCTCGGGCATGCCCTTGACGAGCTGGTCGCACCAGGTGCTGACGCCGCCGTGGACATGCGGATAGGTGCCTTCGGTGAGCATGGTGACCTGACGGCCCGTGCGCGTCATGCGCGGTTCCCCCCTGTGGAACATGGTCGGCTCGAAAGCGCACCCCGGCGGGTCGGGCCGGGGTGCGCGCGGGCGTGGATGCTTCCTACGGCAGCTTCAGGGTGAGCGCGGACTGCAGCAGGGCCGGCTGGTCCCAGCCGGTGCGCTTGCCCGCGTACGGCGTGCCGAAGGCGCTCGTGCCGAGCAGGAGCTGCTTCTTCGTGCCGTCCGGCACGGTCACCGGGATCAGCGTCCCGGAGGGGGCCTTGACGGTGACGGTGTTGCCGATGCGGTACGCCGTGACCTTGTTGGCGGCGATGGCGGCCTGCCAGTCGGCGCGGCGCTTCAGCTCGGTGCCGATGGCGCTCTGCCGCAGGTTCTCCAGCGGGGTGTTGTCCGCGAACAGGGCCCGGTAGTCGGCGAGGACCTTCTCCAGGACCGGGTAGAGGATGCGGTCCTCGGCGAGGTTGGACTGGTGGGCGTAGTGCGGCCTCGGGTCGTTGGAGATGGCGTGGCCGAGGTCGGTGCGGGCCTCCTGGGGGACGATGTAGGAGTCGTAGCCGGTGGCCGTGTCGAGCGGGGCGTCCAGGCAGGTGGAGGCGGGGTTGTCCTCGCAGGCGCCGCTGCCGCCGTCGGCGCGGGAGGTGTAGACCCAGTTGTACTCGTCGGCCATCTCGGCCTTGGTGCCGACGTTGTAGTACACGTTCATCGGGTAGCGAGGCACCGTCAGGGCGCTGCCGACAGCGCGCTGTTCGGGCTCGCGGCTGTTGTCGGACGCGGCCCACTTCACGCCGTTGTCGGCGAGGGCACCGGCCAGGTTCGGGTTGTCCTGAGGCTGCTGCGGCAGCGACTTCAGCCCGGAGTGCTCGCCGGTGACCAGCTCCGTGCGGTCCAGGGTGAGGCCGCGGGCGCGGGCCCAGTTGTGGTTGTCGGCGATCTGTGCGGAGATCTCGGCGCGGCTCATCCACTTCGTCGTGCCGTCGGGGTTCTTCGCGCAGCTCCACGGCACGTTCGTGGTGTCCTGGACGCAGCCCAGGTACGGATGCGTGTACGTGTGGTTGACCCAGCGGTACTGCGCCTTGTCGGCGAGCATCCGGTCGGCGAGCGCGTCCGTGCCGCCGTGCTCGCTCTTCCACTCCTCGCCCGAGCCGGCGTTGAAGACCATGTCGAGGGTGAAGCCGTGGTCCTTCTGCCACTGGGCGGCGTACGCGGCGTCCTGGGCGGTCATCCGGATCGGCGTGGTGCCCTCGCCGTCGCCTCCGGCGCAGTCGAAGTCGCCGGGGGTGCAGTTGCGTTCGGTGTCCCAGCGGCTGTCGGGGGCGAAGACGTCGTCGACGTGGACGGCGAAGTAGTTGCGGGCCTGCCCGAGGTGCACCCCGCCGGTCAGCCATTCGACGACGCCGCGGGCGAGCAGCCGGAACTGCTGCTGGTACTGGTTGTAGGCGAAGGTCACGACGAGTTCGCGGCGCCCGTCGTGCGCGTACTCGCCCAGCAGGCTGCCGCTGCCCTGGCCGCCGGGGACGGGGATGTCGACGTAGCTGGTGAAGCCGGTGCGGGGGCGGGCGACGTAGCCGTAGCTCTCCTGCACGGTGGGTGAGACGTCCTCGAACGCGAAGGCGCCGTCGAGATAGCCGAAGGGGCCCGCCTTCCCGGCGGCGGTCACAAACGCCTGACGTCCGTCGAGGCTGCCGGCCCAGCCGCCCTCGGTGGTGTAGTCGAGGCCGACCTCGGGGTGGGCCCAGGTGTAGGCGTCGACCTGCGGGATGCCGTACGTCCGCTCGTACGTCTCCAGCGCGGTCTGCTCGGCGGAACCCGCGCCGAACGGGGCCTCGTTGGGCAGAACCACGCCCTGGTACCTGGCCCGGGGTGTGCCGCTCACGGTGTCGGCGAGGAACGCCGCGTCGATCACCGGGCGGCCCGGGTCGTTCAGGTTCACCGTCGTGTAGGGGATGCCGGTGCTCCTCAGCTGGGCGGCGATGGCCTGCACGGAGCTGTCCCCGTTGTCCACCACGAGCACCTTCAGGTCGATACGCGGCTGGGTCGCCGCCGCCGCGCCGGGCACCCCGAGGCAGAGTGCCGTCAGTCCCCCCGCCGCCAGCAGGGCAGCGGCCGTCTTCGTTCTGTGCGCACCACGCGCCATGGTCGGTTCCTTCCCCCCCCAGACGATCCCCCTCGCGAGTGACCGGCCCGTAAGGGCCGATTCGTGGAGGATCCGTGGAAATCATGCAAAGCGGTGAGCGTGTCTCTCACCGGAACCCGATGAGTGTGACCCAGCTCATGAGTGCGAGGATCAGAAAATCGTCATGACGCCACCCACGCGTGAACGGTCGCAGGAATGAGCGAACGCCGGGTGGCGCGTAGTCTCGTCCCGGGTGTCCCGTACCAGTTCGCCGCGCTGGTCACGGACCCCGGTCGGACCGCTCCCGCACGCCGGATCTAGTGTCGGCCGTCGGGTCCGGCCGACCCACACCGTTCGGCCGCAGAAATTTCACATCGGAAGCGAGAATTCACCACCGTGACTGCTCTCACTCTCAGCACCGCCGCGGCGCCCGGGCTCCGGGCCGACGCGATCGTGATCGGCGTCGCCAAAGGCGCCAAGGGCCCGGTCGTCGCGTCCGGCGCCGAGGCTGTCGACCAGGCCTACGACGGCCGGCTCGCCGGAGTCCTGGAGACCCTCGGGGCCTCCGGTGCCGAGGGCGAGGTGACGAAGCTGCCGGCCCCGGCCGGCTTCAAGGCTCCGCTCGTGGTGGCGGTGGGCCTGGGCGCCGAGCCCGACAAGGACGCCGGGTACGACGGCGAGGCGCTGCGCAAGGCCGCCGGTGCCGCCGCCCGCGCGCTCGCCGGCTCGAAGAAGGCCGCGTTCGCGCTGCCGGTGGCGGACGCCGCCGACGCAGGCGCGATCGCCGAGGGCGTGCTCCTCGGCGCGTACTCCTTCGACGCCTACAAGGAGGCCCCGAAGGACGCCGAGGCGAAGAACGGCAAGGCCCCGCTCGGCGAGGCCGCGCTGCTCGGCGGCAAGCCGCGCGACGCCGCGTTCAAGGCGGCGGTCGCCCGCGCGACCGCGGTCGCCGAGGAGCTGAACCGCGCCCGTGACCTGATCAACACCCCGCCCAACGACCTCACCCCCGAGGCCTTCGCCGCCGTCGCCCAGGCCGCGGCCAAGGAGCACGGCATCAAGGTCCAGATCCTGGACGACAAGGCCCTCACCAAGGGCGGCTACGGCGGCATCCTCGGGGTCGGCGGCGGTTCCGCCGCGACGCCGCGGCTGGTGAAGCTGTCGTACACCCACGCGAAGGCGGAGAAGCACCTCGCCTTCGTCGGCAAGGGCATCACCTACGACTCGGGCGGCATCTCGCTGAAGCCGGCCGGCCACAACGAGACCATGAAGTGCGACATGAGCGGTGCCGCCGCCGTGTTCGCCGCGGTCGTCACCGCCGCCCGTCTTCAGCTGGAGGTCAACGTCACCGGCTGGCTGGCGCTCGCGGAGAACATGCCGTCGGGCTCCGCCGTCCGTCCGGGTGATGTGCTGCGCATGTACAGCGGCAAGACGGTGGAGGTGCTCAACACCGACGCCGAGGGCCGGCTGGTGCTCGCCGACGCGCTGTGGGCGGCGTCGGAGGAGAAGCCGGACGCGATCGTGGACGTGGCGACCCTGACCGGCGCGATGGTGCTGGCACTGGGCAGCCGCACCTTCGGCATCATGGCCAACGACGACGCGTTCCGCACCGCCGTGCTGGAGGCCGCCGAGGAGGTGGGCGAGCCGGCGTGGCCGATGCCGCTGCCGGAGCACCTGCGCAAGGGCATGGACTCGCAGGTGGCCGACATCTCGAACATGGGCGAGCGGATGGGCGGCGGCCTGGTCGCCGGTCTCTTCCTGCGCGAGTTCGTGGGCGAGGGCATCACCTGGGCGCACCTGGACATCGCCGGGCCCGCCTTCAACGAGGGCGGCCCGTTCGGGTACACCCCGAAGGGCGGCACCGGCTCGGGTGTGCGGACCCTGGTGCGGCTCGCGGAGCTGACGGCCGCGGGCGACCTGGGCTGACATGACGGGGCCCGCCCGGACCGGCGCCGCCGCCCACGGGGGCGCGCGGGCCGGGCGGTTCCCGGACACGCGTGGCGGGCGATTCGTGGACGCGGGCCGGGCGGAGCCGGATGTGTGCCGGTCCGCTCGTCCGCGCGGGCTCCGCGCCGTCGTAACGGCACTCCGTGCGGCGCCCGGACCCGCCGTACGACCGCTTCGTACGAGCTGCGGATCGCCGTACGACGGACACGCCCGCACGGGGGCGGACACCGCCGCTCGCCGCACGCCTCACGGCCCCCGGCCGCCGCACTGATCGCAAACGTGCCACGTCTCACACACCGGCCCCGCGTCTCCTCGGCCACCGACTAGTGCGAAGATGGGGCTCGGCAGGACAGGGCCCCACCGAAGGGCCGAAGAACGAGCGGCCGGACACCAGCCGCCTGCCGGTCACTGGAGACCGGTGGCGCACATGCATGGAGGACGTGACGTGGCGAACGACGCCAGCACCGTTTTCGACCTAGTGATCCTCGGCGGTGGTAGCGGTGGTTACGCCGCGGCCCTGCGCGGGGCGCAGCTGGGCCTGGACGTCGCCCTGATCGAGAAGGACAAGGTCGGCGGTACCTGCCTGCACCGGGGTTGCATCCCCACCAAGGCCCTGCTGCACGCGGGCGAGATCGCCGACCAGGCGCGTGAGGCCGCCCAGTTCGGCGTCAAGACCTCGTTCGAGGGCATCGACATCGCGGGTGTGCACAAGTACAAGGACGAGGTCATCTCGGGCCTGTACAAGGGCCTGCAGGGCCTCGTCGCCTCCCGCAAGGTGACCTACATCGAGGGTGAGGGCCGGCTGTCCTCCCCCACCTCGGTGGACGTCAACGGCCAGCGCATCCAGGGCCGCCACATCCTGCTGGCGACCGGCTCCGTGCCGAAGTCGCTGCCCGGCCTGGAGATCGACGGCAACCGCATCATCTCCTCCGACCACGCCCTCGTGCTGGACCGGGTGCCGAAGTCCGCCATCATCCTCGGCGGCGGTGTCATCGGCGTCGAGTTCGCCTCGGCGTGGAAGTCCTTCGGTGCCGACATCACGATCATCGAGGGCATGAAGCACCTCGTCCCCGTCGAGGACGAGAACAGCTCCAAGCTCCTGGAGCGCGCGTTCCGCAAGCGCGGCATCAAGTTCAACCTGGGCACCTTCTTCCAGAAGGCCGAGTACACCCAGGACGGTGTCAAGGTCACCCTCGCCGACGGCAAGGAGTTCGAGGCCGAGGTGCTGCTGGTGGCCGTCGGCCGCGGCCCCGTCTCGCAGGGCCTGGGCTACGAGGAGGCCGGGGTCGCCATGGACCGCGGCTACGTCCTCGTCGACGAGTACATGCGCACCAACGTCCCGACCGTCTCCGCGGTCGGTGACCTCGTCCCGACCCTCCAGCTCGCGCACGTCGGCTTCGCGGAGGGCATCCTGGTCGCGGAGCGGCTCGCCGGTCTGAAGGTCGTCCCGATCGACTACGACGGTGTCCCGCGGGTGACGTACTGCCACCCGGAGGTCGCCTCCGTGGGCATCACCGAGGCCAAGGCCAAGGAGATCTACGGCGCGGACAAGGTCGTCGCTCTGAAGTACAACCTGGCGGGCAACGGCAAGAGCAAGATCCTGAAGACCGCGGGCGAGATCAAGCTCGTCCAGGTCAAGGACGGTGCGGTGGTCGGCGTCCACATGGTCGGCGACCGTATGGGCGAGCAGGTCGGCGAGGCCCAGCTGATCTACAACTGGGAGGCGCTGCCGGCCGAGGTCGCCCAGCTCATCCACGCCCACCCGACGCAGAACGAGGCGCTCGGCGAGGCCCACCTGGCCCTGGCCGGCAAGCCGCTGCACGCGCACGACTGATCCCTCGGTCGACGAAGCGACGACACAGACTTCCGCAACTCGTAAGGAGCAACCGAAACCATGGCGGTTTCCGTAACCCTTCCGGCGCTCGGCGAGAGCGTCACCGAGGGCACCGTCACCCGCTGGCTGAAGGCCGAGGGTGAGCGCGTCGAGGCCGACGAGCCGCTGCTCGAGGTCTCCACCGACAAGGTCGACACCGAGATCCCGGCGCCCGCCTCCGGCGTGCTGCTGGAGATCGTGGTCGGCGAGGACGAGACCGCCGAGGTCGGCGCCAAGCTCGCCGTGATCGGCGCTCCGGGTGCCGCCCCGGCCGCCGCTCCGGCGCCCGCCGCCGCTGCCC
>NZ_JALLGL010000658.1 GCF_023072675.1 Streptomyces sp. XM83C
GTGGCGTAGACACCCTCTGTGCTACCGAGAGGCCCTGCCTTCATGCCCCCGCGCGGCCACAATCACCTGAACAGCACGCCCGTACGGAACCCCCAGCTCCACACTCGGTTTCGAGAAGCCCTCTTAGCGCCGACCAGGCGGGCAGCAGCCGGAGCAGCTCCGTAGGGCACTCTGGCTGGGCCAGCATGATTTCGACCCAGCTTCGGCGCAGGTCGGGTCCTCCGCCAAGGCGCCTGCGCAGGTGCAGCGTGAGGTCAAGCAGTGCCTGCTGCGGGGCGGAGTGGCGAGCCAGTACGTCGTCGAAGGTGAGGGACTTTCGATAGGAGCGGGCGGCGAAGGAAAGCAGGGCCTCCTCGACGAGCGTGTCGTTGCCCGTGTGCCGGTCCAGGTAGGCGACGAGTGAACCGCTCCGGGATCGGTGGAGGCTCTATGCGTTGACTCCAGCCGCCGGTTGGGGCTGGTGTTGAGCGTAGTGGTTGGTCTCGTGCTCGTGGGGCGGGATGTCGCCGATCGCTGTGTGGAGGCG
>NZ_JALLGL010000659.1 GCF_023072675.1 Streptomyces sp. XM83C
ACGTCGGCCGACAGGCCCGTGATCCTCCGGTCGCTGATGATCGCTGCACGAGACACATTCCCCACCACACGACCATGATCGACGATCGGGAACTCGACGCCTCACCGCCTACCGTGCACGAGCTCGTTAGTACGCCTGGCCGGCCGCGAAGAGCTGCTGAGCCACTTCCCGGTGTCGGTCGGCATTGCGCGACTGGAAGTACGGCCCCTCGAAGGCCGGGACCTCGCCACGGATGTTGGTCGCCGCGAGCGCACTGATGATGCCCTCGGTCCACTCCGGCTTGTTCCGGCCGTGTCGGTGTCGTCGATCCGCAGAACGAACGCGAACCGAGGCAGCCGACATGCGCTCCAGGTTACCGATGCCAGTCGCACGTCCCAGCCCTTCCGCCGTCTACTGAGAGGGCTTCTCGAAACCGAGTGTGAGGCTGGGTTTGTGCTGGTCAGGCATAGTTTCGGGGTGGGTGAGGTAGGTCCGGTGCGTCCGTGGAGGTGGCGTGCTGGAGGTGCGTGATGGTGTCTGTG
>NZ_JALLGL010000660.1 GCF_023072675.1 Streptomyces sp. XM83C
GTACCGGCCCCGGCCCCCGCCGCCCCGGCTGCGGCTGCGACTCCCGCCACGGCGACGGAGGGGCTGACGGCCACCATCGCCTCGCCCGCCGCGACCGCCGCGTCGGGCCCCGTCGCGGCGGCGACCGCCGAGCCCGCCTCTCCCCCGGCGGCGGTCTGACCGCCCGTCCGGCATCACCGGCACCACCGGTTCCCTCGGCTCCCCCGGCTCCCCCGGCTCTCCTCAAGGAAGCAGCAGCATGAACATCGACTGGGCGGCCCTCGGCTCCGTCTTCGGCGTCAGCCTCGTGGTCACCGTGGCCCTCGTGACCCTGTTCACCCTCGGCATCATGGGCCTGTCCCGCCGCGAGCGGGCCGCCTCCGAGGGCGGTTCCGCCACCCTCGCGGTCACCGGCGCGTACCTGTGCTTCGCGGCCTGCGCCGCCGCCGTGGCCTACGGCATCCACCTGATCGTGGCCTGACCGGCGCGCCCTCCCCCGCGCCTCCGGCTCCCCCTTCCGACCTCCCGCTC
>NZ_JALLGL010000661.1 GCF_023072675.1 Streptomyces sp. XM83C
TGCACGGTCTGCTCGACGCCGTAGTCAAGGACCCCGCCCTCGCGGAAGCGATCACGGCGGCCGACGGTGTCGCTGCGGGGGCTGAGCCGCTCGTGCGGCAGCGTCTCCCAGGACGGGTACTCCACGACGCCCTCGGGCGGCAGCAGGGAGCGCAGGGCGGCGGCGAGGTCCTCGGCCTCACGGCCGGTGGCGGTGACCGCGAGCACGGGCCGGCCGCTGTGCCGGGCCAGCGCGGCGATGGAGAAGGGGCGGGCGGCGGGCGGGCCGACGAGGTCGACGTGCATCCGGTTGCCGTCCGCGGCCGCCGTGATCGCTTCCGCGAGGGCGGGGTCCTTGACTACGGCGTCGAGCAGACCGTGCAGGCTCATGGAGGCGCTTTCCGTCCAGGGGGTCGGCAACACGAAGGGCCCGACACGTGGGACGGGCCGGGGGTGTCCAGGGTACGACTTGGCCGGGGTGCTTGCCGGGGCTGTGGATGACGCAGGGGGCGCGGGGGACGCCGCGAGGGG
>NZ_JALLGL010000662.1 GCF_023072675.1 Streptomyces sp. XM83C
TGTGAACCGCTCCGGGATCGGTGGAGGCTCTATGTGTTGACTCCAGCCACCGGTTGGGGCTGGTGTTGAGCGTAGTAGTTGGTCTCGTATTCGTGGGGCGGGGTGTCTCCGATCGCGCTGTGGAGCCGTTGGTTGTTGAACCAGTCGACCCATTCCGCGGTGCCGAGTTCCACATCTGCGAGGCCATGCCAGGGCCGACAGGGCTTGATCAGCTCCGTTTTGTAGAGGCCGATCTGGGACTCCATGAGCGCGTTGTCCAGCGCATCACCGACGGTGCCCACCGAGGCGTCGATGCCGGCCTCGAGGAGGTGCGCGGTGAACGCGAAAGACGTGTACTGACTCCCCGCATCCGAATGATGAACCAGCCCCGGTCCAGTGGGAGTCCCAGCACGGTCGCGCCGCCACAGGGCCATGTCGAGGGCGTCGAGGACGAGCTTGGCCCGCTTGCTGGTGGCTGCGGACCAGCCGACGATCGCCCGGGAGAAGACGTCCACGACGAACGCG
>NZ_JALLGL010000663.1 GCF_023072675.1 Streptomyces sp. XM83C
GGCGGGCGCCGTCCGCCTCGCCCGCTGGGCCGATGCCGCCCTCGGCCCGGGCCGGTCCGGGGCCCAGGCCGACGGCAAGGCCACCCTGTCCGACACGACCGCTGAACGGGCCGCCCAGGAACTCGGCCTGACCGTCGCTCAGGTTCGTGCCGACTGGGACACCGCCCGCCTCGCCGGCCTGATCGAGGTGCACGGCGACAGCGCCCGCCCCGGCTGGCGGCTGCGTGCCTGGGACCGTGACGACAGCGCCGTCCTGCGCGGCTGGGTGGCCCTCTTCGACGCGTGGTCGCTCGCCCATCCGGAGCCGGCCGGTCACGAGCCCGCCGCCGTCGCCGAGGTCGTCTCGGCCATGCCGCAGGTGCTCTCCTTCCTTCAGTTGTCCGCCGGTCCCGTCCCCGTGGAGCAGCTCTTGGACCTGCTCCGCCAGCGGGTCAGGGAACTGCGTACGGAACGCTGCGAGGTCCCCTACGGCCGGGGCGGGGGCCGTAGGGGAC
>NZ_JALLGL010000067.1 GCF_023072675.1 Streptomyces sp. XM83C
GGGAAATGTTTAAAAGAGACAGGTCCCCGCCCCGCCCCCGCCCCTTCCCGTCCCACGCCGACCGATCCGCGAGACAGGGCTGACCAGCATGTGACCGCCCGGTAAGGTCAGGGGCGTGCCGAAGCCGCTCAGCCTTCCTTTCGATCCCATCGCCCGCGCCGACGAACTCTGGAAGCAGCGCTGGGGCAATGTGCCGTCCATGGCCGCGATCACGTCGATCATGCGTGCGCACCAGATCCTTCTCGCCGAGGTCGATGCCGTGGTCAAGCCGTACGGTCTGACCTTCGCGCGCTACGAGGCGCTGGTGCTGCTCACCTTCTCCAAGGAGGGCGAGCTGCCGATGTCCAAGATCGGCGAGCGGCTCATGGTGCATCCGACGTCCGTCACCAACACCGTCGACCGCCTGGTCAAGGCAGGCTTCGTGGACAAGCGGCCCAACCCGAACGACGGGCGTGGCACCCTCGCGTCGATCACCGACAAGGGCCGTGAGGTCGTCGAGGCCGCCACCCGCGACCTGATGGCGATGGACTTCGGGCTCGGGGTGTACGACGCCGAGGAGTGCGCGGAGATCTTCGCGATGCTGCGGCCCCTTCGGGTCGCGGCCAAGGACTTCGACGAGTCCTGATCCCGGCGCCGGTACGGTCCACGGTCCACCCCTGCCAAGATCTTCCGGAACGTGCCGTTACGCTCGAACGCATGAAGAAGAGCGTGCTGACCCGCTACCGCGTCATGGCCTACGTCACCGGTGTGCTGCTGGTCCTGCTGACCCTCGGCGTCATCGCCAAGTACCTGCTCGACGTGGACGGCGCGGACGGCTTCACGAGCGTCGTCGGTATCGCGCACGGCTGGCTGTACGTCGTGTACCTGATCTTCGCCTTCGATCTCGGCTCCAAGGCGAAGTGGCCGGTGAAGAAGCAGCTGTGGGTCCTGCTGGCGGGGACGATCCCGACGGCCGCCTTCTTCGTGGAGCGCAAGGTCAGCCGTGAGCTGGAGGCCCGGATCGAGCAGCCTCAGGCCGCCGTCGCCTGACGATCGCGGGTACGCGGTCCCAGTACGTACATCGCTCACGTACGTCCGGTGGTGGTGCGCCGGCCTCGGCGCGCCGCCACCTTCGCGTTTGCGCCTCTCTGACCAGGCCTTTCATGATTAACCGCCGTTAACCGTCGACAGATACTAGGACGTCCAAGTAAATTCGACGGTATGGACGCTGACGCCATCGAGGAGGGCCGCCGCCGCTGGCAGGCCCGGTACGACGCCGCACGCAAGCGCGAGGCCGACTTCACCACGCTCTCCGGCGACCCCGTGGAGCCGGTGTACGGGCCCCGGCCCGGGGACACGTACGAGGGCTTCGAGCGGATCGGGTGGCCCGGTGAGTACCCCTTCACGCGCGGCCTGTACCCGACCGGCTACCGGGGGCGTACGTGGACCATCCGCCAGTTCGCCGGGTTCGGCAACGCCGAGCAGACGAACGAGCGCTACAAGATGATCCTCGGCCACGGCGGCGGCGGCCTCTCCGTCGCCTTCGACATGCCGACCCTCATGGGCCGCGACTCCGACGACCCGCGCTCCCTCGGCGAGGTCGGACACTGCGGTGTCGCCATCGACTCCGCGGCCGACATGGAGGTGCTGTTCAAGGACATCCCCCTCGGTGACGTCACCACCTCCATGACGATCAGCGGGCCCGCCGTGCCCGTCTTCTGCATGTACCTCGTCGCCGCCGAGCGGCAGGGTGTCGATCCGTCGGTGCTCAACGGCACGCTGCAGACCGACATCTTCAAGGAGTACATCGCGCAGAAGGAGTGGCTCTTCCAGCCGGAACCCCATCTGCGGCTCATCGGCGACCTGATGGAGTACACCAGCGCCCGCATCCCCGCGTACAAGCCGCTGTCCGTCTCCGGCTACCACATCCGTGAGGCGGGCGCGACGGCCGCGCAGGAGCTGGCGTACACCCTGGCCGACGGCTTCGGGTACGTGGAGCTGGGCCTCAGCCGCGGACTCGACGTGGACGTGTTCGGGCCCGGCCTGTCCTTCTTCTTCGACGCGCACGTCGACTTCTTCGAGGAGATCGCCAAGTTCCGTGCCGCGCGCCGCATCTGGGCGCGGTGGATGCGGGACGTGTACGGGGCGAAGTCGGAGAAGGCGCAGTGGCTGCGCTTCCACACGCAGACCGCGGGTGTCTCGCTGACCGCGCAGCAGCCGTACAACAACGTCGTACGTACGGCCGTGGAGGCCCTCGCCGCGGTCCTCGGCGGCACCAACTCGCTGCACACCAACGCCCTGGACGAGACCCTCGCGCTGCCGAGCGAGCAGGCCGCGGAGATCGCCCTGCGCACGCAGCAGGTGCTGATGGAGGAGACCGGCGTCGCCAACGTGGCCGACCCGCTGGGCGGTTCGTGGTACGTCGAGCAGCTGACGGACCGGATCGAGGCCGACGCCGAGAAGATCTTCGACCAGATCAAGGAGCGTGGGCTGCGGGCGCACCCCGACGGACAGCACCCGATCGGGCCGATCACCTCGGGCATCCTGCGGGGCATCGAGGACGGGTGGTTCACCGGCGAGATCGCCGAGTCGGCGTTCCGCTACCAGCAGGCCCTGGAGAAGGGCGAGAAGAAGGTCGTCGGCGTCAATGTGCACACCGGCTCCGTGACGGGGGACCTGGAGATCCTGCGGGTCAGCCACGAGGTGGAGCGGGAGCAGGTGCGGGTGCTCGCCGAGCGGCGGGCCGCGCGGGACGAGGGCGCCGTGCGCGCGGCGCTGGACGGGATGCTCGCGGCCGCGCGGGACGGGTCCAACATGATCGAGCCCATGCTGGAGGCCGTGCGGGCGGAGGCGACGCTGGGGGAGATCTGCGGGGTGCTGCGGGACGAGTGGGGGGTGTACACGGAGCCGGCCGGCTTCTAGGCGCCCGGCGCCCGTGTCGGCGTACCAGGGGGGCTTCGCCCCCTGGACCCCCGGGCCTTCGCCGCCCCGCCGCCCGTCCCGGTCAGCCGGGCAGACACCGTCCCACCGCGGCTCTCCCCCCGCCGCGAGGGCACCGTCGGGTCCCACGGGCAGTGACGGCCCCGCAGGCCACAAGCCCACGTCTCTCCAGCCTGCCCCTGCGCCCTACCCCCGCGCCGCCAGCCCCGTCAGCAGCACCCGCGTGAAGTCCCGTACCCATGTCTCGTCCGCCGGTTCTGCGCTGACCAGGGTGCGGTGGACCACCGCGCCGGCGACGACGTCGAAGATCAGGTCGGCTGTGCGGGCGGCGTCGGTGGAGTCGGCCTCCTGGGGGAGTTCGCCGCGGGCCTGGGCGCGGGCGCGGCCCTCGATCACGAGGCGTTTCTGCCGTTCGACGATGGATTCGCGGATGCGTTCCCGCAACGCCTCGTCGCGGGTGGACTCCGCGACGACCGCCATCAGCCCGCTGCGCGCCTCCGGGCGGGCGAGGATCGCCGCGAACTGGAGGACCACGCCCTCGATGTCGGCGGCGAGGCTGCCCCGGTCGGGCAGCCTCAGTTCGTCGAAGAGTTCGGCGACCGCGTCGACGACGAGTTCGTTCTTGCCGGACCAGCGGCGGTACAGGGTCGTCTTCGCCACTCCGGCCCTGGTCGCCACGTCTCCGAGGGTGAGCTTGGACCAGCCCAGCTCGACCAGTGCCGCCCTGGTGGCGGCGAGGATCGCGGCGTCCGCGGCGGCGCTGCGCGGGCGCCCGGGACGTCCGGCGGCGGGGGTGCGGCTCTGCATGCCTCGACGATAACCGCGCCACGTGTCAGTGGCTGCCGACGGGCGGGCGTGAGGGAGATCACCGGGGCGAGGGGCCGGGCGGGGTGTCGCCGGGGCACCGGGTGCCATTACGCTACGGGTCGTAGCGAAAGCCCCGACCAGGCTTCCGCTGCCGCTCGTAGGGACGTACACGAGCGACGACCGCCGGCACGGGTGGGGACCCGGTGCCGACAAGTGCACAGCGGCGACGCCGATTTGGCGGCGCTTTTCGCCTACGCGCGGGAACGGGGGAGGATAGACGCATGCAGCCACGGAACATGTCCATGAGCGGCGTCGTCGACCTCGCCGCGGTGAAGGCGGCCCAGGAGGCCAAGGCCAAGGCCGAGCAGGCGCGCGCCGAAGCGGCCCGGCGCGGCGGCACCGGTGCGGTGTCGCCCGCCGATCTCGTCCTCGACGTCGACGAGGCCGGCTTCGAGCGCGATGTCCTTCAGCGCTCCGCCGAGGTGCCCGTCGTCATCGACTTCTGGGCCGAGTGGTGTCAGCCCTGCAAGCAGCTGAGCCCGGTCCTGGAGCGGCTCGCCGTCGAGTACAACGGGCGGTTCCTCCTCGCCAAGATCGACGCCGACGCCAACCCCATGCTGATGCAGCAGTTCGGCATCCAGGGGATCCCGGCGGTCTTCGCCGTCGTCGCGGGCCAGGCGCTGCCGCTTTTCCAGGGCGCCGCGCCGGAGAGCCAGATCCGCCAGACTCTCGACCAGCTCGTCCAGGTCGCCGAGCAGCGTTTCGGTCTGACCGGGCTGACCGTCGACCCGGAGGCGGAGCCGGGCGGCGCCGGTGCGCAGGCCGCGCCTGCGGGGCCGTACGACGCGCTGCTGAACGCCGCCGCGCAGGCGCTGGACGCCGGTGACCTGGGCGGTGCCGTGCAGGCGTACAAGAACGTGCTCGCGGAGGACCCGGGCCACCCGGAGGCCAAACTGGGTCTGGCGCAGGCGGAGTTGTTGCAGCGGGTGCAGGGCGTGGACCCGCAGCAGGTGCGCAAGGAGGCGGCGGAGAAGCCGGCCGATGTGCGGGCGCAGATCGCCGCGGCCGATCTGGATCTGGTCGGCGGACATGTCGAGGACGCCTTCGGGCGGCTCATCGAGACGGTGCAGCGCACGGCGGGTGACGACCGGGACACGGTACGGCTGCGGCTGCTGGAGCTGTTCGAGGTCGTGGGCGCCGACGACCCGAGGGTCACGGCCGCCCGGAGGGCGCTGGCGCGGGCTCTGTTCTGAGCGTGCCGGACCCGGCTTTCGGCCCCGTCACGGAACGTCCGGGTGTGTGGTGCCGGAGTGAAAGGTTCGGCGGGGGAGC
This sequence comes from Streptomyces sp. XM83C, assembly GCF_023072675.1. Taxonomy (GTDB): domain Bacteria; phylum Actinomycetota; class Actinomycetes; order Streptomycetales; family Streptomycetaceae; genus Streptomyces; species Streptomyces thermocoprophilus. The sequence continues at coordinate 5,059 of NZ_JALLGL010000067.1, forward strand.
GTCGCAGCGGCCGCGCTTTACCAAATCTTGGTAATCGCGGCCGCTGTTACTGCGAGTAAGTCATGGGCTTTGATCTGTCGGCTTCTGTCCAGCGATCAATAGTTTTGTCCACCCCTCGAGTGCCACCGTGCGTCGCCGCCCGAGACCTCTGGGTCGTCCCGCGGTTATACGGCCGTTACTAGCGAGTAACGAACCCCCTTGTGCGGGCGCCGAGAATGCACCACGATCGGCCACGCTCGGTCCGATTCCCTCACCCCGACAGCCGGTCGGGTCAGGGGAGTTCCTGGGTCCCCACCGAGCAGAGCGGGCGGCAGTGGCGCCGGCTCTAGGACAGGGGGGTCTTCGCCCGTCCAGGCGGAGCCTGTCCGGCAAGGTTGTGCGTGATGCGTGTCAGGCGCGACCAGTGGTTGTCGCTCGGGGGTGATCGCCGGTGATTCGGGCGCAGATGCGCGCCTTCGAGCTCAGGCGCTCTCCTTCCCGAGGACGTAGCACTTCTCCCATCTCTGTCCGGCCGAGCGCCCATCGGGGCCGACCGGTCGAGAGATGTACGTCCGAGAAGGAGGAAATATGGAGTCCCAGGTGCGTGGCGGGACCAGATGGAAGCGGTTCGCTGTGGTCATGGTGCCCAGCGTCGCCGCGACGGCCGCGATAGGTGTCGCCCTGGCGCAGGGCGCGCTCGCCGCGTCCTTCAGCGTGTCGGGGCAGTCGTTCAAGGTCACGGCGCAGGAGCTCAACGGAACGGGCTTCTCGCAGTACGGCGCCATCGACCAGGGGTACACCCTCTCGGGTGGCCAGGCCGCACACCCCGTGGCCGTCTCGGTGTTCGACACCGCGCGGATCCAGAAGATGTGCCAGTCCGTCGTCACCCCGAACATCCCCCTGCTGGGATCCGTCAGCCTCACGCTGACGGCGGGTGACAGCTCCGACGCGGACAAGCAGGTTCAGGCCAAGAACCTGTACATCGACGTCGAGGAGCTCGGTGCCAACGCCGAGTTCTCCAACATCGACATCGGTGTGGCCGGCAAGGACATCTCGCGCGGCCCGGGCATGAACGCCGGCGAGGTCCAGAAGAAGCAGGCGAACCCGTACGGCTTCGCGCAGCAGGCCGAGAAGGTCAAGCTGACCGACGTGAAGCAGACGGCGTGGGCGACCACCGCCGGAACCTTCAAGCTGCCGGGTCTGAAGATGAAGCTCCAGACGGGCACCCACGAGTGCTACTAGGCACTCGGTGACGGGCGGGGGGAGGCCTGAGGCGCCCCCCGCCCGCGCGCTCTGCGGGCACCTTCACACCACCCCCCACACCCGCACATCACCCTCACCACAGCAACGCCGCACCAGGGAGCTTTTTTCCATGAGCGCCGAGACTCCTGCCGCAACCGGCCAGTTCACCCGCCGGAGGCTGCAGTTCCGCGCCTGGCGGGGCACGCGGCCGTTCTGGGCCGGTCTGTTCGTCATGTTCGGCGGCGTGCCGATCATGTACTTCCCGTACGCACACCTGCAGCTCGGTCATCTGACGCTGGCGATGTCCACCACCGCCGGGGCCGGCTCTCTGATCATCGGCGTGCTGCTCGTCGTCCTCGGAATCAGCCTGTGGGTGCAGAAGCACGTGCGCGTCTTCGCGGGCGTCGCGGCGATCCTGCTGGCGCTGGTGTCCATCCCCGTGTCCAACTTCGGCGGCTTCGTCGTCGGCTTCCTGTTCGCCCTGATCGGCGGCGCGATGGCCGTGGCGTGGGCCCCGGGCGCACCGCCCGAGGCCGAGCCCGCGAAGGACGGCGCGCAGGGAGCGGGGACCGCGCCGGAGGCGGCTGCGCCCGACGCGGCCGGGGAGCCCGCGCCGGCCCCCGCGGCCCAGGACGCGGACACCGCCCCGCTGATGCCGGCGGACGAGGTGGGCGAGCCGAACGATCTGTCAGGAACGAGCCCGGCCAACGGGGCGAACGGGAGGCACAGTGCCGGCTGACGAGGTGACCCACGGGACTGACGCGGATGCGTCCCGCGTGAGAACCGGGCCGCGTCACGCGGCACCCAAGAAGCCGCTGTTCACCAGGTTCCACATGCCGGCCGGAAAGGCCATCGCCAGCGTGGCGATGCCGACCGCGGTCCTCATGGGCATGGGATTCACGGCCTCACTGGCCGTGGCCGACAACAATCCGTCGGCGACGCAGTCGTCGAAGCTGGCGGACGAGTTCAAGGAGTGCGTGGAGGCGCTGGGCGTGGACGGCGCCGACGCCTCGGCCACCCCGTCCCCGTCCGCGTCCGCGAGCGAGTCCGCCAAGGGCGGCACGGACGGCAAGGCCGAGCCGGAGCCGTCGGCGTCCGCCTCGGCGGGGTCCGGCACGGCCGGCGGCGCGGGATCGTCCTCTTCGTCGGGTTCAGGTACCGACGACAGGGCCGCCTCCCGCACCCAGGCCGAGTCCGAGCCGTCCACGCCGTCCGCCGCTTCCGCCGCGGACGCCGGGAAGGCCGAGGAGGCGGAGAGCACACCGGCCGCCTCCCCGTCCCCGTCCGAGACGCACAAGAGCCTGCTGGAGTCCATCGGCGACGCGATCACCGGTGTCTTCACCGGCGGCCTCGGCGCCAAGTCCCCCTCAACCACCCCGTCCCCGTCGGCCTCCGCCACCCCGGAGGCGAGCGCGTCCGGCGAGAACACCGGCACGTCCGGCGGCTCCACCGGCGCGGGCGACTCCGGTACGGCGGACAAGGGCGGCTCCCCCGGCGCCGTGAAGGACACCGTCGGCAAGGTCACCGGCACGGTGAAGGACACCGTCGACGATGTCACGGACACGGCGGAGAAGGCGGCCGGCAAGGCCACCGAGGCCGCCGGGAAGGCCGTCGAGGACGCGGCGGACGCCACCGCGTCGCCCAGCCCGTCGGCGAGCGCCTCTGCCGTCCCGGAGGACTGCGAGGTCGCGACGGACGCCGAGGGCGGCGTCGACAACAAGATCCCGGTCGCCGACGACCCGTGGTACCTGGAGGCCAGCTCCCTGCTCCTCAAGGGCGCCGACTACCAGGGCATAGTCGAGGTGCAGACCGCCAACGGCACCAAGAAGAAGGTGCTGAAGTACGTCATCGGCGACGGCACCGACATCGGCGATCTGCACCAGCTGGTCAAGGACAAGAACTCCGGCAAGACCTACCACGTGCAGGCCGGCAAGGGGACGACGTCCACGATCCGCGACGGCGACACGGTGATGTACACCGAGAGCATCTCCGGCAATCTGTTCGGGCTGATCCCCATCACGTTCAGCCCGGACAACCCGCCGCCGCTGAACATCCCGCTGATCTACTTCACCAACGTGAAGGTGACCCAGGCGGCCCAGTTCGGCGGCAAGCTGACCATCCCCGGCATGCATCTGTACACCACCTGACGCTCACCGCGAGCGGCAACGCCCGAGGGCGCCCCCTGCGACAGGGGGCGCCCTCGGTGTCGTACGGCGGTCTTCGCGAGGTCAGTCGCGGCCCTCGCCGCCCAGGTGGTGGACGCGGACCATGTTGGTGGTGCCGGGGACGCCGGGCGGGGAACCGGCGGTGATGACGAGGACATCGCCCGCGTTGAAGCGGTTGAGCTTGACGACCTCCTGGTCGACCAGCTCGACCATCTCGTCGGTGCTGTTCACGAACGGCACCACGTACGGGTCGACGCCCCAGCTCAGCGTGAGCTGGTTGCGGGTGTTCTCGTCGGTGGTGAACGCCAGGATCGGCTGTTCGGCGCGGTAGCGGCACAGCCGGCGGGCGGTGTCACCCGACTGGGTGAAGGCGACCAGGCCCTTGCCGCCGAGGAAGTCGGCGATCTCGCAGGCCGCGCGGGCCACCGAACCGCCCTGCGTGCGCGGCTTCTTGCCCGGCACCAGCGGTTGCAGGCCCTTGCTGAGCAGCTCCTCCTCGGCCGCGGCGACGATCTTCGACATCGTCTTCACGGTCTCGATCGGGTACGCGCCCACGCTGGACTCGGCGGACAGCATGACCGCGTCGGCGCCGTCCAGGATCGCGTTGGCCACGTCGGAGGCCTCGGCGCGGGTCGGACGCGAGTTGGTGATCATCGACTCCATCATCTGGGTCGCGACGATCACCGGCTTGGCGTTGCGCCGGCACAGCTCGATCAGGCGCTTCTGCACCATGGGGACCTTCTCGAGCGGGTACTCGACGGCGAGGTCACCGCGGGCGACCATCACACCGTCGAACGCCATCACGACGTCCTCCATGTTCTGCACCGCCTGCGGCTTCTCCACCTTGGCGATGACAGGGACGCGGCGGCCCTCCTCGTCCATGACGCGGTGCACGTCCTGGACGTCCTTGGCGTCGCGGACGAAGGACAGGGCGACCAGGTCGCAGCCCATGCGAAGGGCGAAACGCAGGTCCTCGACGTCCTTCTCGGACAGGGCGGGCACGTTGACGGCCGCGCCGGGCAGGTTGATGCCCTTGTGGTCGGAGACGACGCCGCCCTCGATCACGATGGTCTTCACCCGCGGGCCGTCGACCTCGGTGACCTTCAGCTCGACGTTGCCGTCGTTGATGAGGATCTGGTCGCCCTTGTCCACATCGCCGGGCAGGCCCTTGTAGGTGGTGCCGCAGATGTGCTTGTCACCCGGCACGTCCTCGGTGGTGATGACGAACTCGTCGCCCCGCTCCAGCTCGACCGGACCCTCGGCGAAGGTCTCCAGGCGGATCTTCGGGCCCTGGAGGTCGGCGAGGACGCCGATGGGGCGGCCGGTCTCCTTGGACGCCGCGCGCACCCGGTCGTAACGACCCTGGTGCTCGGCGTGGGTGCCGTGGCTGAAGTTGAAGCGGGCCACATTCATGCCGGCTTCGATCAGCGCGACGAGCTGCTCGTGGGAGTCGACCGCGGGGCCGAGAGTACAGACGATTTTCGAACGGCGCATGGGGCGATCCTATCGGTTTGTTTCGCCGCGGAATATTCCGTCTGGCGGAAGATACAAATGGGCGTGGGGATGCTCAGGTGTTCTTTCCGACCAGTGCGTAGGTCTGTGTCGCGATCTCCAGTTCTTCGTCCGTCGGCACCACCGCGACCGCCACCCGGGCGGACTCCGGTGAAATCAGCCGGGGCCCCTCCGCGCGTACCGCGTTGCGCTGCGGATCGACGGCCAGTCCCAGGCCCTCCAGGCCCGCGACGGCCGCTTCCCGCACGGGGGCGGCGTTCTCCCCGACCCCCGCCGTGAAGGCCACCGCGTCCACCCGGCCCAGCACGGCGTAATAGGCGCCGATGTACTTCTTCAACCGGTGAATGTAAATGTCGAAGGCGAGTGCCGCCTCTTCGTCGCCCTCGTCGATCCGCCGTCGGATCTCCCGCATGTCGTTGTCACCGCACAGCCCGAACAGACCGCTCCTCTTGTTGAGAAGAGTGTCGATCTCGTCCATGGACATGTGGCCGACACGGGCCAAATGGAAGACGACGCCCGGATCGACATCTCCGGAACGCGTACCCATCACCAGCCCTTCCAGAGGCGTCAGCCCCATGGAGGTGTCCACGCAGCGACCGCCTCGCACCGCCGACGCGGACGCCCCGTTGCCCAGGTGCAGCACGATCACGTTCACGTCCTCGGGTGCCTTGCCCAGCAGCCGCGCCGTCTCCCGGGAGACATAGGCGTGCGAGGTGCCGTGGAAGCCGTAGCGGCGGATGCGGTACCGGTCGGCGATCTTCGGGTCGATCGCGTACCGGGCCGCCGCCTCCGGCATCGTCGTGTGGAACGCCGTGTCGAACACCGCGACCTGCGGCAGGTCCGGGCGCAGGGCCTGCGCGGTGAGGATGCCCGTGAGGTTGGCCGGGTTGTGCAGCGGGGCCACCGGGATCAGCCGCTCGATCTCGCCGATCACCTCGTCGGTGACGACGGTCGGCTCGGTGAAGAACATCCCGCCGTGCACCACCCGGTGCCCGATCGCGAGCAGCTCCGGCGAGTCCAGGCCGAGGCCGTCCCGGCTCAGCTCCTGGGCGACGGCCTTCAGCGCGGCGTCGTGGTCGGCGATCGGGGCGTTCGTCTCACGTGTCTCGCCGCCGGCGGCGAGCGGGGTGTGCTTCAGCCGGGAGGTGCGCTCCCCGATCCGCTCGACGAGACCGACCGCGAGCCGGCTCCCGTCGCGCATGTCGAGGAGCTGGTACTTCACCGACGAGGAGCCGGAGTTGAGGACGAGGACACGGGTCGCGGCGGCCGGGGCCTGCTCACCGGCCGGGGCGGGGGCGGTCGTCGGACGGTCGGTCACTGCCGGGGAGCCTTCTGGGTGGGGGACTGGGCCTGGATCGCCGTGATGGCGACGGTGTTGACGATGTCCTGGACGAGCGCGCCCCGGGACAGGTCGTTGACGGGCTTGTTCAGGCCCTGAAGCACGGGGCCGACGGCGATCGCGCCGGCCGAGCGCTGCACGGCCTTGTAGGTGTTGTTGCCGGTGTTCAGGTCGGGGAAGACCAGCACCGTCGCCTGCCCGGCCACCTCGGAGCCGGGCAGCTTGGTCGCGGCGACCGTCGGCTCGACCGCGGCGTCGTACTGGATGGGCCCCTCGATCTTCAGATCGGGGCGCCGCTGCCGCACCAGCTCGGTGGCCCGGCGCACCTTGTCGACGTCGGCGCCCGTGCCGGAGGTGCCGGTGGAGTACGACAGCATCGCGATCCTCGGCTCCACCCCGAACTGCGCGGCCGTCGCCGCCGACTGCACGGCGATGTCGGCGAGCTGCTCGGCGTCCGGGTCGGGGTTGACCGCGCAGTCGCCGTACACGAGGACCCGGTCGGCGAGGCACATGAAGAACACCGACGACACGATCGAGGCGTCCGGCCGTGTCTTGATGATCTCGAACGCGGGGCGGATCGTCGCCGCCGTGGAGTGCGCCGAACCGGACACCATGCCGTCGGCGAGGCCCTCGTGCACCATCAGCGTGCCGAAGTAGTTCACGTCGGAGACGACGTCGTAGGCCAGCTCGACGGTGACGCCCCTGTGGGCGCGCAGCGCCGCGTACAGCTCGGCGAACCCGTCGCGCAGTTCGCTGGTCGCCGGGTCGATCAGCTGCGAGTCGCCCAGGTCGATACCGAGGTCGGCGGCCTTCTTGCGGATCTGGTCGACCGGCCCGAGCAGGGTCAGGTCGCACACCCCGCGGCGCAGCAGCACCTCGGCGGCGTGCAGCACCCGCTCCTCGGTGCCCTCCGGCAGCACCACGCGGCGCCGGTCGGAGCGGGCCTGCTCCAGCAGCTTGTGCTCGAACATCATCGGCGTCACCCGGTCGCTGCTCGGCGCCGACACCCGGTCGAGCAGCTCCGTCGTGTCCACGTACCGCTCGAACAGACCGAGCGCCCGCTCCGCCTTGCGCGGGGTGGCCGCGTTCAGCTTGCCCTCCAGCGAGAACAGCCGCTCGGCGGTCGGGAAGCTGTTGCCGGGCACCGACAGCACCGGCGTGCCGGGGGCGAGCCGCGCGGCCAGCGTCAGGATGTCCTCGCCGGGCACCTCGTCGAGGGTGAGCAGCACACCGGCGATGGGCGGGGTGCCGGCGCTGTGCGCGGCGAGGGAACCGATGACCAGGTCGGCGCGGTCCCCGGGGGTGACGACCAGACAGCCCGGCGTCAGCGCGGCGAGGAGGTTCGGCAGCATCGCGCCGCCGAAGACGAAGTCCAGCGCGTCACGCGCCAGCCCGGAGTCGTCCCCGAGCAGCACCTTCGCGCCGAGCGTCTGCCCGATCTGCGCGACGGTCGGCGCGGACAGGGCGGGCTCGTCCGGCACCACCCAGCAGGGGACGGGCAGCCGGCCTGCGAGCCGCTCGGCGATCTCGTCGCGGTCCTCGCGGGCGACCCGGTTGGTGACCATCGCCAGGACGTCGCAGCCCAGGCCGTCGTAGGCGCGGAACGCGTTGCGGGTCTCGGCGAGCACGGACTCCGCGCTCTGCTTGCGCCCGCCGACGACGGGCAGCACGGACGCGCCGAACTCGTTGGCGAGACGCGCGTTCAGGGACAGCTCGTCGGGCAGCTGGGTGCCGGCGTAGTCGGTGCCGAGGACGAGGACGACGTCGTAGTCCCGGGCCACCAGATGGAACCGGTCGACGAGCGTGGACACCAGCTCGTCGGTGCCCCGCTCGGCCTGGAGCGCGGACGCCTCCTGGTAGTCCATGCCGTACACCGTGGCCGGGTCCTGCGACAGCCGGTACCGTGCGCGCAGCAGATCGAACAGGCGGTCGGGTCCGTCGTGGACCAGGGGACGGAACACACCCACCCGGTCGACCTGGCGGGTCAGCAGCTCCATGACCCCCAGCTCCACGACCTGGCGTCCGTCACCGCGGTCGATGCCGGTCACGTACACGCTGCGCGTCACGTGTGCTCTCCGTTCCGTCTCCGTCACTGCACAAAAATCGCCCACCGAGGTGAGCAGAACCCTCTTGACAATACCCCCGCCGATAGTTATGGCGCCCGTCATGAGACGGGGGCGGCGCCGGTGTGCGGGCCGTGGAACAATCGGGGGGAAGCTCACCGGTTACCCACACAGCGAGCAGGAGACACAGCACGATGCGCATCGGAGTTCTCACCGCAGGCGGCGACTGCCCCGGCCTGAACGCAGTGATCCGGTCGGTCGTGCACCGCGCGGTCACCCACTACGGCGACGAGGTCATCGGTTTCGAGGACGGGTACGCCGGTCTCCTCGACGGCCGTTACCGCGCCCTGGACCTCAACGCGGTGAGCGGCATCCTCGCCCGCGGCGGGACGATACTGGGCTCCTCCCGCCTGGAGCGCGACCGGCTGCGCGAGGCCTGCGAGAACGCCGCCGACATCGTCAGCGACTTCGGCATCGACGCGCTCATCCCGATCGGCGGCGAGGGCACCCTGACCGCCGCCCGCATGCTGTCGGACGCGGGCCTGCCAGTCGTCGGCGTACCGAAGACGATCGACAACGACATCTCCTCCACCGACCGCACCTTCGGCTTCGACACGGCCGTCGGCGTCGCCACGGAGGCCATGGACCGCCTCAAGACCACCGCCGAGTCCCACCAGCGGGTGATGGTCGTCGAGGTCATGGGCCGTCACGCCGGCTGGATCGCCCTGGAGTCCGGCATGGCCGCCGGCGCCCACGGCATCTGCCTGCCCGAGCGTCCCTTCGACCCGGCCGACCTGGTCGCGATGGTCGAGGAGCGGTTCGCCCGCGGCAAGAAGTTCGCCGTGATCTGCGTCGCCGAGGGCGCCCACCCCGCCGAGGGCACCATGGACTACGGCAAGGGCGAGATCGACCAGTTCGGCCACGAACGCTTCCAGGGCATCGGCACCGCCCTCGCCCACGAGCTGGAGAAGCGCCTCGGCAAGGAGGCCCGCCCGGTCATCCTCGGCCACGTCCAGCGCGGCGGCACCCCCACCGCGTACGACCGCGTCCTCGCCACCCGCTTCGGCTGGCACGCGGTCGAGGCCGCGCACCGCGGCGAGTTCGGCAAGATGACCGCGCTGCGCGGCACGGACATCGTCATGGTGCCGCTCGCGGAAGCCGTCACCGAACTGAAGACGGTCCCGAAGGACCGGATGGACGAGGCGGAGTCGGTCTTCTAGTACACCGTCCCCGGGGCCCCGTCAGGGCCCCGGGGACGACGCCCGCCCCAGCACGGCGTCCCAGAAGGCCTCCACGATCCGCTCCAGGAAGACCCGCCCGGACTCACTGGCGTCACTGCTGCCGCCACCCCAGCTGAGAGTGGCGGCCATGTGCCCCTGATAGTCCTCGTGCAGCCGCTGCAACACACCCTCCAGCGCGGCACGCTCCACCGGCACCAGCTTCCCCACCGGCTTCACATACGCCTGCCAGCGCGTCGTCACCGCACTGCGCAGCAGCTCCGCCAGCCGTGGCTCCCGCCCGGTCACCTTCAGGAGGTCCGGCAGCCCCAGCCGCAGCACGCGCGCCAGGGCGGCGGCCTGCCGCTCGTTGCCGCGCCACTGCCCGCTCTCCTCCATACGCGCGTACGACCGCGGATCCAGCCCGAGCGCCCGCGCCACGTCCTCCACCGCGACGCCGGCGGCGATCCGGTGCTCGCGCAGCGTACGGGGCCGCCCGATCAGCTCACCCGGCGCACACCACAACACGCCGGCGAGCGCGGTCAGTTCGGCATTGCCGGGCTGCGCGGTGCCGCGCTCCCAGGCGACGACGAGATCGGGAGTGACGTACGACAGCCCGTACGACACCCGCATCCCGTGGGCGACATGCTCCGGCCCCATCCCGAGCCCGGCCCGCAGCCGCCGCGCGACCGCCGCGTCGAACGGTGGAGCGGGCCGCTCGGCCCGGTCGGCGCCGGGCTGGTCGAGACGGTGACGGCCGGGCTGGTGCTGAGAAGCAGAGGGATGGTGCACGCGCCACACCGTACGGACACGGACGCGCGGTGGCTACGGTCCGTTCGGACAGGATTACGCATCGTACGAATCTACGGTTCCGTAGGTTTTACCGTCCTTGACAGGTGTAACCCCTTGACGACCGGAGCCGGGATCTTTGCGGGCGGGCTCGTCGCCCTGCGGGCGGACGCCCCGTGTGATCTCGACGGCTTCGCTGAGACGAGGATCGGAGGCGTCCTCGGGATGCCCCGGCAGCCACCCCCGGTCCGATGCCGCCTCGCTGCCCGCATTCCCCGCATGAACGCCGTCGGTCATGGTTCCGGACGACGGCGGCCGGTCCGTCGGCACTCATTGGAGCCGCCTTCGCAACAGGCTCTAAGGTACTGCCCGGGTGCAGGGGGAGGGGCCGTGGCCGAACAGGACGTCACCGTGGGGCAGTTGCTGCTCGCCGAGTACCAGAACGTCAAGGACGAGCAGAAGGCGCGGATCGGGTTCCGGGACAACCTGCTGTACGTCACCCTCGCCGTCGTCGCCGCCGTGCTCGCCGCCGCGGCTCAGGCAGGACAGCCGTCGATGTTGCTCGCGTTGCCGCCGGTCTGTGTCGTCCTCGGGTGGACCTACCTCGTCAACGACGAGAAGATCTCGGCGATCGGACGGTACGTCAGAGAGGAGCTGGGGCCTCGGCTGGCGAGGCTGGCCGACGCGACCGGAGGGTTCGAGGCCTTCGGCTGGGAGACCGCGCACCGCTCCGACGCTCGCCGCGGCACCCGCAAGGTCATCCAGTGCGTCATCGACCTGACCGCGTTCTGCGCGGTGCCGTTCGCCGCGCTCGTCGTCTTCTGGGCCTCCGGGGACGGGGGTGGGCTGCTCGTCGCGCTGTCCGTGCTGGAGGCGCTGACCGTCGTGGGGCTGGCGGTGCAGTTGGTGCTGTACGCGTTGCCGCTCTAACGCTGCGCGCCGTTGCCCCGCACCCACCGGTACACCAGCTCCGGCCTCCCCACCTGCCCGTACACCGGGCGTCGTTCCGCTCGTCCCGCGTCCACCAGGTGCTCCAGGTAGCGGCGGGCCGTGATGCGGGAGATGCCGGTCGCCTCGGCGACACCGGCTGCCGTGAGGCCCGCCTCCGCCTCGCGGAGGGCACCCGTGACGCGCTCCAGGGTGGGGCCGCTCAGGCCCTTCGGGAGCGCGGCCGGGGAGGGGGCGCGCAGGGTGGCCAGGGCGCGGTCCACCTCGTCCTGGCCGCTCGCCTCGCCGGCCGCCGCGCGGAACTCGGCGTACCGCACCAGGCGGTCCCGCAGCGTGGCGAAGGTGAACGGTTTCAGCACGTACTGGACGACCCCGAGGGACACCCCTTCCCGTACGACCGTCAGGTCCCTCGCCGACGTCACCGCGATCACGTCCGCGTGATGCCCGGCCGCCCGCAGCGACCGCGCCAGTTGCAGCCCGTGCACGTCCGGCAGGTGCAGGTCGAGCAGGAGCAGGTCCACCGGCGTCCGCTCCAGCGCACGCCGCGCCTCCGCGCCGGTGTGCACCTTGCCGACCGCGGTGAACCCCGGCACCCGGTTCACGTACATCACATGCGCGTCGGCGGCCACCGGGTCGTCCTCGACGATCAGGACGCGGATGTCGGGCTCAGCGGACGTCATCGAGTGCCCCCGTCACTCCGGCGGACGCCGGGCCCGTGTCCGTGCCGCGCGCCAACGGCAGCCGTACCTCGAACTCCGCGCCGCCGCCGACCGCCTCCGCCACCGACAGCTCGCCCCCGTGCCGCTGCACGGCCTGCCGTACGAGGGCGAGGCCCAGGCCGCGGCCCCGGCCCGCAGGGTCGGACGGCTTGGTGGAGAAGCCCCGCTGGAAGACGAGGCCGGCGTGGGCCGGATCGACGCCGGGCCCGGTGTCGGCGACACCGAGGACCAGCTCGGAGCCCGCCGCGTACGCCGTCACCGTCACCCGCGCCCGCACACTGCCCTGCGCCGCGTCCACCGCGTTGTCGATCAGGTTGCCGAGGATGGTGACCAGGTCGCGGGCGGGCAGATCGGGCGGCAGGACTCCGTCGTCGAGGCAGCTGTCCTCGGACACCACCAGCTCCACGCCCCGCTCGTTGGCCTGCGCGGTCTTGCCCAGCAGCAGCGCCGCCAGCACCGGCTCGGCCACCGCCGCGACGACCTGGTCGGTCAGCGCCTGCGCCAGCTCCAGTTCCGCCGTCGCGAACTCCACCGCCTCCTCGGCGCGGCCCAGCTCGATCAGCGACACCACCGTGTGCAGGCGGTTCGCCGCCTCGTGCGCCTGCGAGCGCAGCGCCTGCGTGAAACCCCGCTCCGAGTCCAGCTCGCCCATCAGGGACTGCAGCTCGGTCACATCGCGCAGGGTGACGATCGTGCCGCGCCGCTCCCCGCCGGTGACGGGGGAGGTGTTCACGGCGACCACGCGGTCCGCCGTCAGATGCACCTCGTCCACGCGCGGCTCCGACGCCAGCAGCGCGCCCGTCAGCGGTGCCGGCAGGCCCAGCTCCGCCACCGAGCTGCCCACCACCTCGCCGGTCACCCCCAGCAGCTCCCGTCCGCCGTCGTTGATCAGCGCCACACGGTACTGCCCGTCGAGCAGCAGCAGCCCCTCGCGTACGGCGTGCAGCGCGGCCTGGTGGTAGTCGTGCATGCGGCTCAGCTCGGCCGCGTTCATGCCGTGGGTGTGGCGGCGCAGCCGCGCGTTGATCACATACGTGCCGACCGCGCCCAGCAGCGCGCCCCCGGCGACGCCGATGAGGACGGTGAGCTGGCCGCGCACCCGCTCGCTGATCGCCTCCACCTTGATGCCGGCGCTGACCAGGCCCACGATCCGCTTGTCGTCGTCCTCGATCGGGGTGACCGCGCGGACGGACGGGCCGAGGGTGCCGGTGTACGTCTCCGTGAACGACTCCCCGCGCAGGGCGGGCGCCGTGTTGCCGACGAAGTGCCGTCCTATCTGGGAGGGGTCGGGGTGGGTCCAGCGGATGCCCTGCGGGTTCATGATCGTCACGAAGTCCACGTCGGCGTCCCGGACGACACCCAGCGCGTACGGCTGGAGCACGGCCGACGGGTCGGGGGCCAGGGCCGCCGCCCGCACCGAGGGCGAGTCGGCCACCGACCGGGCGACCGCCATGGCCTGCCGCGCGGCGGCGTCCTCGGCCTGCTCGCGGGCGTTGAGATAGCTGAACAGAGCACATCCGGCCACGACGACCGCGATCAGCACGGCCTGCACGGCGAAGAGCTGGCCCGCCAGGCTGCGGGGTCTCGGCCAGGGGATGCGCATGTCGCCAGTCTGCACCGTGGCTGATTGTGAACTAAATGAACGTAACGGTGACCGGGCTCACAGCGCGCGACATAGTCACGGCAATCCCCGAAAACGCGGGCGGCGCGGGAGGCCGGATCTCCCCCGTTCGACCGGTCTCGTTCCGGCGCCGCCCGCACCCTCGATCCCCCGGACGTGAGCCGCACGCCGGTCGGTCGTACCGACGAAGACGTCAAGGAGGGCAGCCGTGGCCGCCAGTACCCCCGATACGGCACCAGCCGCGCCCGCGCGGAAGCGGGACCGCACCCACTACCTGTACATCGCCGTGATCGCCGCGGTCGCCGCCGGCATCCTCGTGGGCCTGGTCGCACCCGACTTCGCGGTGGAGCTGAAGCCGATCGGCACCGGCTTCGTGAACCTGATCAAGATGATGATCTCGCCGATCATCTTCTGCACGATCGTGCTGGGCATCGGTTCCGTCCGCAAGGCCGCCAAGGTCGGCGCGGTCGGCGGTATCGCGCTGGCGTACTTCCTGGTGATGTCGCTGGTGGCGCTCGCCATCGGCCTCGTCGTCGGCAACATCCTGGAGCCCGGCAGCAGCCTCGCCGTCACCGACGCCGTCAAGAGCGCGGGTCACGCACAGGTCGACGCGGAGGCGAACGACACCACCGAGTTCCTGCTCGGGATCATCCCGAAGACGATCGTGTCCGCGTTCACCGAGGGCGAGGTCCTGCAGACCCTGCTGGTCGCGCTGCTGTGCGGGTTCGCGCTCCAGGCCCTGGGCAAGGCCGGGCAGCCGGTGCTGCGCGGTGTCGAGCACATCCAGCGGCTCGTCTTCCGCGTCCTCGCCATGATCATGTGGGCGGCGCCGATCGGCGCGTTCGGCGCCATGGCCGCGGTCACCGGCTCGGCCGGCGTGGACGCGCTGAAGAGCCTCGCCGTGCTGATGCTCGGCTTCTACGTCACCTGTGTGCTGTTCGTCTTCGTGGTGCTCGGCGCGGTGCTGCGGCTGGTTGCCGGGGTGAACGTGTTCTCCCTGTGCAAGTACCTGGCCCGGGAGTTCCTGCTGATCCTCTCCACCTCCTCCTCCGAGTCCGCGCTGCCGCGGCTCATCGCGAAGATGGAGCACCTCGGCATCAGCAAGCCCGTCGTCGGCATCACCGTGCCGACCGGCTACTCCTTCAACCTCGACGGCACCATGATCTACATGACCATGGCGTCGCTGTTCATCGCCGACGCCATGGGCACCCCGATGTCGGTGGGCGAGCAGATCCCGCTGCTGCTGTTCCTGCTGGTCGCATCGAAGGGCGCCGCCGGTGTCACCGGCGCCGGTCTGGCGACGCTGGCGGGCGGCCTCCAGTCGCACAAGCCGGCCCTGGTGGACGGCATCGGCCTGATCGTCGGCATCGACCGGTTCATGAGCGAGGCCCGTGCCCTGACGAACTTCGCGGGCAACGCCATCGCGACCGTGCTGGTCGGCACCTGGACGAAGGAGATCGACAAGGCGCGCGTCCGGCAGGTGCTCGCCGGCGAGATCCCCTTCGACGAGACGACCCTCCTCGACGACGGCCACACCGCGCCCGACCCGTCCGACGCGCCCGGCACCGACGTACCGGCCCAGCGCGACGACGAGGACAAGGACAAGGCGCTGGCCAAGGCCTGATCCGCCGCCCCGCGCCCACCCCCGCACTCCGGACGCCCGACCCCGCCTGAACCGGGTTCGGGCGTCCGGCTTTCGCGGGCCTTCGCGTTTTCCGGCGCCGCGTGCGGCAGGGCGCACTCACCTTGCGTGGAGACGCGCGCTCACCTCGCGTGGGCCCGCTCACCCAGCCGGGAGCTGCCCGCTCACCCGGCCCGGAGCTGCCCGCTCACCTCGCGTCGTGCTGCTCGCTCCCCTGGTGGAGCTGCCCGCTCACCTCCGCCACCAGCGCCGCCGCCCTCCCGGCGGGTACTCCCGCCGACGTCAGGACCGTGACCGCGGCCGAGCGGCCTGCCTCGCGGGTGTCCAGGAGGCCGTCGTTGACCGCCTCCATCAGGCCGAACAGCACCTGTTCGTGGACGTACGCCAGTGCCGGTGCAGGCAGGGGGGAGGTGAAGACGCCCTCGTCCAGGCCCTGCTGGAGGATGCGCACGCTGGTCTCGCGGACCGGGGCGAGGCGTTCGCGGATGCCCTGCATGGTGACGGTGCGCTGGGCCAGGGCGACCAGCAGCCGGTAGCGGTCGGCGATGTGCCACACCGTGAGCACCGAGCGGGCCACCGACTCCGCCGGGTCCCGCACGCCCTCACGGCCGGCCGCGTGCGCCGCCGACAGGGCCTCCACCGCCTCGTCCACGAGCGTGCTGATCAGCGCCTCCCGGCTGGGGAAGTGGCCGTACACGGTGCGGCGTACGACCCCTGCGGCGCGCGCGATCTGGTCCATGGACGCGTCCGGGTCGCGCAGCAGTTCGGCGAGGGCCACATCGAGGATGCGTCGGCGGTTGGCGTCGGCGCGTGCGGACGTGCCCGTGTTACCCGAGGTCATGGCAGTCATTGTGCCTTCCTCCCCTGCGTCGACCGAGTTGCACAGCGCTGTGCAACGGCGTACATTGCACAGCGTTGTGCAATTGCACTTTGGTGTGCAACTCGCGGAGGAAGGCGACCCCTGACCATGCGCCTCGTCATGAACCGGCCCGTCGAGCAGATGGAGCGGCCCTACAGTCGCCGCTGGTGGGCGCTGCTCGTGCTGTGTCTGAGCCTGCTGATCATCGTGATGGCGAACACCGCCCTCACGGTCGCCGCGCCCGACATGACCGCGGACCTCGGCCTGTCCAGCGCCGACCTGCAGTGGGTCATCGACGGCTACACCGTCCCGTACGCGGCGCTGATGCTGCTGCTCGGCGCGATCGGCGACAAGTACAGCCGCCGCGGCGCCCTCGTCCTCGGTCTCGTCGTGTTCGGCGGCGGCGCCGTCTCCGGCTGGCTCGCCGACAGCGCGACGGCCGTCATCGCCGCCCGCGCCGTCATGGGCGTCGGCGCGGCGCTGATCATGCCCGCCACGCTGTCGCTGCTCGCCGCGACCTTCCCGCGCGCCGAACGCGCCAAGGCCATCACCCTGTGGACGGCCACCGCCGGCCTCGCCATCGCCGCCGGACCGCTCGTCGCCGGCGCGCTGCTGGAGGACCACGGCTGGTCCTCCACCTTCCTGATCAACGTGCCGGTCGCCGCGCTCGCGATCGTCGGCGCCTTCGTCCTCGTACCGCCGTCCAAGGCGGGGCACCAGGACCGTGTCGACTACGTCGGCGGACTGCTGTCCGTCGTCTGGATCGGCGCCCTCGTCTACATGATCATCGAGGGGCCGCACTTCGGCTGGGGCGTCAAGGCGACAGGCGCCGCCGTCCTCGCCGGCCTCGGGCTCATCGCGTTCGTGCTGTGGGAGATGCGCCACCCGCGCCCCGTGCTGGACGTCCGCCGCTTCACCGCACGCCGCTTCGCCGGCTCCAACCTCGCCGTCGCCCTGTTCTTCCTCGCCGTCTTCGGCGCCTTCTACTACCTCACCCAGCACCTCCAGTTCGTCCTCGGCCACGACGCCCTCGACACCGGCCTGCGCATGCTGCCGCTCGCCGGCGCCGTCTTCGTCGGCTCCGCCCTCACCGGCTACCTCACCCCGCGCGTCGGCATGAAGTGGACGGTGACCGCGGGCATGGTCGGCGGCACGGTCGCGCTGGCCCTGCTGACCCGCGTCGACGCCGGATCGACGTACGGCGACTTCGTCGCGCCCCTGATCGTCCTCGGCCTCGCCATCGGGCTCGCCCTGTCGCCCTGCACGGACGCGATCATGGGCTCCTTCCCCGAGTCCGAGCTGGGCGTCGGCGGCGCCGTCAACGACACCTCCCTGGAGCTGGGCGGCTCCCTCGGCATCGCGATCCTCGGCTCCCTGCTCGGCACCTCGTACTCCGACCACCTCGCCGACGCCACCCACGGCAGCAAGCTGCCCGCGTCCGCGCTGGCCACCGCTCAGGACTCCGTCGGCGCCGGGTACGCCGTCGCCCAGGGCATCGGCGAGAAGGCCCGGCAGCTCGCCGGGCAGGCCGCGCAGACCACCGACCCGCAGCAGGCCGCGCAGCTGAAGGCGCAGGCCCAGCAGCTCGGCGACGGCGCCCGGCAGATGGCCGACGCGGTCGGCGCCTCCTTCTCCGACGCCGTCGCCCACACCAGCCTGGTCGGCGCGATCGTCCTCGGCGCGGGGACGCTGCTCGTCGCGGCCCTGCTGCCGCGCAAGGCCAAGCCCGAGAGCGCGGCGCCCGCCGCCGGACAGCCGCGGCGACACCTACACCGGCAGCCCGAAGAAGCCCGCGGACCTGTCCAAGACGCAGACGTACACGCTGGTCCGGCAGAGCGGCCACGACTGGCGGATCGCCGCGTTCCACAACACC
>NZ_JALLGL010000664.1 GCF_023072675.1 Streptomyces sp. XM83C
CTAAAAAGGGGGCGAACACACAGGTCCGAGCCCCGTGGACCGGGGCAAGCCGGGTTCCAAGATGCACGTCCTGTCGGACGCGAACGGACTGCCCCTCCTCGTCGGCGTCTCGGCCGCCAACACCCATGACAGCGAAGGACTGAAGCCGATGATGGAGGGTCACCAAACGAGACACGACCCCCACCGAGACCGGTACTTCAAGCCCCAGCGGCTGCACGCGGACAAAGCCTACGACCGTGCCGACCTGCGCAGATGGCTCCGCGGGAAGCGCATCGGCGTGCGCATCGCCCGGAAGGGCATCGAGTCCAGCCAGCGATTAGGGCGACGCCGCTGGGTCATCGAGCGCACCATGTCGTGGCTGTCCGGCTACCACCGACTCAGCCCTCGCTACGAACGCAACCCCCGCAACTACCTGGCCTTTCTCGGACTCGCCGCAGCCCTGTGCTGCTACAAGCGCCTCATCCGCCTCACCACATAGGACACGGTCTTAG
>NZ_JALLGL010000068.1 GCF_023072675.1 Streptomyces sp. XM83C
CACCCGCGCCGAGCGGGGGCTGCGCAAGCATCTGGAGGAGTGCGCCCGCCCCGGCGCCCCCGGCGATGATCCCGAGCGCCTTGGCGTACCCGGCGGCACCGAACCAGCCGATGACGGCGACCGGCACCACGGAGGGGATGGAACCGGCGACCTCCTCGATCTGGCGGGCGGCCAGCCGGCAGCGGGCGCACTCCTCCAGATGCTTGCGCAGCCCCCGCTCGGCGCGGGTGCGCAGCTTGCGGCGGGCGTAACCGCCGAGCTGGTCCGCCCAGCGGGCGCACTCCTCGTCACCGGTGAGTGTGGTGGAGACATGGGCCTGGAGATAGGCCTGTTTCAGGCCCTCGCGTGCCCGGCTGGCGAGCACCCGCGTGCCGTTGGCGTCCAGCCCGAACAGGACGGCGACGTCGCTGGGCGACTCGTCCTCGACCTCCGTGTGCCACAGCACCGCCTGCCACCGCTCCGGCAGCGAACGGAACGCCTGCATCGCCATCGACTGCTCGGCCTCGTGCATGGCCCGCACGTCCGCGCCGAGTTCGAGTGTGTCGTCGTCGGACAGCTCCGAGGAGCGCGCGGCCTGCGCGGCGAACACCGCGAAGTCGTCGACGAGCTGCTCCCGCCGCGCCGACTGGATCCACCGCGCCGCGACCCGCCGGACGGACGTGAGCAGATAGGCACGTACGGCGTGTTCGGGGCCGGAGCCACCGCGTACCGCCTGGAGCATGCGGGCGAAGACCTCGGCGGTGAGGTCGTCGGCGGTGTCCGCGTCCCGGCAGCAGGTGCGGGCGTAGCGGCGAACGGCGTCGGCGTGCCGCCGGTACAGCTCCTCGTACGCGGAGTCGTCGCCCGCCCGCATGCGGCCGATCAGGTCGGCGTCGGCGGGCGGCAGTTCGCGCGGGGGCGGCAGCACGCTGTCGGCACGCCACTCGCGCTGCGCGGGCACGCTCTCCCCGGCGATGCTGGACCCGTGGGAGGCGTCACCCTGCGGCGGGACGCTGTGGGGCGTGCCGCTGTGGGACGCACCGCTGGGGGACGGGCCGCTGGGGGCTGTGCCCCGGCGTCCTCCCTGCGCCGGTACCTGTGGTGGGGTGGGATCGCCGTTCCCCCCGGTCTCCGAGCCGTGCTCGCCGAGAGATTCCTCCCGCTCGTCAGAGCTCATCGCGTCCTGCCCCTGCCGCCTGCCTGACCCGTCACGACCACCGGGTCAGAGTGCCACATCGGCTTTCGGCCAGGACCCGGCCCGGCACCGCATCCACCCGTCCGTGGGGGCCCTCCGGACCTCCGCACGGGTGATCACCCGAACGGGGAAGCGTCAACTGGGGTCGGTCGGAGCCGAGTTGGGCGAAGGGCGAACGCCGGAACTCCGACCTGGCTGCCGTGGAGTCCGGAAGCGGGCTACTGGTCGCCGGGTGCCGACCGCCGACCGGCGATGTGGGTGGGGGCCGCCTCGCAGGGTACGGGCCGGCGATTGCCTAGAGGAGCGTCGGATGCGTGTGCGGAGTGCCGGGCAGCGGCGGTGGGGGAGCCGGGCGGCGGTGTGGGAGACGCCGGGAGCCGGCGTGGGTGCGGGCCGGTCGGCGGCCACTGGTCGACGAGCGCCGGTGGCAAGGCCGCTCGCTCGCCGGTCCGTAGGGCGGTCATGCGATCTGCCCGTATCCGCCGCGATCCGCCGGAGTACGGCGGTGGTCGGCGTGAGCAGAGGACAAGCCGTACGGCCGTGATCCACAGACGCCGGCAGCAGCCGACGCCGCAGCCCCCGGAACCGGCGCGAAACCGGCCCGGCCCAGGTCCGGGAGGTGTCAGGCGCAAGGCCGGCCGGGGCGAATCCGAGGTGGCGGGAAATCGGCGGTCGCATCCCGAAGCCGGTGCCGCACACCCGCACCGGGCGCCTCGGCTGACACCGGGACGGGGCCGAAGGGGCACGAGCCACCGACCGTGCCCACACCCCACCCTCATCGTTGCCGCGTACCGGCGTACCGGCGTACCGGCGTACCGGCGTACCGGCGTACCGGCGTACCGGCGTACCGGCCGCCGTCCAGAGGCCAAACCGGTGGCCGCTCCGATGGGTGGCCGGTCGCACCGGGCGTCCAGTAGCGCCCGCCGGCAGCCGTCGGCACCCGCGCCGGACCGGCACCGAGGCCCTGGACGACGGCCCAGGTGGCCCGTCGTCCAGGCACGCCGATGCGTACCGGCGTGGCACAACCCTGAGGCCACGAGCGACCGGCTCCATGGCCACGGGATGCTGGTCGAGCCCTGGTCGTCCCGCGCACGGACAGCCCGATGCCAGGCACCGAACCAGGCCGGGCCGGGCCGTGCAGACAGTTCGGACGCCGACCCGGGCTGAGCCGGCCCCAGCCAGGTCGACCAGCCATCCCGGCAGTCCGGGCCCGCGGAGCGGTACGCCGGTCCGCCGCCCCCAGCACTCCGGCCAGCCCCGATGCCGCAGCCGACGCCCGGCACCCGGCCGTCCCGGCCCCGGGTCGCCCACCGCCCGGCACCAGCCCCCGCCGTCACGCCGGGCGGGAGCGCAGGCCCTCCAGCAGGATGTCCAGCAGTCGTGCCGACGCCGCCGCCTGCTGTGCCGCGTCCGGCAGCGAGGGTGCCGCCGTCGCGATCACCAGCAGAACGTCCGCCACCGACACGTCGGGTCGCAGCTCACCCGCCGCGCGGGCGCGCTCCACCAGCTGGCCCACCACGTCCAGCAGCTCCGCCGCACCCGCGTCGAGCTGCGGTGTCGGTGCGCCCTGGTCGGGCACGAGCCGCAGCTCGCCGCCGCCCGGCTGGGTCCGCTGCGCGGGCACCCGCGCCTCGTCACCCGCCGCCGCGGACGGCTCCTCCGCGACCCCGACGCGCAGTATCTGCGGCGGCAGGAGCCGGCCGGCGCCCGACGCCACCGACGTACGCAGGAACCGCGACAGCGCCGACCACGGCTCGTCCTCCTGGCCCAGTGCCGCCCGCGCCTGCTCGGTCAGACGCGCGGTCTCCTCCTCGGCTATCCGCCGCACCAGCACGTCCTTGCTGGGAAAACGCCGGTACACCGTGCCCACACCCACGCGGGCGCGGCGTGCCACGTCCTCCATCGGCGCGCCGTACCCCAGCTCGCCGAAGACCTCGCGCGCCGCCCGCAGCACATGCTCCAGATTGCGCTGGGCGTCCACCCGCAGCGGCGTCGAGCGCGTACCGTCGCGCCCTGTGCCCGCCGCCGTGATCGGAGCCCCGCCACCCGCGGCCAGAGCGGACGCGGACGACCAATGAGAGTCCTGAATGTGCATGAATGATCCCCCGGTAATGACGTCTCCCCCCGGAGACTCTCCCCTTGGAATGCCAGGCGTGCGGAACAAGCCTCGCGTGCCCGGGCCCGCCCGTCGCGGGCCCGCTGAGCGCCTCCCCCTACACCCCGTCGACACACGAACATAGTTGAGAGGCAGTCAATTCAGAAGGGGCACGTTCCGCACGGAGCGCCCCCCGATCGGAGTACGGGCGGCATACATCCGCTTTGCACCCCTCCCCATACCCCAGCGCACCCCCTCTGACCTGCGCGCCTTCTCCGCACTCCGGCGTTTCGGTCAACTCTGCGCATCCCCGGCGCGCGGTCACACAAATTGCCGGGGCTGTGGACAAACAGAAGCGCCGGGTGCGTCATGGGATGGTGAAGGAACGTGCGCGCATTCTCGTTGTCGGCGGTGGCTACGTCGGGATGTACACGGCCCTGCGCCTCCAGCGGCACCTCAGACAGGAGCTGCGGGAGGGCACGGCCGAGATCACGGTCGTCACGCCCGAGCCGTACATGACGTACCAGCCGTTCCTCCCCGAGGCCGCGGCAGGCAACATCTCCCCGCGCCACGTCGTCGTACCCCTGCGCCGCGTCCTGCCGGACTGCCGCATCGTGATCGGCGAGGCCACCGCCGTCGACCACGCCGCTCGCACCGTCACCGTCGACACCCTCGCCACCAGGGAGAAAGGCCTCCCGGCCGAACACCTGGCCTACGACGAGCTGGTCCTCGCCCCCGGCTCCATCGCGCGCACCCTGCCCGTCCCCGGCCTCGCCGAGCACGGCATCGGATTCAAGACCGTCGAAGAGGCCATCGGCCTGCGCAACCACGTCATCGAACAGATGGACATCGCCTCCTCCACCCGCGACCCGGAGATCCGCGACGCCGCCCTCACCTTCGTCTTCGTCGGCGGCGGATTCGCCGGAGTGGAGGCACTCGGCGAGCTGGAGGACATGGCCCGCTACGCCACGCGCTACTACCACAACGTCAGCGCCGAGGACATGAAGTGGATCCTCGTCGAGGCCTCCGACCGCATCCTCCCCGAGGTCGGCGCCGACCTCGGCCGCTACACCGTCTCCGAGCTGCGCCGCCGCAATATCGATGTCCGTCTGCACACCCGCCTGGAGTCCTGCCGCGACCGCGTCGCCGTCCTCAGCGACGGCGCCCGCTTCCCCACCCGTACGGTCGTGTGGACGGCCGGCGTCAAACCGCACCCGCTGCTCGCCGCGACCGACCTGCCGCTCGACCCCCGGGGCCGCGTCCGCTGCACCCCCCAGCTCACCGTCGAGGGCACCACGCACGCGTGGGTCGCCGGTGACGCCGCCGCCGTCCCCGACGTCACCGCCGGTGAACCCGGAGCCACCACCGCGCCCAACGCCCAGCACGCCGTCCGCCAGGCCAAGATCCTCGCCGACAACATCGCCCGCTCACTGCGCGGCGAACCACTTCAGGAGTACGCCCACAAGTACGCCGGCTCGGTGGCCTCCCTCGGCTTCCACAAGGGCGTCGCCCACGTCTACGGCCGCAAACTCAAGGGCTATCCCGCGTGGTTCATGCACCGCACCTACCACCTCAGCCGTATCCCCACCTTCAACCGCAAGGCGCGTGTGATGGCCGAGTGGACCCTCGCCGGGCTCTTCAAGCGGGAGATCGTCTCCCTCGGGTCGCTCGAACATCCACGCGCGGAGTTCGAACTGGCTGCCGGTGGAAAGCCTTCTGACGGACACCACAAACCGAAGAACGGTCCGAGTGACGACCCGAAGGGGTCGTCCTGACCGGATCCAGGAACTCCCCGGGCTGCCCCGGCGTCTGACGGATACCGGCTCCGGCCCACCGGCCGGCACCGCACGACGCCGGCCGCGACCCCCGGCCGAAAGGCATCCGGCGCCCGCCCGGCCCGACGGCCACCCTGCCAGACTGGTCCCCGAGCCCGGACGGGCCGCCCCCCGTCCGCGAACCCACGAGGCTGTTCCCAAGTGCGCTTCATTCCCGTGCTGCATGTCCCGCGTGCCGCAACCACGCCCGGCCACCGCGCCGCGACCCCGGCCGGCGCACCGGCCGGGGTCGCGGCGGCGCGGGGTCGGGTCGGTTCGGGTCGATGCACGAGAAAGATCTTGAGGCCTGTACGGCCCGGCACTCCCTCCCGGCACCCGAATGCGCCCGAAGGAGGGACATCCGGTGCCTCGCGGGCCCGGTCCGCTGACGTTCGCCTGTCGGCAAGCCGTACGTCTGTACGGGCGCGGGAGGTGTCGGTGTGCGCCCCTGGGCGGAGCGCTCCGGCCTCCCACCGGAACAGGTTCCGCAAAGAAATCCGCGTCACGTTGAACGCTCCCGGTGTCCCCATGCGTACCCATGGCCGTGCGGCGGCGCAGCAGGGCGCTGCAAACAGCCTTGTGATATTGGGGAGTTGCCATGAAGACCTCCTGGCGGAGGGCCTCGCTCGCGGCAAGCGCCGTGGCCGTGCTGGCGTTGACGGCGGCGTGCGGTCAGGACAACGGCGGCGGTACGCCCGTCAGCCAGAACGTCGGCGCCGGTGCGCCGGCCGCCGGGGGCGGCGGATACAGCGGCCTGGGCAATCCGGGTTACGGTTCCGACGCCAAGGAGCAGGGTGCCGCGACCCAGACGGCCACCGCGGGTGAACTGGCCGTCAGCGACAACGCCGAACTGGGCGAGGTGCTCACCGACAGCGCCGGTTTCACCCTGTACCGCTTCGACAAGGACACCGCCGAGCCGCCCAAGTCGAACTGCGACGGCGACTGCGCCAAGGCCTGGCCGCCGGTCCCGGCGAACGACGCCACGGCCGGCGCCGGCATCGACGAGTCGCTGCTCGGTGAGGTCACCCGCGCCGACGGCACCAAGCAGCTCACCATCGGCGGCTGGCCCGCGTACCGCTACGCCAAGGACACCAAGGCCGGAGACGTGACCGGGCAGGGCGTCGGCGGCACGTGGTACGCGCTCGCCCCCGACGGCAAGAAGGCCAAGCTGAGCAATCTGCCCGGACTGTCCGTGCGGCACGACACCAACCTCGGCGACATCATCGTCGACAAGAACGGCATGACCGTCTACCGCTTCCTCAAGGACAAGGCGTGGCCCAAGCCGGTCTCCGCGTGCACCGGCGCCTGCCTGAAGAAGTGGCCGGCCGTGGCGCCCGTCGACACGGACGACACCAAGGGCGTGCAGAAGAAGGGCCTGATGAGCTTCACCCGGCCCGACGGCGTGAAGCAGCAGACGGTCAACTGCTGGCCCATCTACACCTTCTCCGGTGACAAGGCCCCCGGGGACATCAACGGCCAGGGCGTCGGCGGTACGTGGTACGCCGTGACCCCCGAAGGAAAGCCGGTCGGCGCGCCGAAGCAGTAGCAGATCACCTCCCCAGGGTTGATCGCCCCCGCCCACTGCGGGCGCCCGGCCCGTCCGCCCCCTCCGCACCGCACGGAGGGGGCGGGCTTTTTTGCATGCACGCCCGCGTCCAGGCCGTGTCCCCCCGCGTGTGCCGCGCCTTCGCGCGGACGCCGCACCACCCGCGCGTGCCCGCTCGCGCGTGGACGCCGTGCCGCCCCGCGCGTGCGCCGTGCGTTTCCCGGGCCGTCGCATCGACGCGCTCCCGCGATGGCTCTTTCCGCGCCCTTCACCCGAAGTCGTACGATTCCTCACTCATGGGGGAACTCGCCGACATTCCCGCGTACCGTTCACGCCGATTCCGCGCGTGTGGAATTCGGCACGTGCCGCAGGCAGTGACCGGGAACGGACGGTCAATTTCCGGTTCCACTCGCTCCATTGCCGGACGATCAGTAGCCTCAGCTCGAACACCGGATCGTCCACACCTTGGAGAGAGCAGATGGAGCGTCCCGCTTGGGCCCCACGGAGCATTGACATCTCGGTGCCGAGCGTCTCGCGCATCTACGACTACTACCTGGGTGGTTCGCACAACTTCGAGGTCGACCGGGAAGCGGCCCGCAAAGCAATGGAGTTCATGCCGGGCCTGCCGAAGATCATGCAGGCGAACCGGGCGTTCATGCGCCGCGCCGTGCGCTTCGCCGTCGACGAGGGAGTCACGCAGTTCCTCGACATCGGCTCCGGCATCCCCACCTTCGGCAATGTCCACGAGGTCGCCCAGGCCGCCCGGCCCGGCGCCCGCGTCGTGTACGTCGACCACGACCCGGTCGCCGTCGCGCACAGCGAGGCCGTCCTCGCCGGCAACGACGCCGCCGATGTGCTCGCCGCGGACCTGCGCAAGCCCCGGGAGATCCTCTCCAGCCCCCAGGTGGAGCGGCTCATCGACCTGAACCGGCCGGTGGCGCTCCTTCTCGTTGCCATACTGCACTTCGTGGAGGACGAGGACGACCCGTACGGTGCGGTGGCCGAGCTGAGCGAGGCGCTCGCGCCCGGCAGCCTGCTGCTGCTCACGCACGCCTCGTACGAGGGGGCGCCGCTGCTCCAGCAGCAGGCCGAGGGTGCGGTGGACGTGTACAAGGACATCCGCAACCCGTTGATCATGCGCTCGCGTGACGAGATCACGCGGTTCTTCGAGGGGTACGACATGGTGGAACCGGGACTGGTGCCGATGCCGCACTGGCGGCCGGAGACGGCGCCGGAGGACGAGGACCCCTATGCCTTCTCCGGTTTCGCGGGCGTGGGGCGCAAGGCGTGAACGCACAGCCGGACGGACCGGAGGACAGACTGCGGCGGTTCGCGGCGATCTGGAGCCGGGCGGTGTTCCCGCTCACCTCGACGTCGTCGACCCGGCCGGAGTTCGAGAAGCAACTGCTGCCGCTCGCCGAGCGGTTGAGCAAGGCGCTGGTGGCGCCCGCGTTCGACGCCGAGGAGGGCCGCGCCGTCGGCGCCGCCCTGGTGTCCGCGCACTGCACCGACCCCGAGGCGCTCAGCCGCAGCCTGGACTGCGTCGACGCCTACCTGTCGCTGTACTGCGGCGGCGACGGCGACGCCGAGACCCTGCGCATGCGCAGCGCCCGCCTGCAGCACGCGATGGCCGCCGGGTACGCGCAGGCCCTGCGCGAACGCACCCTCGCCGAACAGGAGGCCATCGCGCAGGCCGCGCTGCGCGCCCAGGGCGTGGTGGCGCAGGCCCTGCACGCCAGCGAGGCCCGGTTCCGCGCCGTGTTCGAGGGCGCCGCGATAGGGATCGCCATCGCCGACCTCGAAGGCAACATCCTCCAGGTCAACGGCGCCCTCGTGCGGATGTTCGGCGGTGCGGAGCAGACGCTGCGCGGCCGCAACGTCAAGCAGTGGACGCACGCCGAGGACGCCCCGCAGGTGTGGCGGCTGTACGAGGAACTCGTACGCGGCGAGCGCGAGCACTACCACGTGGAGAAGGCCTTCTACCGCCCCGACGGCACGGTCCTGTGGACCAATCTGACGGTGTCCCTGCTGCGGGACGCCGACGGCGCACCGCAGTACCAGCTGGCGCTGATGGAGGACACCACCGAACGCCGGCTGCTCAATCTGCGGCTGCGGTACGAGGCCACCCATGACGCGCTGACCGGGCTGCCCAACCGGACGCTGTTCTTCGAGCGGCTGGAGAAGGTTCTCGGCGCGGGGGAGGGGCAGCGGTTCGGGCTGTGCTACCTCGACCTGGACGGCTTCAAGACCATCAACGACAGCCTCGGCCACGCCGCCGGCGACCGGCTGCTCGTCGAGGTCGCCGACCGGCTCCAGTCCTGCGCGACCGCGCCCGGCGAGATGGTGGCCCGGCTGGGCGGCGACGAGTTCGTGGCGCTGACCACCGGCCCGGACACCCAGCGCGAGGTGGACGAGCTGGCCGCGCGGATCATGAACGCGTTGTCGGCGCCGGTCCGGATCGACGGGCGGGAGCTGACCGTGCGCGGCAGCATCGGCATCGTCGAGGGCCCGGCCGGTGAGCGCAGCGCGGCGGAGGTGCTGCGCAGCGCCGACATCACCATGTACCGGGCGAAGTCGGCGGGCGGCAACCGCTTCGAGCTGGCCGACCCGGAGGCCGACGCCCGCGCCATCACCCGGCACGGGCTGACGACGGCACTGCCGGCCGCGCTGGAGCGCGGCGAGTTCTTCATCGAGTACCAGCCGCTGGTCCACCTCGGCGACGGCAGCGTACGCGGCGCGGAGGCACTGGTGCGCTGGCTGCATCCGCAGCACGGTGTGCTCGGCCCGGACCGGTTCATCCCGCTCGCCGAGCACACGGGGCTGATCGTGCCGCTGGGCCGCTGGGTGCTGGAGCAGTCGGTGCGGCAGGCCCGTGCCTGGCGGGAACGGAACGCGGACGCGGGCCCGTTCCGCATCAACGTCAACCTCTCGCCCTGCCAGCTCACCCATCCCGGACTGGTCCAGGACACCGTGGAGATCCTGGAGCGGGCCGGCGTCCAGCCGGACGCGCTGTGCCTGGAGGTGACCGAGTCCGCGCTGATCGGCGCCGACGACGACCTGCTGAAACCCCTGCGGCGGCTCGCCGAGATGGGCGTCGACATCGCCCTGGACGACTTCGGCACCGGCTACTCCAACCTGGCCAACCTGCGCAGGCTGCCGGTGAGCATCCTCAAACTGGACCGCTCCTTCACCCAGAGCATGCAGCGCTTCCCCGCCGACCCCGTCGATCTGAAGATCGTCGAGGGGATCGTCTCCCTCGCGCACAGCCTGGACCTCACGGTCACGGTGGAGGGCGTGGAGACCGGAGCGCAGGCCGAACAACTGCGGATACTCGGCTGCGACACGGCCCAGGGCTGGTACTACGCCCGCCCCGGCCCCCCGGAACGCCTGCACGAACTGGCCCTGGTGGACGCCACGGGCTGACACGGGACACACCCGGCCGCCCCGGCCGGGGCACCCCGCCCGCCCCAGCGCACCGCGAGCGGTCCCGGCACACACCCCGGTCCGCCGTGCCCCGCCGCCCGGTGAGCGGGCGTTGTGCGGTTCGTGTGTCCTGGTGTCCGGCTGCCCGGTGAGCGGGCGTTGTGCGGTTCGTGCGCCGCCGGTGTCCCGCCGCCCGGTGAGCGGACCATGCGTCTGCTTCGCACGTCCCGCTGCCCGGGGCGGCCCGTCACCGTTCCAGCAGCATCCGCTGAAGCTCCCGCGCGGCACGCGGCGGGGCCACATCGCTGCGGTGCGCCAGGGCGATCGTGCGGTACAGGCCGGGACGGGCCAGCGGCGTGACCCGCAGCCCCCGGCCCGAACGCGCGGCCACCATGCGCGGTACGACCGCCACGCCGAGCCCCGCCCGGACGAACCCCAGCACCGCGTCCATCTCACCGCCCTCCACCGCGAAGTCCGGCTCGAACCCGGCCGAGCGGCACGCCGCCACCGTCAGTTCCCGCAGGTCGTAGCCGTGCCGGAACATCACGAGGCGCTCGCCCTCCAGGTCGGCGATCCGCACCGTGCGCCGGCCGCCGCCCGGCTTCGGCGCCTCCGGGGAGGACACGACGACCAGGTCCTCCCGCAGCAGCTCCACCGTCGACAGCGCGGGCGACGGTGTCGGCAGCGGCAGCACCACCAGCGCCAGATCCAGCGCGCCGCGCGCGAGATGCCGTACCAGATCGTGCGAGCCGCCCTCTTCGATCAGCAGCCGGATGCCCGGATAGCGGTCGTGGAAGGCGCGCAGCACATCCGGCAGCAGACCCGTGCACAGACTCGGTGTCGCACCGAGACGCACCCGCCCGCGCCGCAGCTGCACCAGCTCCTGCACCTCGTGCCGGGCCGTGTCCGCGTCGGCGAGGATCCGCCGGGCCAGCGGCAGCAGCGCCTCCCCGGCGTCGGTGAGCGTGATGTTGCCCCGCGCCCGCAGGAACAGATCCGCGCCCAGCTCCCGTTCCAGCGCCTTGATCTGCTGCGACAGCGACGGCTGCGCGACATGGACCAGCTCGGCGGCCCGCGTGAAGTGGCGGGTCTCCGCGACGGCGACGAAGTACTGGAGCTGCTGGAACTGCACCCGCACAGAATAGACCTTCGATAGGCGGCGGCTATCGAAACAAGGCGGACCATGTCTTGGACCGATGGGGCCCTCCGGCCCTAGCGTGCTGTGACATGGCTCTGGCAACGCGGACGGACCGACGGCCGTCCATGGCACGCACCGTGTGGGACTCCACCGTCGGCAAAAAGGCGGTCATGGCCGTCAGCGGCGCGATCATGCTGCTGTACCTGGTCGCCCATGTGATCGGCAACCTGAAGATCTTCTTCGGGGCCGGGGAGTTCAACCACTACGCGCACTGGCTGCGCACCGTAGGCGAACCGTTCATGCACTACGAGTGGACCCTGTGGCTCGTCCGGGTCGTCCTCGTCGTCGCGGTCGTCGCCCACGCCGTCTCCGCGTACCAGCTCAGCCGCCGCGACATCAAGGCGCGCCCCAGCAAGTACGTGCACAAGAAGCCCCGGGCGAGCTACGCCACCCGAACCATGCGCTGGGGCGGGATCATCCTCGGCCTGTTCATCGTCTGGCACATCCTGGACCTGACCACCGGCACCGTGCACTCCGGAGGCTTCCAGGAGGGCCGGCCGTACGAGAACGTCGTCGACACCTTCTCCACCTGGTACGGCAACGTCATCTACATCGTCGCGATGCTCGCCCTCGGCCTGCACATCCGGCACGGCTTCTGGAGCGCCGCCCAGACCCTCGGCGCCGGCAGCCGCACCCGCGACCGGGCCCTGAAGGCCGTCGCCAATGTTCTCGCGCTGCTGCTCACGGCCGGTTTCATCGCCGTCCCCGTGGGCGTCATGACCGGAGTGGTGAGCTGACATGACCGACTACGTGACCTACACGACCGGCGAGCCGGTCACCGACACCAAGGCCCCCGCCGGCCCGATCCACGAACGCTGGGACAAGCGCCGCTTCGAGGCGAAGCTCGTCAACCCCGCCAACCGCCGCAAGCACACCGTGATCGTCGTCGGCACCGGCCTCGCCGGCGGCTCCGCCGGCGCCACCCTCGCCGAACAGGGCTACAGGGTCGTCCAGTTCTGCTACCAGGACTCCCCGCGCCGCGCCCATTCCATCGCCGCGCAGGGCGGCATCAACGCCGCGAAGAACTACCGCAACGACGGCGACTCCGTCCACCGCCTGTTCTACGACACCGTCAAGGGCGGCGACTTCCGCGCCCGCGAGTCCAACGTGCACCGGCTCGCGCAGATCTCCGTCGAGATCATCGACCAGTGCGTGGCGCAGGGCGTGCCCTTCGCCCGCGAGTACGGCGGCCTCCTCGACACCCGCTCCTTCGGCGGCGTGCAGGTCTCCCGCACCTTCTACGCCCGCGGCCAGACGGGCCAGCAGCTCCTCCTCGGCGCCTACCAGGCGCTGTCCCGGCAGATCGCCGCGGGCAACGTGGAGATGCATCCCCGTACCGAGATGCTCGACCTGATCGTCGTCGACGGACGGGCCCGCGGCATCGTCGCCCGCGACCTGATCACCGGGAAGATCTCCACGTACTTCGCGGACGCGGTCGTCCTGGCGAGCGGCGGCTACGGCAACGTCTTCTACCTGTCGACGAACGCCATGAACTCCAACGCGACCGCGATCTGGCGGGCGCACCGCCGCGGCGCGTACTTCGCCAACCCCTGCTTCACACAGATCCACCCCACCTGCATCCCGCGCACCGGCGACCACCAGTCGAAGCTGACGCTGATGAGCGAGTCGCTGCGCAACGACGGCCGGATCTGGGTGCCCAAGGCCAAGGGCGACAACCGGCCGCCGAACGAGATCCCCGAGGACGAGCGCGACTACTACCTGGAGCGCATCTACCCGTCCTTCGGCAACCTCGTGCCCCGCGACATCGCCTCCCGCGCCGCGAAGAACGTCTGCGACGAGGGCCGGGGCGTCGGCCCCGGCGGCCAGGGCGTCTACCTGGACTTCGCCGACGCCATCAAGCGCATGGGCCGCAAGGCCGTCGAGGCCAAGTACGGCAACCTCTTCGACATGTACCAGCGGATCACCGACGAGGACCCGTACCGGGTCCCGATGCGGATCTACCCCGCCGTGCACTACACGATGGGCGGACTGTGGGTCGACTACGACCTCCAGACCACGATCCCGGGCCTGTTCGCGATCGGTGAGGCCAACTTCTCCGACCACGGCGCCAACCGCCTCGGCGCGTCCGCGCTGATGCAGGGCCTCGCCGACGGCTACTTCGTGCTTCCGGCCACCCTCAACGACTACCTGGGGCGCAACCCGAAGCTGGACCCGGTCACCGACGGGCACCCCGTGGTCAAGGAGGTGCTGGCCGAGACCGAGGACCGCATCGAGCGGCTGCTCTCCGTCGACGGCGACCGCACCCCGGACTCCTTCCACCGCGAACTCGGCGAACTGATGTGGGAGTTCTGCGGCATGGCCCGCAACGACGCCGGCCTGCGCCAGGCACTGGAGCGCATCCCGCAGATCCGCGAGGAGTTCTGGCAGCGGATCAAGGTGCCCGGCACCGGTGAGGAGTTCAACCAGTCGCTGGAGAAGGCCAACCGCATCGTCGACTATCTGGAGCTCGCCGAGCTGATGTGCCTCGACGCGCTGCACCGCACCGAGTCCTGCGGCGGCCACTTCCGCGAGGAGTCCCAGACCCCCGACGGCGAGGCCGCCCGCAAGGACGACGAGTTCTCCTACGCCGCCGCCTGGGAGTTCACCGGCACCGGCACGGCGCCCGTCCTGCACAAGGAAGACCTGGTCTTCGAGTACGTCCACCCCACCCAGCGGAGCTACGCATGAAGCTCACCCTGCGCGTCTGGCGGCAGAAGAACGCCGACGCCGACGGCGCCATGTCCACCTACGAGGTGGACAACGTCTCCCCGGACATGTCCTTCCTGGAGATGCTCGACACCCTCAACGAGGAGCTCATCCTCAAGGGCGAGGACCCGGTGGCCTTCGACCACGACTGTCGCGAGGGCATCTGCGGCGCCTGCTCGCTCGTCATCAACGGCGACGCGCACGGCCCCGAGCGCACCACCACCTGCCAGCTGCACATGCGGTCCTTCAAGGACGGCGACACCATCGACATCGAGCCGTGGCGGGCGTCCGCCTTCCCGGTCATCAAGGACCTGGTCGTCGACCGTTCCGCGTTCGACCGGATCATCCAGGCCGGCGGCTACATCACCGCCCCCACCGGCTCCGCGCCCGAGGCGCACGCCACGCCCGTGCCGAAGCCGGACGCCGACTACGCCTTCGAGCACGCCGAGTGCATCGGCTGCGGCGCCTGCGTCGCCGCCTGCCCCAACGGCGCGGCCATGCTGTTCACCTCGGCCAAGGTCAACCACCTCAACGTCCTGCCGCAGGGCGCGCCCGAGCGGGAGACCCGCGTGCTGGACATGGTGGCCCAGATGGACGAGGAGGGCTTCGGCGGCTGCACCCTCACCGGCGAGTGCGCCACCGCCTGCCCCAAGGGCATCCCCCTCACCTCCATCACGAACATGAACCGCGAGTGGCTCCGCGCCACCCGCAAGGCCGGCAAGCGGTAGGCCGGCCCAGGACGTTCGCCGGCAGGGTGCGGACGGGCGGGACCGGGTGTGGTGCTCATCCCCGGTCCCGCCGAGGCACCGCCGACACGTCCCGTTCCGGGGCTTCGCGTCCCGTGCGTGGTGGCAGGGTCCCCGCACGGGGCTGCGCGCCCGACGCGTGCGGCCCGGGTCCCGTCACGGGGCTTCCCGCCCGGCGCGTGGCGGCAGGGTTCCCGTCCGCCGGGCTTCCCGCCCGGGGCCGCGGGGCCGGGCCGCGTTGTCAGTGGGGGCCGTTAGGGTGCCGTCATGATCTACGACGACACCCAGGGCGGAGCCTTCCTCGACGCCGTCGCCGCGTTCGAGGCCGCCGTGCGCGACCAGCACGGCGCCCGCTCCGAGCAGGGCTTCCAGCAGATGCACCGGGCCTTCTCCGACGCCCGCCCGCACGAACTGGCCGAGGGCGGGCCCCGGCTCGCCGATCTGCTGCCGGAGGTGCCCGACGGGGCCCGCGGCCTGATCTCCGTCGTCGTCGGCGCCTGCGTCGAACGCGGCGCGGACGCCGCCCGCTGCGCGCCCAACGTGTTCGACGGCCTCGGCACGGCACTCGCCGGCTCCGCAGAGTTCTGCGAGCGCTGGGCGGCGACCGGCGGCGGCGACGTCCCCGCGCCCCAGATGCAGTTCATGGACGACGCCGTGATCGAGCGGGTCGGCGAGGACCCCGCCGGCCACTGGTGCGCGCTGCCCCCCATCGAGCGGGCCTGCGTCACCCTGCTCAGCCACGCCGCCGTGCGCACCGCGCTGGGCGCCGACCGCCGCGCCGAACTGTTCCGTTCGGTGCGCGCGCTGGAGGAGACCTCCGGGCACGACTTCAAGTGCCTCGCCTACGCCCTGCTCGTCCTCGACGACGAACCCGTCATCGCCCTGCACCGCCCCACCGGCACCGGGTACGCGCTGCGGATGACCGGCATCGGCGACAACTTCCAGCTGCACACCCTCCTCGCCGACGTCCTCGTCGGTGGCGGCCACGTCCCCGGCCACGCGCCCTCCGCCCAGGAGGCGGCCGTCTGCCGCGACCAGCCGGGCCAGGTGGACACGGTCGGCTCGTTCAACCTGGTCGGCCCCGACGGGCAGTGGGTGTGGAACGAGGGCACCCCCAGCGACATACCCGTCGTGGACGGCGTACGACTGCTCGTGCTGGACCCGCCGCCCTACCGGCGGATGTGGCCCGCCGGACGGTTCTTCCCGCACATGACCGGCGATCTGACGCTGGAGCGCGTCCTCGCGCCCGAGGAGGCCGCTGCCTGGCTCGCCCGCTGCAAACCGGCCGCCTGACCGGCCGTCACGGCCGGGAGCCGAGCGCGCGGGCCAGATAGGGCGCGGTGGCACTGCCCTCCGCCCGCGCGACCTCGGCCGGGGCACCGGCGGCGACGATCCGTCCGCCCGCGTCACCGCCGCCCGGACCCAGATCGACCACCCAGTCCGCGCCGGCCACCACATCCATGTCGTGCTCGACGACGACGACCGTGTTGCCCGCGTCCACCAGCGCGTGCAGCCGGCGCATCAGCACCTCCACATCGGCCGGGTGGAGGCCCGTCGTCGGCTCGTCCAGCAGATACAGGGTGTGCCCGCGCCGCCCGCGCTGAAGCTCCGCCGCGAGCTTGATGCGCTGCGCCTCACCGCCCGACAGCTCCGTCGCGGGCTGCCCCAGCCGCAGATAGCCGAGACCCACGTCGAGGAGCGCGCCGAGCGGACGGGCCGCGGCCGGCACATCCGCGAAGAACTCCACGGCGGCCTCCACCGTCAGGTCCAGCACCTCGGCGACACTCCGCCCCCGGTACGTCACCTGAAGCGTCTTCGCGTTGTACCGGGCGCCGCCGCACTCCGGGCACGGTGTGTACGTGCTCGGCAGGAACAGCAGCTCCACGCCGACGAAACCCTCGCCCTGGCAGGTCTCGCACCGCCCGCCCGGCACATTGAAGGAGAACCGGCCCACGCCGTACCCGCGTGCGACCGCCTCGTCCGTGGCCGCGAACAGCTTCCGCACGACGTCGAACAGGCCCGTGTAGGTGGCCGGATTGGAGCGCGGCGTACGGCCGATCGGCTTCTGGTCCACCTCGACCAGCCGGCCCACACCGGGCAGCTCCTCGCGGATCTCCCCGATCAGGGTGGACTTCCCCGACCCGGACACCCCCGTCACCGCCGTGAAGACCCCGAGCGGGAACTCGGCCGTCACCCCGCGCAGGTTGTGCCGGATCACCGGACCCACCGTCAGCCACCCCCGCGGCTCCCGCACCTCACGCGCCGGCGCGGACCTCCGCCCGAAGAGGTAGCGGGCCGTCGCCGACTCCGGCACGCCCGCCAGCGCGGCCGGCGGGCCGCTGTGCAGCACGCGCCCGCCGTGCTCCCCGGCACCCGGCCCCACATCGACCAGCCAGTCCGCGCCGCGCACCACGTCCAGATGGTGCTCCACCACGAACACCGAGTTCCCCGCCGCCTTCAGCCGCTCCAGCACCGTCCGCAGGGCCTCCGTGTCCGCCGGGTGCAGCCCCGCCGACGGCTCGTCCAGCACGTACACCACCCCGAACAGCCCCGACCGCAGCTGGGTGGCGAGCCGCAGCCGCTGCAACTCGCCCGCCGACAGAGTGGGCGTCGCCCGGTCGAGGCTGAGATAGCCGAGGCCCAGCTCGACCACCGGCGCGATCCGTGACCGCAGATCCTCCACGAGGACCCGCGCCGTCTCGGACGCCGGGGTGCCGAGCGCCGCCACCAGCTCCGACAGCGGCAGCGCCGCCAGCTCGGCGATCGTCCGGCCGCCGACGGTCACCGCCAGCGCCTCCGGACGCAGTCTGCGCCCCCCGCACGCCGGGCACGGGGCACTCGTCAGGAACCGTTCGGCCTTCGCCCGCAGCGTGGCGCTCTTCGACTCCGCGAACGTCTTCATCACCCAGCGCCGGGCGCTCATGTACGTGCCCTGGTACGGCCGCTGGATCCGGTCGGCGTCCCGCACCGGGTGCACGGTCACCACCGGCTGCTCGTCCGTGAACAGGATCCACTCACGGTCCTTCGCGGGCAGCTCCCGCCACGGCCGGTCCACGTCGTGGCCGAGCGCGTCGAGGATGTCCCGCAGGTTCTTGCCCTGCCACGCCCCCGGCCACGCCGCGATCGCCCCCTCCCGGATCGACAGCGACGGGTCCGGGACCAGCAGCTCCTCCGTCGTCGTGTGCACCTGCCCGAGACCCTGGCACTGGGGGCAGGCACCGGCGGCGGTGTTCGGGGAGAACGCGTCCGAGTCCAGCCGCTCGGCCCCCGGCGGATGATCGCCCGCGCGGGAGAACAGCATCCGCAGCGAGTTGGACAGGTTCGTCACCGTGCCCACCGACGACCGCGACGTCGGCGCGGAACGGCGCTGCTCCAGCGAGACCGCGGGCGGCAGCCCCGTGATCTCGTCGACCTTCGGCGCGCCCACCTGGTGGATCAGCCGCCGCGCGTACGGCGCCACCGACTCGAAGTAACGGCGCTGAGCCTCCGCGTACACCGTGCCGAACGCCAGCGACGACTTGCCCGAGCCGGACACCCCGGTGAACACGGCGACGACGTCCCGGGGGATGTCGACGTCCACGTCGCGCAGGTTGTGCTCACGGGCGCCGCGCACCCGGACGCAGGGATCGTGGGAGTCGTACGGGCCGTGCGGGTCGTGCGGGCTGTGCATAGGGGCTGCTCCGTGGCGCTTCACGTTTCTCGCCGGCACCGGGAAGCGGCCCCGCACCGGACAAACCCTGCGATCCTACGCGCCCGCGTGCACCGGCCCCACGACCGGCGCCCTCCCGGTGACGGCGGCGAGCCGCCGGTAGGAGTCCGGCAGCGCCTCACGGTCGTACGTGCTGGTGGTGACGAGGACCTCGTCGGCGCCGGTCTCCTCCAGCAGCGCCTCCAGCTCACCGGCGACCTGCTCCTCGGTGCCGGCGATGTGCCCGGCGAGCCCGGCCTCGTACAGGCCGCGCGCCCGCCCGGTCATCGCCCGCCGCTCGACCTCCTCGGCACGGGCGGCAGCGGCACCCCGCCCGTGCCGACCCGGATCGTGCGTGTCGCACCGGCCACGGCCGCCGCCGGCACCGTCGGAGCCGAGCCCGCCACCGCGTGATGCTCGGCCACCCAGAACCTGCTGACCCCAGCCGCTCCGCCTCCCGGGCCAGGCGCACGGTGTCACGCACCGCCTCGGCGGCGGTGTGCCCCGCACGGATACGGGCGCGGTCGAGGATCGAGAACGGGGTCCGGGCGATCGGGGAACTCATGTACGGTTCAACGCCCGGCGCGCTCGGCAATCCCTCGGACGGCCGGCACCGGAACGGACGGCCGCCGCCGGAAGGGACGTCCGGCGCCCGGCGGGGACGGTCAGTCGGCGTGGCCCGTCGCCGCCACCGTGACACCCAGCCCGATCATCGTCAGCCCGCCCGCGCCGCCGACCATCGAGAGCCGGCGCGGGGAACGGCCGAACCAGTCGCGGGCAGTGGCCGCGACGAGCCCCCACACGCTGTCGGAGACCAGCGCGATGACGTTGAACACCAGGCCGAGCAGCAGCATCTGGAGCGTGGAGCGGCCCGCGTCGCGGTCGACGAACTGCGGCAGCACGGCGGCGAAGAACACGATGGTCTTCGGGTTGGACACGCCGACGAAGAACCCCTCCAGGAAGGTGCGCCGCCCGCCCCGCGCCGCCGGCTGCGCCTCGGCGAACGCGGCCCGCAGCTCGCCCCGCTCCCGCCAGGCGCGCACCCCCAGATACACCAGACAGGCGGCGCCGGCGAGCTTCAGCGCGGTGAACACGAGGACGGAGCGCTCCACCACCGCCCCGACGCCGAGCGCCACCGCCGCGACGAGGACGTACGCGCCGAGCGTGTTGCCCGCGACGGTCGTCAGCGCGGCCCGGCGCCCCTGCGCGAGCGCCCGCCCGATCACGAACAGCACACTCGGGCCGGGCACGATGATCAGCAGGAAGGAGAGCGCGGCGAAGGCCGCCAGCCGGTCGGAGGACACCATGCGGCCATGCAAGCACGCGGCGCGGTCCGCCCTCCACGGCTTTTGCGGCGCGGCCGGCGCGGCGCACCGGACCGCACCGGCCACGGGTCCGGGACCCGGGGGACCCGGGGACGCGGGGAGCCCCGGCGACCCCGGCGACCCCGGGGTCGCCCGGCGGCACCGGGCAGCCCCGGTGCGCCTCAGTCGTCCTCCAGACGGAAACCGACCTTCAGGCCGACCTGCCAGTGCGCGATCTGCCCGTTCTCCAGCTGGCCGCGCACCTGTGTCACCTCGAACCAGTCCAGGTTGCGCAGGGTCTGCGAGGCACGGCTGATCGCGTTGCGCACGGCCTGGTCGACGCCGTCGGGCGAACTGCCGACGATCTCGGTGACCCGGTAGGTGTGGTTCGACATACGGGTGCTCCTCTCCGCGGGGACAACAGCGCGTGTGGCACGCGTCACTCCACCGTGCCCCAGGCTGCGGCGGAGCGCGAGGCGTCGGGGGCTACCCCGGGGAACCCCTTGACCCGGGGATTGGTCCATACCAAAATCCAGCACACCCGTTCGAGCGAGCCGTGCTCGTCCCCCCACGTCGGGCTGTTCGCCCTGCCGTCGCTCCATGGCGCGGCAGGGGCCCTGTCCGCAGGACCCGCCCAGGACCCCGGGAGACCTCTCGTGCGCCGCCGCCTGCTCGCCCTCGTCTGCGTGTCCGCCTCCCTGCTCACCGGCTGCGGTCTGATGCCGCAGGGCGACGGGGGAGGGCGCCGTACCGTCACCGTGTGGCTGATGAAGGACAGCGCCTCACCGGACTTCCTGCGCCGCTTCACCGAGGACTTCGAACGCACCCACACCGACCTCGACCTCGACATCCGCATCCAGGAATGGACCGGCATCGGCCCCAAGGTGCAGGCCGCCCTCAAGGCGGGCTCCGGCGAGAGCGCGGCCGGCGAGGATCTGCCCGACGTCATCGAGGTCGGCAACACCCAGGTGCCGCAGTACGTCGACAAGGGCGGGCTGCTCGATCTGACCCTGGAATCGCTGCGGGACTGGGGCGGCGACCGCTGGCTGCCCGGCCTCGCCGAACCCGGGCGGCTCCGGGGCACCCAGTACGGCATCCCCTGGTACGCGGCCAACCGCGTCGTCATCTACCGCAAGGACCTCTTCGCCGAGGCCGGCGTGAAGACCCCGCCGCGCACCCGCGCCGAATGGCTGGACGCCACAGCCCGGCTCGACGAGGGCCCGGCACAGGGCATCTACCTCGCCGGCCAGGACTGGTACACCCTCTCCGGGTTCATCTGGGACGAGGGCGGCGAGCTGGCCGAGGAGCGCGACGGCGGCTGGAAGGGCGCCCTCGACACCCCGGCCGCCCTGCGCGGCATGGACTTCTACCGCCGCCTCCAGGCCCTCGGCGAGGGACCCGTCGCCGCCGACGAGGAACACCCGCCCCAGGCGGACGTCTTCGCCCGCGGTGCCGTCGCCCAGATCATCGCCGTACCGGGACTGGCCCGCGCGATCCTCGCGCAGAACCCGGACCTGGAGGGCAAGCTCGGCTTCTTTCCCGTGCCCGGCCCGACCGCCGACCGGCCCGGCAGCGTCTTCACCGGCGGCTCCGACCTGATCGTGCCGCGCAACACCGACGACCGTGAGGGCGCCCTCGCCGTCGTCGACGCGCTCACCGGCGAGAAGTGGAACAGCGAGCTGGCCCGGACCATGGACTACGTCCCCAACAAGGCCGACCTCGCCGACGCCGTCGCCGGCGAGGAGGGCGTCGCCGCCATGGCCAAGGGCGCGGCACAGGGGCGGGCCACGCCCAGCACCCCGGAATGGGCCGTGGTGGAGGCCGACAACCCCATCAAGGCGTACATGACGGCCGTGCTCTCCGGAGGCGACCCCGAGACCGAGGCCCGCAAGGCGTCCCGCCGCATCACCGAACTGCTCCAGGTGACCCTGAACTGACCCGCAGCGCCCCGGCACCCGCCCGGCCCACGGCCAACGCCCCGGACATGCAGGACGAACGGGAAATATCTACATTGTCCCGAGAGTGCACGTCGTGATGTCGTGTCCGGCCGGAAGGACGCCATGTCGCAGGCCACCAGCACCGAGGCCGAGCCCCGGGACCTGCCCACCGCCAAGCTGTCCCTGCTGACGATGGCGGCCATGGTCGTCGGGTCGATGGTCGGGGCCGGAGTCTTCTCCCTGCCGCGGCGGTTCGCCGAGGAGACCGGCGTCGCCGGCGCTCTCATCGCCTGGGCCGTGGCCGGCACCGGCATGCTGATGCTGGCGTTCATCTTCCAGCTGCTGGCCGTGCGCCGCCCCGACCTCGACGCCGGCGTGTACGCCTACGCCAAGGCCGGCTTCGGCGAGTACATGGGCTTCTTCTCCGCCTTCGGCTACTGGGCCAGCGCCTGCGTCGGCAACGTCACCTACTGGGTGCTCATCATGTCGACGATCGGCGCGATCTGGCCCGAACTCGGCGAGGGCAACACCGCCGTGGCCGTCGTGCTGTCCTCCGCCGGACTGTGGGCGTTCTTCTGGATGATCCGGCGCGGCGTGAAGGAAGCCACCGCCATCAACAAGATCGTCACGGTGGCGAAGCTCGTCCCCATCCTCGTGTTCGTCCTCCTCGCCCTGGTGTACTTCGACGCCGACGTCTTCGCGGACAACTGGCGCGGCGCCGACTACGCCGGTTCCCTCTTCACCCAGGTGCGCGGCACGATGCTCGCGACCGTCTTCGTCTTCCTCGGCGTGGAGGGCGCAAGCGTCTACTCCCGGCACGCAAAGCGCCGTTCCGACGTCGGCAAGGCCACCGTCCTCGGCTTCCTCAGCGTCTTCGCCGTCTTCGCCTCCGTCACGATCGTCTCGTACGGCATCATGCCGATGGCCGAGATCGCCGACCTGCGCCAGCCCTCCATGGCCGGCGTCCTGGAGGACGCCGTCGGCACCTGGGGCCGCGTCTTCATCAGCGTCGGACTGATCGTCTCCGTCCTCGGCGCCTACCTCGCCTGGACAGTGAGGATGTGACGTGGTGACGCCGCTGGTGGGTCTGACCCCTCGCCTGACTGACGTCTCGACTGTCCTGTTTGGGATTTGTCGGCCCGCCGGGCGTCACCACGCACGCGGCCGGACGGGCGT